>JBKQMI010000256.1:0-7512 GCA_052146775.1 Methylocella sp. | reverse complement strand
CCCGTTTGGCGAAATCCGCTGTTTTTGCCGCTGTTACCAGCAAATCCGGCCGGCTGGATCAGCCCGTCGGCGCGCCCATCGGCCGCTCGCCGCGCTTTGCAAACGGCCTCGTGAGTCAGCCAGCGGGCCTCTGGTATCACCCCTTCAGCCATCGCGCCATCCGTCGCGTCGCCTCTTCGATCTGGCCGGGATCGCGGGCGAAGCAGAGGCGGAGGTGCCCTTCGCCGCCGGGACCGAAGGCGGCGCCGGGCGCGGCCCCGACCCCCGCCTCGTCGACGAGGCGGAGCGCCAGCGCGCGCGAATCGGTAAAGCCGTCCACGGCGCAGAAGAGATAGAACGCAGCCTCGGGCTCGAAGAAACGCACTCGGCCGGTCGACGACAGGCCCTCGCACAGGATATCGCGCGACTTCCGGCAGCGCTCGATCTGGCCGGCGAGGAATGCGTCCCCCTCGGCCAAGGCCGCGATCGCCGCCCGCTGGGTGAACACCGGCACACCGGAAGTCGTGAACTGGACGAGGTTCTCGATCAAAGGCCCCAGCGCCGGCGGCGCCTCGAGCCAGCCGATCCGGAAGCCGGTCATCGCCCAGTTCTTCGACAGCGTCTGGACGAACAGGATCTTGTCGTCCGGCGCCATGACGTCGTGGAACGACGGCGCGCGGACGCCGTCGTAGGTGACCCTGCCGTAGATCTCGTCCGCGATGATCCAGAGATCCTGGCGTCGCGCGATGTCGAGCGTCGCGGCGATTTCCTCGCGCGTGGCGACGAAGCCGGTCGGATTGGCGGGGGAATTGAAAAAGATCGCGCGCGTGGCGGGAGTGACCGCCGCCACCAGCCGTTCGGGGTCGAGGCTCCAGCGGCCCTTCCGGTCGAGCGGCACGGAAACGGCGCGCGCGCCCGAGGTTTCGACCGCGCCGACGAAATTCGGCCAGGCGGGCGAAGGGATCAGCGCCTCGTCGCCGGGACCCGCGATGAGGCGGGTGGCGATCTCGATCGCGTGCATGCCGCCGATGGTGACGAAGAAGTTTTCCGGCGAGAACGCGAGGCCGCCGGGGGCCGCGCCGTAGACCCGGGTCATGTAGAAGGCGATCGCCTCGCGCAGATCCGGAATGCCGGCCTGGGCGGTGTAGAACGTTTCGCCGCGGTCCAGCGAGGTTTTTGCCGCCTCGCTGATGAAGGGGGGCGTTGGCAAGTCGCCCTCGCCGACCCATAGGGGGATCAGCCCTTGCCGGCCGCGGCCGTAGTTGAACACTTCGACGATGCCGCTCGGCGCGACGTCGCGCATCGCCGGGCGGATCTCGGCGAGCCAGTTGCGTTCAGGGGTCGAGACGACGGTCATGGGCCTGCGTCATGCGGCAGCCGGTCGCCGGAGGCAAGGGGCGTGCGGGGCAATCGGGCGTGAAGGCGGGTCCAGAGGGTCGTGAAGGGCCTCGAATGGCCGCGACCGGCGCTATACGCGAGCGTCGCCGTCGCAAGGGGGCGAAAAGCCTTAAGAAATCACCGCCCTAGTAGGGCGAGTAGGGCGAGGGCGCCGGACCGCTCGCAATGACGCCGCGGCTTGTCACGACGAACCAATCACCGCCCCGTCTCTCGATTCGCAATACGCGCCCCGCTCCAGGGATAAAATCTCCAGGCGCTACCTGTTGCGGACCATCGCGACCGTCAACCACCGCAAGACCGTCCCGTACATCCTCGACGCTATAATCTCGGAGCAAAGGCCTGGGGTTGTCGGGTTTGGCTGTCTCATTCGAGGCGGAACGTTCCTCTCTCGCCGTAAGCGTCGATCGTTTCGGCGCGGCAGGCGGGAGGGGCGTGGCCGAACTTGCGGCCGGGACGGCGGCGGCTCGCTTCTCCAACCTGTTGAGCCTCGTCGTGAGGTCAGCATATTCGGAGGCAGGCGCAGCCGCGACGGCGACTCTCTTCTCCAATTTATCGAGCCTCGCCACGACATCGGCAAATTCGGAGGCAGGCGTAGTCGGCACGGCGGCTTTCTTCTCCAGCTCATCGAGCCTCCCCGCAGTATCGGCAGATCTGGACGAGGAATTCTGGTCGATGCGCTCGCCGAGCTTATCCAAACGCTCTCCGTACTCGTGCTCGATCTGGTCAAGCCGGATCGTCACTTGCGTGAGCGCCGCGCTGAGGTCGCGCATCGCGGAGCGCTCCTCCTCGCGCCTGCCTTGGCCGGTGATCGCCTCGAGAGGCGCCTTGATGAGATCAGCAGCCGAGGCAAGACCTGCGATCGCCTCGCTTTTCACGGCGGCGAACGTCCAGTTTCCTGGCGGAATATAAATAGCAGATGCGACGAAGATCGCAAATAACACCAAGCCAGTTCGTAGTAAAAAACGCTTTAAACCGCGCGCTTTTGCCTTTCCTGCCTGAGGTACAGGCCGGCGATTCGCCGCATCCGCAAACGGAATAACTTCGAGCGGCGATATTACTGGCTTAGGTTTGGTTTTTTCCCGGGAGTCGGACGCCGTTGAACCCCCTGCCGATGGCGCGGGCTTGGGGGGCGTGAGCGCCTCAAAAAGCCCCTGAGCCGTCGCATAATCCTTGCGATCGAGGGCCGCCAATGCGTTCTCGATAGCTACGGCGGCGTCTTTCCGACCGAGCGCCTCAAAAAGCCGCTTGGCCGTCGCATAATCCCTGCGATCGAGGGCTGCCAATGCGTGCCCGAGGGGATTAGCCGCCGCCGCGTCGGACGATGCGATCCCGACCGACGGGGCGCCGACTTGATTGTCTCTACCGATCTCCCCGGCCGAGGAAATTTTCTCCGCCCCAACAGAAGGCTCAACGAGCTGCGCCATGACCGCCTTCGGCTGGCCTTCATCCCGGGCGGCGGTAGCGAGTGAACCCTCTTCCGATGCCGCGGCCCCGGCGGCTGCCGGAGTCGCCGCCTCCGATCCCAGCGGTCTTGCGACCGATGATTCGCAAACTTGGCTTTGTCCGCCGATTTCCCCGGACGCGGAAGAGTTCTCTGAGTTCAACGCGGCGTCCATCTTCGGCGTCCACCTTCATTAAGTGCGTCTGATGATGTTTCGTCAACTCCAAGTTGCAGGCTTAAGGGCGCCTTGAGGATTTTTTGCGGCGGAATTCTTGCTTCGCCTCTGATCCGCGCGCCAAAGTTAGCGTCGGCTTAACGTGACACGTCGCCAGTGCTTTCCTTTGTCCCTTTCATGTCAAACCCTCCAAACTCACGCGATCACCTCGCAAACGAAGCTGCAGCGGGCCTCAAGCGCTGCGGATCAGCATGCGGGTCGGGCGAACTTTTGCCGCATCGCATTTGCGGACAGAATGCAGCACTCGGGTGCAGCCGCGCGATCAGCCATCAATTCTGGAACGTCAGCATATCAGCATAGGAGCTGAGGCGCTTCCGTGGCCGGTAAGTTGGCGCGGGCAAACAAGCGGCAGATTTCGACGGCTAGACCTTCACGCTTCCCGTCCTACCGCTCCGCGCGGCATATCGACGCGAGAAACGCCCTGCTCGCCATGCGCCAATTCCTCGAGGATCGGGCAGTCGGGCCGGTCGTCGCCGTGGCACTTATGCACGAGTTCGCGCAGCGTTTTCGCCATCGCCTGCATGTCCGCGATCCGGGCCTCGAGCTCCCCGACATGCGCCTCGGCGATGCGCCTGACCTCGCGACTGGGCCGGCCGCGGTCGCGCCACAGCGCCAAAAGCGCGCCGATCTCCGCCATCGAAAAGCCGAGCCGGCGCGCCCGCTTGATGAACTTGAGTTCGTGGACCTCGCGCTCGCCGTAGTCGCGATAATCGTTCGCGCGTCGCTGCGCCGGCTGCAACAGGCCGATCGCCTCGTAATGGCGGATCATCTTGGCGGCGACCCCGCTCGCCGCCGCCGCCGCGCCGATGTTCATGCGCCCTCCTCCGACATTCCCTGCGACAATCTTACCCTTGACCTTCCCATGATGGGAAGGTTTACGCCTTCGCCCCGAAAACCACAAGGGACAATCTCGATGAGCCTGATCGAAGCTGAAAACGCGCTGGCGAAGGACCCGGTGTGCGGGATGTCGGTCGACCCGGCGACTGCCAAACACAAAGCGGAATTCTCCGGGGCGACCTACTATTTCTGTTGCGCCGGATGCCGCGAAAAATTCGTCGCCGATCCGCGGCGTTTCATCGCAGCGGCGACCGCGAGTGCGCCGCGACTGGACGATCACCACCATGACCATTCGCCCGCGGCGTGCTGCAGCGGTCACGACCAGGCGGCGCCCGGAAAGGTCGAAGTCAAAGACCCGGTCTGCGGAATGACGGTCGATCCCCCGACCGCGAAGTACCAGGCACATCATGCCGGTCGGACCTATTATTTCTGTTCCGCCAAATGCCGCGAAAAATTCGTCGCCGATCCGCAGCGCTATCTCGGCGCGAAGCCCGCGCCGCCGCCGCAATCCTCGCCGGCCGGCGCGATCTACACCTGTCCGATGCATCCGCAGATTCGCCAGGTCGGGCCTGGCGCCTGCCCGATCTGCGGCATGGTGCTGGAGCCGGAAGTGGCGACGGCGACGGAGGGGCCGAACCCCGAACTCGTTGACATGGCGCGGCGCTTTTGGATCGGCCTCGCGCTTGCGGTTCCTGTGTTCGTCCTCGAAATGGCCGGGCATCTGACCAATCTTCATATGCTGCTCCCGGAGGGCATCTCCAACTTGATTCAATTGGTTCTCGCGACGCCGGTCGTGCTGTGGGCAGGCTGGCCGTTCTTCGAACGCGGCTGGGCGTCGCTGAAGACCCGCAACCTCAATATGTTCACGCTGATCGCCATGGGCATCGGCGTGGCCTGGACCTACAGCGTCGTTGCGACCGTCGCGCCGGGCGTTTTCCCGCCGGCCTTCCGCGGCGCCGACGGCGCGGTTGCGATCTATTTCGAGGCGGCGGCGGTGATCACCGTCCTCGTGCTGCTCGGGCAGGTGCTCGAGCTGCGCGCGCGCGAACAGACCGGCGGCGCTATTCGCGCGCTTCTCGACCTTGCGCCGAAGACCGCCCGCCGCATCCGCGCGGACGGCTCAGACGAGGACATCGCTCTCGACGCGGTTCACGTCGGCGATCGGCTGCGCGTGCGGCCGGGCGAGAAAGTTCCCGTCGACGGTGAATTGCTCGAAGGCCGCAGCGCGGTCGATGAATCCATGGTGACCGGGGAATCGATGCCGGTCGCCAAGACCGTCGGCGATCGGCTGATCGGCGGGACCATGAACCAGAGCGGCGGCTTCGTGATGCGCGCCGACAAAATCGGCCGAGACACGGTCCTCGCGCAGATCGTGCAGATGGTGGCGCAGGCGCAGCGCAGCCGCGCCCCCATTCAGCGGCTTGCCGACCAGGTTTCAGGCTGGTTCGTGCCTTTGGTGATCGCGGCGGCGGCCGCCGCCTTTGTCGCCTGGGCGATCTGGGGGCCCGAGCCGCGCTACACCTTTGGTCTGGTCGCGGCCGTCTCCGTGCTGATCATCGCCTGCCCCTGCGCGCTAGGATTGGCGACGCCGATGTCGATCATGGTCGGGGTCGGGCGAGGCGCACGGTCCGGAGTGCTGATCAAGAACGCGGAGGCCTTGGAGCGGTTCGAAAAGATCGACACGCTCGTCGTCGACAAGACCGGGACGCTGACGGAAGGCAAGCCGAAGGTCGGCGTCAGCGAAGACGAGTTGCTGCGGCTCGCGGCGAGCCTCGAGCAGGGCAGCGAGCATCCGCTGGCGGCGGCGATCGCGCGCGCGGCGGCGGATCGCAAGATCCCGCTCGCCAGGGTCGAGGGCTTCGACAGCTCCTCCGGCAAGGGCGTGATCGGAACCATCGACGGGCGAAAAGTGGTCCTCGGCAACCGGGCCATGATGCAGACCGCCGGAATTGACGTCGCGTCTCTCGAAAGGCCGGCGGGCGAATTGCGCAATGACGGCGCGACGGCGATTTTTGCTGCGCTCGACGGCAAGGCCATCGGTATCATTGCGATAGCCGACCCGATCAAGCCGACGACGCCCGACGCCGTCCGCGCTCTGCGCGAGGCGGGCGTCCGCGTCGTGATGCTGACCGGCGACAATCGCACGACGGCGGAAGCCGTCGCTCGCAAGCTCGGCATTGCGGAGATCGAGGCGGAAATCCTGCCGCCGGACAAGGGCAAGGTGGTCGAACGCCTGCGCAAGCAAGGGCGAATCGTCGCCATGGCCGGCGACGGGGTGAACGACGCTCCGGCGCTCGCGGCGGCCGACGTCGGGGTGGCCATGGGAACCGGCACGGATGTCGCGATCGAAAGCGCCGGCGTCACGCTCCTGCGCGGCGATCTTCAGGGGTTGGTCGTCGCGCGGCGGCTGTCGCATGCGACCATGAGCAACATCCGGCAGAACCTGTTCTTCGCCTTCATCTACAACGCCGCCGGCGTGCCGATCGCGGCCGGCGTGCTTTATCCGGCGTTCGGCCTTCTGCTGTCGCCGGTCATCGCCGCCGCGGCGATGTCGCTGTCCTCGCTCAGCGTCGTCAGCAACGCGCTGCGGCTACGGAGCACGCGACTTTAGAGAAGCATGGAACACGGTCGGGAGACGCGCGCCAAGGCGAGCGTCGTTTGGTCGGCGCCGCGACATTGATCGGGAACTCGGCATCGATCGCAAACAATCGGGCGACGACAGCGATAAAGGAGAGCGTCATGATGGGATGGGGCGGAGGAATGGGATGGGGCGGAGGATGGGGCATGCCGTTTTTCGGTCTAGGGCCGTTGTTGCTGATCGCCATCGTTGTGGGGGTCGTCATGTTTATTATGCGGCGAACTCCAACGACGGAACGCGGATCATTGGGGCCAACCGCCCGCGAGATTCTGGATCGCAGGTACGCCGCTGGCGAACTTTCCAAGGAACAATATGAGCAGATGAAGCGCGATCTCGCGTGAGTTTTGTCGCGCCGGAATGGTCTTGCCACTATGTGCTTGTCGCGCGACGGCGCCGTGACGCCCTCCGCGGTCAGCTTCGCCGTAACGAGATGCGCACCACCGCCGTTTGTTCAGCGCTTGGCGAGCTGATCGCGGATCTGCGTCAGGAGGACCACCTCCGGGGTCGGCGGCGGGGGCTCGACGGGGGCGGCTTTTGGCTTCCTGTCGAGCGTGTTGATCGCCTTGATCACGGCGAACAGGGCGACCGCGACGATGACGAAGTTGATCACGATGGTGATGAAGTCGCCGTAGGCGAACACGCCGCCCTGCTTCCTCGCGTCGGCGAGGTTGGTCGCCGTCACCGCGCTCGAGAGGGGGATGAAATAGTTGGAGAAGTCCGCTTTGCCGGCGATGCCGATCATCGGCATGATGATGTCGTTGACCAGCCCGTCCACGATCTTGCCGAAGGCCGCGCCGATGATCACGCCGACGGCGAGATCGAGTGCGTTGCCCCTCATCGCGAATTCTTTGAATTCCTGTAACTCCCAAGCTGGGGTGAGTCTCATTAGCAACAGTTTTCGTGAAAATGCCTGGAGGCGCGCGATTTTTCGGGACGTGGGGTGGGGAAACATGAGTCAACGTATGGATGATTCTCCCGCCCGAG
>JBKQMI010000255.1:0-5334 GCA_052146775.1 Methylocella sp. | reverse complement strand
ATCCACCAGCCGAAAATCGGCATCATCCCGGTCGGCGATCGCTTCACCATGGACGGCGGGACGGCGGCGCTCGCGGCGAGGCGCTTTTTCCGCTTCGAGGCCGTTGTGCCCTGCCACTACGGGACGTTCCCCGTCCTCGCGCAGGATCCAGGCGCGTTCATCGCCGCCATGGCGGGCTCAGGCGTCAAGGTCGATGCGCCGGCGATCGGCGGCGACCTCTCCTATTGAGCGGAGCGCCGCCGTCCGGCGTCCTGTCAGCGGCTCTCGACGCTGCTCAGCCAGGCGATGATTTTCTCGGCCGTGATGTCGCGCCAGACGGTGTCGATCATCAGCGCGTGAGGAGCGCCCTTAATGAGATCGAACTCCGCCCGCCAGACGTCGGCCGTCTCCTGCATTGCGGAGCGCGGCAGGAAGACATCGGCGTCGCCGCCAAGCACAAGGATCGGCGGCCTGTCCCTCGCCTCGGGGGGCGTCAGCGGCGGGGGCGCCAGCAATTCGGCGCTCGCGCGGGGGGATTCGCGCTGTATCTTTCGCAGCATTCCGTCCCTGGATTCTGGGGTCGACTGGCTTGAAAAAAGCGCCTTGCCGATCACGGCCGGCGAGGCCCATTTCGGTCCAAGACTCTGCAGCAGCGAAAGCTGAAACAGAACATCGGGCGCGAACATGGTCATATAGAGGGCGGAGGAGCGCAGGCCCGAAGGCGGCGTCGAGGCGAGAGCCACCATGGCCATCGCCTTGCCGCCGCGCGCAAGATAATGCTGAACGACGAGGCCGCCCATCGAATGGCCGACCAGCACCGGCGCGGCGCCGATCGCTCCGACGGCGGTTGCGACGTCCTCCACATAGTCGCCGAAAGATGCGCTGGCGAGATCGCCCTCGCTGGCGCCGTGACCGCGCAGCGACAACGCGTAGGCCGGATAGCCGCGTTCGGAGAAGAAGCCGAGAAAATGCTCCCAGATCCAGGCGCCGCTGTATGCGCCATGGACGAAGAGCACGGGCGGACGCCCGGCCTCGTCCTTGGGAAGATATCGCAGGACTTCCTGTTTCACGAAAAACCCCGTCTCGCTCCGGTCTTCAGTTCAGCGGCGCCAGGGTCTGATCCTGCGTCGACTGCGCCGCCTGCCGATTGCTCCGCGCCAACCGCCGGTGCTATAGGCTGCTTCTTCAGAACTTTTGGCAAGGAGAACCCATGTCCGTCGATCAGGCGACGGTGCGGCGCATCGCCCACCTGGCGCGCATCAAGGTCAGCGACGACGAAGTGCCGCAGCTGCAAGATGAGCTTAACGCAATTTTGCGTTTCGTCGAGGAGCTGGCCGGCGTCGATGTCGAGGGGGTCGAGCCGATGACCTCGGTCATGCCGATGCCGATGAAGAAGCGCGCCGACGTCGTGACCGATGGCGGCATCGCCGACGCCATTATCGCCAATGCGCCGGCCAGCGAGGATCACTTCTTCAAGGTGCCGAAGGTTGTCGAATAGCGGCGCCGCGAAATTTTCGACGCTCGTCGTCGGGCGCCGACATCAGGAACTCAAGGCAGAACGGACGCGACATTGACCGCACTCACCGACCTTTCCCTCTCCGAAGTGCGCGACGCTCTTTTGAATGGGCAAGTCTCCGCCGTCGAACTTGCGCGCGCGCAGATCGCCGAGATTGAACAGGCGCGGATCCTCAACGCCTTCCTCGTCGAGACGCCGGACAAGGCTTTGGCGATGGCGGCGGCCTCCGACGCGCGGATCGCCAAAGCCGAGGCGGGGCCGCTCGAAGGCATACCGCTTGGCATCAAGGATCTCTATTGCACCGAGGGTGTGGCGACGACCGCCGCGAGCCATATTCTCGAAGGCTTCACGCCCGCCTATGAATCGACGGTCAGCGCCAATCTCTGGCGCGACGGCGCCGTGATGCTCGGCAAGCTCAACCTCGATGAATTCGCGATGGGCTCGTCGAACGAGACCTCATATTTTGGACCTGTGATTTCGCCGTGGCGGCGCGCCGGATCGGAGGCGCCGCTGGTTCCCGGCGGATCGTCCGGCGGTTCGGCCGCGGCGGTCGCGGCCAAACTCTGCTTCGGCGCGACGGCGACGGACACCGGCGGCTCGATCCGCCAGCCCGCGGCCCTTACCGGAACGGTTGGCATCAAGCCGACCTACGGGCGTTGCTCGCGCTGGGGCATCGTCGCCTTCGCCTCTTCGCTCGATCAGGCCGGCCCCATCGCGCGCACGGTTCGAGACGCGGCGATTCTGTTGCGTTCGATGGCGGGTCACGATCCCAAGGACACGACGTCGGTCGATGCGCCCGTGCCGGATTACGAGGCCGCGGTCGGGCGCAGCGTCAAGGGCATGCGGATCGGCATCCCGAAGGAGTATCGCCTCGATGGCATGCCGGCCGAAATCGACGCGCTCTGGCGTCAGGGCGTCGAATGGCTGAAAGAGGCGGGTGCGGCGATCGTCGATATTTCGCTGCCGCATACGCGCTACGCCTTGCCGGCTTACTACATCGTGGCGCCGGCGGAAGCTTCGTCGAATCTCGCGCGCTACGACGGCGTTCGCTATGGCCTGCGGGTTCCCGGCAAGGACATCGTCGGCATGTATGAGGCGACGCGCGCGGCGGGTTTCGGCAAGGAGGTGCGCCGGCGCATCATGATCGGCGCCTATGTCCTTTCCGCCGGCTATTACGACGCCTATTATGTGCGGGCGCAAAAAATACGGACCCTGATCCGGCAGGATTTCGAGCGCGTCTATGCGGACGGGATCGATGCGATCCTGACCCCTGCGACACCTTCGGCGGCGTTTGGCCTTGGCGAGAAGGGCTCGGCCGATCCGGTGGAGATGTACCTCAACGATGTCTTCACGGTCACGGTCAACATGGCGGGCCTTCCGGGCATCGCCGTTCCCGCCGGGACGTCAAGCGAAGGCCTGCCGCTCGGGCTGCAACTGATCGGGCGCCCCTTCGACGAAGAGACATTGTTCGCTGTCGCATCGGTTATTGAAGGCGCGGCGCCCAAACTGAAGCCGCCGCCGAAATGGTGGGCTTGAGCCGGTTTGACCCCACCCGTCGGCGAAGCGTTGCTTCGCCGCCACCCTCCCCGTGCCGGGGAGGGATTTGCGCTTGGGTATGAGATGGCTAATGAAATTGCGCGCGCTCTGCGCAAGCGGATGACGCCGCAGGAAGTGAAACTGTGGGTTCATCTTAGGGCTCTCAAAGGCCAAGGATTTCATTTCCGTCGCCAGGCGCCGCGGGAGGGATACATCGTCGACTTTGCCTGTCTGAAGGCTAAGCTCGTCATCGAGATCGACGGCGCCCAGCACGGCGAACCACGGCAGATGCAGCGGGACGTAGAACGCGACGCGAAACTTGTGGCCGCCGGATTCAAAGTGCTTCGCTTTTGGAACAATGAGGTGAACGAAAATCTCGACGGCGTGGTGGAGACAAGCTATCGGCATGCCGTTGAGCGCGGGAAAATCCCTCCCCTGAAAGGGGAGGGTGGCGGCGAAGCATCGCTTCGCTGACGGGTGGGGTGAGTGTCAGAGTAACAATGGAGCCGACAGTGCAATGACGTTGGAACAAGTCGCGCAGGTTGCGGCAATTCTCAGCGTGTCCGTGCCTCTCGCTGCATTGGCGTGGTCGGCTGTCGCCTACGTTCGCTTGCGCGGAAGGGAAATTCAGCGCGAGCGATATCAGAGGTTTTTCGAAGTGATGGGGCAGATTGGTAAGGAATCCGGTCCGATCACCTCCAAAATCGCGGCGGTGTACGAACTGCGGAAATTTCCCGAATACGCAGATGTGATTATTCGATTGCTTGAGCAAGTCCCCATCGAGGGAAGCTTAGCACCATTGTTGCGGGCCGAAATGGACCTGACCACGGATTTCTTACGACGGAAGGCGCGATCATGAACACCCATGCAAAACCCTCAAAGCTCATCAAGGGCGCGACCGGCGATTTCGAGGTCGTGATCGGCTTGGAGATCCATGCTCAGGTCACGTCGCGATCGAAGCTGTTCTCCGGCGCCTCCACCCAGTTCGGCGAAGAACCCAACGCCAATGTTTCGCTGATCGATGCGGCGATGCCCGGCATGCTGCCGGTGATCAATGAGGAATGCGTCGCGCAGGCCATCCGCACGGGACTGGGGCTGGAGGCGAAGATCAATCTTCGCTCGGTGTTCGATCGCAAGAATTATTTCTATCCCGACCTGCCGCAGGGCTATCAGATCTCGCAGTACAAGAGCCCCATCGTCGGCGAGGGCGTCGTCACCGTCGACGTTTCGCCGACTGAGCAGATCGAGGTCGGCATCGAGCGGCTGCACCTCGAACAGGACGCCGGCAAATCGCTGCACGACCAGTCGGCGACGGAGTCCCTTGTTGATCTCAATCGGTCGGGCATCGCCTTGATGGAGATCGTCTCGAAGCCGGACATGCGCTCCGCCGACGAGGCGCGCGCCTATGTCACCAAGCTGCGCACGATCCTGCGCTACATCGGTTCCTGCGACGGCAATATGGAGCAGGGCTCGCTGCGCGCCGACGTCAATGTTTCGGTGCGCCGCCCCGGCGCCCCTTTCGGTACGCGCTGCGAGATCAAGAACGTCAATTCGATTCGCTTCATCGGTCAGGCGATCGAGGTGGAGGCGCGCCGCCAGATCGGAATCATCGAGGATGGCGGAACGATCCAGCAGGAGACGCGGCTGTTCGATCCCGCGCGCGGCGAGACGCGTTCGATGCGCTCCAAGGAGGAAGCGCATGACTACCGCTATTTCCCCGATCCCGATCTGCTGCCGCTCGAATTCGGCGAGGCCTATGTCGAAGAGCTGAAGGCCGGGCTGCCGGAGCTGCCCGATGCGAAGAAGGCGCGCTTCATCAAGGACTATGGGCTGCCGCCTTATGACGCCGGCGTGCTGGTCGCGGACAAGGAGACCGCCGATTACTATGAGGCGGCCGTTGGCGCCGGCGGCGTCAAGCGCGACCCGAAACTGGTCGCCAACTGGATCACCGGCGATGTCGCGGCCTACGCCAATTCGGTCGGGCTGCCGGTCGCTCAGACCCACATCAAACCGCAGCAGATCGGCTCGCTCGTCGACCTCATCGCGGACGGCACGATATCGGGCAAGATCGCCAAGGACGTTCTCGCCATCATCATCGGCGAGGACAAGGACGGCGATCCGCGCGAGATCGTCGAGACGCGCGGCCTGAAGCAGGTGACTGATCTCGGCGCCATCGCGGCCGCCGTCGACGCCATCATCAAGGCCAATCCCGACAAGGTCGCGCAGGCGCAGGCGAAGCCTTCGATGATCGGCTGGTTCGTCGGCCAGGTGATGAAACAGACCGGCGGCAAAGCCAATCCGCA
>JBKQMI010000254.1:0-13629 GCA_052146775.1 Methylocella sp. | reverse complement strand
CTTGCTCGGCTCCTCCGCCGCTCTTTGGGGCGGCTGGCTTGAGCGCGCTGGCCCGCGCAAGGCTGGCGTCGTGGCCGCTTTCTGCTGGTCGGGCGGGTTGCTTATCGGCGCGCTCGGCGTCTATCTGCATCAACTCTGGCTGCTCTGGCTCGGACCGGGCGTGATCGGCGGCATTGGTCTCGGGCTGGGCTATATTTCGCCGGTTTCGACCCTGATCAAATGGTTCCCCGACAAGCGCGGCATGGCGACCGGCATGGCGATCATGGGCTTTGGCGGCGGCGCGCTGATCGGTTCGCCGCTGGCCAATCTTTTGATCAATCAATTCAAGACTCCGACCGAGGTCGGCGTGTGGCAGACGCTGGCGACGATGGGGATCATTTACATCATCGCCATGCTCGCCGGCGCCTTCGGCTACCGCGTTCCGCCGCACGACTGGCTTCCCGCCGGCTGGCTCCCCTCTGAGCACAAAAGCCGCCTCGTCACCAGCGGCAACGTCGCTCTCAACGACGCGCACAAGACGCCGCAATTCTGGCTCCTCTGGGCAGTGCTCTGCCTCAACGTGTCGGCCGGCATCGGCGTTCTCTCCATGGCCTCGCCGATGCTGCAGGAGATCTTCGCGGGCTCGCTGGTCGGTCGGCCGGACGTCGGCTTTTCGGCGCTGGACGCCGGGCAGAAAGCCGCCATCGCGACGATCGCGGCCGGCTTCGTCGGCCTTCTGTCCCTGTTCAACATCGGCGGCCGGTTCTTCTGGGCCTCGCTGTCCGACAAGCTCGGCCGCAAGGCCACTTATTTCACCTTCTTCGGGCTCGGCATCATCCTTTACGCCGCCGCCCCGACCTTCGCGCATATGGGATCGAAGGCGCTGTTCGTCGCCTCCTTCTGCGTCATCCTCTCGATGTATGGCGGCGGCTTTTCGACGATCCCGGCCTATCTCGCCGATATTTTCGGCACGCGCTACGTCGGCGCCATCCATGGCCGCCTTCTCACCGCATGGTCGACCGCCGGCGTCGTCGGACCCGTGGTGATCGGCCAGATTCGCGACTCGCAGATCGCGGCGGGCGTCGAGCGGGCGCTCGTCTATGACCGCACCATGTATATCCTCGCCGGCTTTCTCGCGGTAGGCTTCGTCTGCAACGCGCTGATTCGTCCGGTCGCCGAAAAATGGCTGATCAAGGACGAACTCGGACCGAACGGGCTGGCGAAGGGCCTCGCCCCTACGACTGCGGCGGCTCCCGCGGCGTCCGCCATTGGCGCCGGCGGCTTCACCGCCCTCACGGCGATCCCGTGGCTGCTGGTCAGCCTGCCGATCCTCTGGGGCATCTGGAAAGCCCTCGATAGCGTCGTGAAGATGTTCCAGTAGGCGAAGTGTCTAAGTTTTAATTTGGTATTCACCAAAATCGTGATCCGGCAATAGGAGAAACTCATTGCGCATGCGTTCGTGGTATGTTCTTATTTTTTTACGCACTTTAAAGAACATGTGACGTTAGTATTTGCTTGCCATCGAGTGCTGAAAAGGGGAGGCTGATATGATGAAGGTTAAGGTTACAGAAGTGGGCAATGGCCTTCACCCTAGCGAGGTTGTCGTCGCGATCAAGACGTGCGATGGCGATCAAAGCTTGGTGGTTGATAGGCGAGCGCTTCAAAACGGTTTTATCGCGATAGGTTATCCTATCCGCGAAAATGATCGGAAGTATCTTATAGAATTACCGAGGGAAACCTCAAGCGGCTCATGGCGTGTTTGGGTCGAGAGATCACAATTAGAAGATGAACTTGAAAGACAGATCGCGTGATTCTGACTGATCGTGAAATACAAACCGCAATAAAGAAGGGGGTGATAAAAATTGAACCATCACCCCCTGAAGACGCATATAGTTCGACGAGTGTTGATTTAACTCTTGATCAATCTTTAACGATATTTGAGTCAGCTGAGGACGGGATCGAAACCATTATCGACCCTGGCATGAAGAAGTCTGGGATTGAGAAGTTACTTGAAAAAGTAACAAAACAAGAGCAAATAGGCCAAGATGGGTTTGTTCTGAAAAAAGGCGAGCTGATACTCGCCTTTACCCGTGAGTATGTGGATTTAAGGCTCGATACTAAATATGCAGCAAGAGTTGAGGGTAAAAGTTCCTTGGCTCGACTGGGCGTGGCTGTCCATATTACGGCACCCACTATACACGCCGGGTTCGATGGTCGCATTAGATTAGAAATCGTCAATCATAGTCCGATTCCTGTTAAACTTCGTTCTGGAATGGCTATATGCCAATTAATGTTTGAACAAACGCTAGGAACTCCGAACAAAGGTTATAACGGACAATTCTCCGGTCAAATTCCTACCTAAAACCTAATTAGAGATCCTATCATTTTATTGAATAGCTCGCGCTTCCGCTTAGCCACATAGGTGTTTCTAACTGGGCGGCTATTTAGTAGTCCGTTTCCAAGCGACGATATAAGCGGGCGATAGCGCGAGCTGGTGCCCGCTTGTCTTAAGTCCGCTCAGTTTTCCTTGTAGCCGAGCTCCGGAACGCCCTGTTCGGCGCCGTAATATTTGTGAGGGAGGAATTTGCCCGACATGGTGATCCTGACGCGGTCGCCCTTGGGGCTCGGCTCGCGTTCCATGTGCATGTCGAAATCGATCGCCGACATGATGCCGTCGCCGAATTCCTCCTCGATCAGCGTCTTCCAGGCCGGGCCGTTGACCATCACGAGTTCGAAAAAGCGATAGAGCGGGGGATCGGTCAGCGGCATTGGGCCGCCGCGATGGGGAACCTCATTCAGCACGCGCTCCTCGACGTCGCTGAGGTCGAACAGCGCCGCCGCCTTTTTCGCCAGCGGCTTGACCAGCTTCATCTGGCCGAGCAGCGCGCCGACGATGAGAACCTCGGAGATGCCGCCGATCTCGCCTGTGATGTGCTTCCAGCTCCAGCCGTGCTTGCGTTTGATGTCGAGAATTTTTTCGGTCAGTTCCTCGCGCTTCACGGCCTGTGCCTCCCTCTGTCCCGCGACCTTGGCGAGGGTCGTCGCGCGGCGCTTTAACATTGATAGCGTCAAGGGCGCTCGTGAATTGGGGCGATGAAGCGATCAGCTTTATGAATTGCATCCTCATGAATTAAACGAGAAGACCTTCACCGCCGCCGCGGCCTGGCGCAGCGCGTCCGTGCTCGGGCGCACCTGCGCCGCGCCGAGGGCGGCGATCGTCGCGGCGAGCCGCGGGCCGATATGATAGGGGTCGAAAGCGGCGTCGCCGCCCGCCCCCGCCAGCGCGCCATGCACGGCGGCGATCTCGGCCGGGCTGCCGCCCGCGTCGAGGGCCAGCATGAAGGCCAGCGCGCCGCGCTGCTCCGGCCGGTCGCGCCATTGCGTGCGCAGCAACCTGTACAGGTTGACAAAGCGCTTCACCGCCCGCGCCGACGGGCCGGCGAGGGGCGCCAAGGCGGCGAGCAGCCGGGTCTCGGCCTCGCTCAGCGGCTCATCGAGCGCGGATTGCTTTGCGTCGGGGAGCGCGGTCGGCGTCTTCGCCGCGTCGGTGGGGGCGGCGCCGAGGATGTCGCGGATCTGCGCGGAGACGTCCTGCCGCGCGGCGATTTCGCCGACCTGGAGCGGCGCGCCGATCCATTTGTCGAGGCTCTGCGAAGGATCTCCCGCTTCGAAACGGGTCGGATCGACGGCGATCAGGCTCACATAGCCAGGCCCCAGCAGGCTATGCGCCTGCGTCAGGATTTCGCGCGCGCGGGTGGCGGGAAGCGCGTCGAGATTGTCGAGCGCGACGATGATGCGGCGTGGCGCATCGGTCGGCCTCGCCGGCGCCGCGCTCCATTGCGCGCCGCCGCCGCGCGTCTGCGCCAGGGCTCCGACCGTCGCGACGAAGCGCCGCGCCTCCTGCTTTTGCGCGTCGGCGGCGAAGGGCGAGGGCTCGGCCAGAGCCGGATTGGCCGCCCTCAGGCCGCCGGCGCGCCGTTCCGCCTCGGCCGCCTGACGGCTCAGGCGCTCGACGTCGGCAGTGAGATTTTCGACGCGCCGCGTCTGGTGCCCGAGATGGCCGTCGCTGTCGCGCCGGCGCTCGCTCAGCTCGGCCTTGAGCAGGCTTTCGCCGCGAAAGACCAGTTGCAGCAGCCGCGCGCCCCGCAAGACGTTGGAAAGAAGCGCGAGGCCCGCGCCGATAAAGGCCGCCGCGCGAAGCGTGAGCAGCCAGTCGGCGTTGGCCGCGATCCAGTTGGCCGCGCCCTCCGTCTGCTGCTCCGCGCGCAGCAGGCCGAGCCATGTCGACTGATTGTCGAAGGCGGCGCCAAGGCCAAACCCGATCGCGGCGAGGATGATCGCGAGGATGATCCGCTTTTTCTGGCCTTTGAGGTCGAAGAAGGAGCGCATCGCGAAATTCGTCCGCGAGGGGCCGCTGGCGTCGGCCGCCTCGGCGACCATATCCTTGTAGCCAAGCAGCGGATCGCCCGCGATGCCGAATGACGCCATCGCCGCCTTGATGCGGCCGCGCCGGCCCGTCGCATAGGCGTCGATCTGCGAGCCGGGCGACTCGTAGAGCAGCGAATCGGCGAGCTTCGCCCGCCGCGCCTCCGCCTCCTCGAGGACGCGGCGCTCGGCCTCCAGCTTCAGCCTTGCGGCGTCGAGCCGTTCGAACGCCTCGCGCGCCGCGACATCGGGATCGCGGGCGGCGTGGCTCGCCTCGATGGCGAGGGCCGGCGCCGCTATCGCAAGACGCGCGTAAATCGCCTGAGCCAGCGCCGTGGCGGGATGGCCGTTGAGATCGGCGGCGTCGACCCGCACGGTTGCGATGGGGCTGACGAACGGGCTGGAGCCCGCATTCGCGGCGGCGGCGCAAAGACGCTCGATGGCCGCGACGAGCTTGTTCAGCGCGACGCTTTTGCCGCATCCGGGGGGACCGAAGAGGCCGATGGCGAGCGGCGTCTGCGTGCGGCCGTGGCTTGCGAGTTCGGCCAGCAGTTCGAGCGGCGCATCGATTCCGAGAGCGCCGGAGGCGAGGGCGGCGGGGTCGTCGCCCGCGTCGGCGGCGAAGATCGGCGCCGCGGCCGGGGCGCCCTGCGGCGCGCCGGCGGCGACCAGCGGCGAGGCCGGCCGCGGCGCCGGATTTTGGGGCGGGCGCGGCTGCGAGGGTACCTGCGGGGGCGCTGGCTCTCCCCGCGCGCCGGGAATGATCGTTCCAAGGTTTTGCAGTCCGATGTCTGGCAAGGCGCAAATCCTGAAAAAAGCTGTTCCACGAGGGGCTCGAAGGCGCTCGCGGTCCCAAAGCTGCCGATTATGACGCGCCCGGGACCCGATGGCCACCCGGACGATCGCCCGCCGCCGCGACGATTTTTCGTCGTGCGGGCGGGACGGCTCGCCCATTTGTCTGGACCGTTTCGCCGCGCGCGTCTACATAGCGTCGCAATCTTTCATTCATCGCCTTTAATTCTCTGACCACGGATGCGAGCCTGATGGCGCGGCAATTCATCTATCACATGCAAGGCCTGACGAAGACCTGGCCGACCGGCAAGAAGGTTCTCGATAACGTCAATCTGTCCTTCTATCCCGACGCCAAGATCGGCGTGCTCGGCGTCAACGGCGCTGGCAAATCGACGCTTTTGCGGATCATGGCGGGAATCGACAAGGAATATACTGGCGAGGGCTTCGTCGCCGAGGGGGCGAAGGTCGGCTATCTGCCGCAGGAGCCGCACCTCGACAAGGCGCTCGACGTGCGCGGCAACGTGATGCTGGGCGTTGCGGCGAAAAAGGCGATCCTCGATCGCTACAATGATCTCGCCATGAATTATTCCGACGAGACCGCCGACGAGATGACGAAGCTGCAGGACGAGATCGAGCACAAGGGGCTTTGGGACCTCGACGCGCAGGTCGATCTCGCCATGGACGCGCTCGGCTGCCCGCCGGACGACTGGCCGGTCGAGAAACTTTCGGGCGGCGAGCGCCGCCGCGTCGCGCTCTGCAAGCTGCTGCTGGAGCAGCCGGACCTCCTGCTGCTCGACGAGCCGACCAACCATCTCGACGCCGAGACCGTCAACTGGCTCGAAGGGCATCTGCGCAACTATCCGGGCGCAATCCTGATCGTCACCCATGACCGCTATTTCCTCGACAATGTGACAGGCTGGATCCTTGAGCTCGACCGCGGCCGCGGGATTCCTTACGAAGGGAACTATTCGTCCTGGCTGAAGCAGAAACAGAAGCGCATGCTTCAGGAGAACCGCGAGGATGAGGCGCGCCAGCGCGCCATCGAGGCCGAGGCCGGCTGGATGGCGTCGAGCCCGAAGGCGCGCCAGTCGAAATCCAAGGCGCGCATCCAGCGCTATGAGGATCTTGTCGCCAAGCAAAACGACAAGCAGGCGGTGACCGGCCAGATCGTCATCCCGGTCGCCGAGCGGCTCGGCAATACGGTGGTCAATTTCGATCATCTCTCGAAAGGCTTCGGCGACAAGCTGCTGATCGACGATCTAACCTTCAAGCTACCGCCCGGCGGCATCGTCGGCGTCATCGGCCCGAACGGCGCCGGCAAGACGACGCTGTTTCGCATGATCACGGGGCAGGAAAAGCCCGACAAGGGGACGATCGCCATCGGCGATTCGGTGCAGATCGGCTATGTCGACCAGTCGCGCGATTCGCTCGATCCGAAAAAGAACGTCTGGGAGGAAATCTCCGGCGGCAATGAGATCATCTATCTCGGCAAGCGCGAGGTGAACTCCCGCGCCTATACGGGCGCCTTCAACTTCAAGGGTCCCGATCAGCAAAAGAAGGTCGGCCAGCTCTCGGGCGGCGAGCGCAACCGCGTTCATCTCGCCAAAATGCTGAAATCGGGCGCCAATCTTCTGCTGCTCGACGAGCCGACCAACGACCTCGACATCGAAACCTTGCGCGCGCTCGAAGACGCGCTGACCGATTTCGCCGGCTGCGCGGTGATCATCTCGCATGACCGCTTCTTCCTCGACCGCATCGCGACCCATATTCTCGCCTTCGAGGGCGACAGCCATGTCGAGTGGTTCGAGGGCAATTTCCAGGATTACGAGGAAGACAAAAAACGCCGCCTCGGCCAGGACAGCCTCATCCCGCACCGCATGAAGTACAAGAAGTTCTCGCGGTAGGAGGCGAGGGGCGGCGAAAGGCCCCCCAAGCCCCGCCTTGAGCGGAGGGAAGCCCGAGGTTCCATTGCGAGCGAAGCGGTTTGCGCAGCGAACGCAATGGAGACGGGCTACCGGAGAGAAGCCTGAAGGGCCGTCTCGAAGGGCGAGCGCCCTCGAAGGCGCGGCGCCGGCCGGGCCGTCAGGCCGCGATTCCCTCGACCGTCAAATGATGCACGTCGGTGCGCTCGCTTGCATGCTCGAAGGTGATTGCGCAGACATGGCCCGCGGCGTCGAGGTCGAGAACGGTGTTTTCATCGAGATCTCTCGTCTCGGCGATATCACGATCCCGAAACTCGATGTAAAGCGTGTCCGTGTCCGCGAAATATTGAACCTTCATCACTTAAAACCCCGGTCGAAGAACGCATTATGCACGGTCTCGCGATCGGGCAAAAGGACGACCCGCAGGCGGCGGCCCTCCATCTCGTCAATTCGCGCCCAGAGCCGGATGCGGCCGTCGGCCTGGACGCGCTCCTGCTCCGGCGCCGCCATGACGCGCTCGATCCATTCGTCCTGAATCAGTGCGCGGTCGGGACGCGAGCGCGTGGCGCGAAAATACGCTGTAACTTTCACGGCGCGTCGTCATTGCGGCGTTGCTGCAGGAGCAATAAGTATATTTCAACAACGGCCTTCATCGAAAAGCCTCAGCCGGCGACTTGCGCGGTTCAGCTCAGCCCGGTTGATAAGCTGGAAAAACAGGGCCGGGCGGAGGCCAGGCCCACCCTCACCGCAACATCCCGAGCAGCCAAAGGATCAACAGGATCACCAGCACCGTGCCGAGGACGCCGCCGAGACCCGGGCCGCCGTAAAGACTGTGTGCGTAATATCCGCCGCCGCCGCCAAAGATCAGCAGCAAAATAATGATGATGAGGAGCGTGCTCATTTTTTGTCTCCGGCCAGATTGCTTTCTGGCAGATGCCCGCGCCGATCGCCGAAAGCGCGAATTATAACTCGGCGCCCGGGCGTTGGGTTCAAATGCACAGCGCTTTGCCGGGATTTATTTTCCGAGGCGCCGCCCACGCCTAGGCGACGCGAAACACTGCGCTCAAGTCCTCGACCGCATCCCATAATTCGTCGAAATGCGCGATGACGCGGTCCGGCTCGAACGTCTCGACCGGCAGGTCCGTGTAGCCGAAATTGACCGCGACGACCGGGACGCCGGCGTTTTTCGCCGTCTCGATGTCGGTCTTCGAGTCGCCCACCATGATGGCGCGGCGCGGATCGCCGCCGGCCTTGGCGATGGTCTTCAGGAGGGCGTCGCCGTCCGGCTTGCTGACCGAAAAACTATCCTTGCCGCAGATCGCCTCGAACCGGCCGGCGATCCCGAGCGCGGTCAGGAGCAGCACGGACGGATATTCGATCTTGTTGGTGCAGACGGCGAAGCTCCAGCCCGCCGCGTTGAAGCGCTCCAGAGCCGCGGTGACGCCCGGATAAAGCACCGATTCATCGGCGATATGCTCTTCGTAATGCTTCAGAAAATCGGCAAAGAGCTGATCGAGCCGCGCCTCGTCCACATCGACCTCGTTGGCCTTGAGGCCGCGTTGCAGCAGAGCCTTGGCGCCGGCGCCGACCATCGCCCGCGCATCCTGGAACGGAATGGCGGCGAGGCCCTCGCGGGTCAAAAGGGCGTTGAGCGTCGAGACGAGGTCGCCGGCCGTGTCGGCGAGGGTGCCGTCGAGGTCGAAGACCAGCAAGGGACGGGGCGAGAGCAGTTTTGTCATGCGGACCCCCTTTGGATTGCGACGCTTCTGGATTTTTCCAAAAGCGCGGACGCGATCGATTGCAAAAGTTCAGAACGGCAAAAGGTCGGAACGGCAAAAGGTCGGAACGGGATCTGGAGAACCGGCTTCTCCTTTTCCCGCTCCGCCGGAAAATGCGCCGCAACCTTCACGGAAGCCGGCAGCGAAGGCAAGCCGCAACTTTGCGCACGCGGGGCGGCGCCGCGCGGTTCGGCTATCGCGGGGTTTTGGTGTAGAATGGCGGGCGGCGAAGAAGATGGACCGGGGAGCCGACAAATGGGGGGCCTGGATTTGAGAATCTCGGATTTGAGGATCCCGCATTTCGCTTTTTCGCCGCCGGCGCTCCGCCGGGGCGCGGCAACCCTCGCGCTTTGCATCCTCACGATGATTTGTGCGGCGCAGGGCGCGCGCGCGGCGAATTACGAGTTTCTGTCCGCCCCGGAAATCGATCTCAACCGCATCTACCGGCTCGACCGCGCAACGGGCGAGATGGGCGCCTGCCAATATGGGCTGAAGGAGGGCGCGGTCGGCGTCACGCTGTGCTATCCGCCGGGCGAGGGCGCCGGGCCGCAGCCGCCGAGCGAATATTCGCTGGTCGCCTCCCACCACGAGCATGAGGGCGGCGTCTTCCGCGTCGATCTGCGCACCGGCATGATATCGATCTGCTATGTCCTCAACGAGGCCGTCGTCTGCACGCCGCAGGCGCGCTGAGGATGGCGCGCGACTTGGTGGAAATGGCTCAGGTTGATTTTCTTCTTTGCGCCATAAGCAGAAGCTCAACCGAGACTCCTCCGACCTGCCGCGAGGCTTGACGGGGCGCCCCGCGAGGGACTACCCCGCTTGCGACGCTGCCTCCTTCCGCGCCAGGCGAGATCCCTGCATGACCGCCCAAAACCCCGATGACGCGAAACGCGCCGCCGCCGCCGCCGCGCTGGAGCTGGTCGAGCCCGGCATGAGGCTTGGCCTTGGCACCGGCTCGACGGCGCGCCGCTTCGTCGAGCTGCTCGGCGCGCGGGTCGCGCAAGGCCTTGACGTCATTTGCGTGCCGACCTCGGAGGAGACGCGGGCGCAAGCCGAGGCGCTCAAAATCCCGCTCGCCACCATCGAGGAGCGCCCCGAACTCGATCTCACCGTTGATGGCGCCGACGAGTTCGACTCGAGCCTGCGCCTCATCAAGGGCGGCGGCGGCGCGCTTTTACGCGAAAAGATCGTCGCGACCGCCTCGGCGCGCATGGTCGTCATCGCGGATTCCTCGAAATTCGTCGCGACTCTCGGCCGTTTTCCGCTGCCGGTCGAGGTCACGCCCTTTGGCCTTGAGGCGACGCGGCGGATGATCCTGAAAGAGGCCAGCGTGAGCGGCGCGAGCGGCGCCGTTCTGCTGCGACAGCGCGGGGGCGGAGCCTTCATCAGCGACAATGGCAACTATATTGTCGATTGCCATTTCGCCGCGCTGCCGGACCCCGATGCGCTCGCCCGGCGGCTTAGCGTCATCCCGGGCGTCGTGGAGCATGGGCTCTTCATCGGCATCGCGACGGCCGTGATCAGCGCGGGTCCGAAAGGCGTCGAGGTTTTCGGGCGGCTCGACGCGGCCCCGCCGGGCCTGATACCTTGAAGAGCAGCGGTCCTTCGATCGCGCACGCTTTGGACGCAGCCAGCCGTTCGGGAGATATTCGATTGTCGCAAGCCATCTCAACACCTTTGGCGAGGCCTGCCGCGCCGCACGTTGCAAGATTTGCGGCGAGGCATGGATTGCGGCTGGCTTTCGGCCTGTCGCTCACCGCCGCGGGCCCCGCCGTCGCCCAGCAGCAGGCGCCGGCGACGCAACAGCAAGCGCCGGCTACCGCCGCCGCGGCCCCCGTAACGCCGTCCCAGCTCGCGGCAGCCCGCGCGCTCGTCATCGCATCGGGCATGTCGCGCTCCTTCACTGCCGTCATCCCGCAATTCGTCAACCAGATCGGCGGCTCGCTGACCGAGACGCGGCCGGAGCTGACCGAGGATCTGAAGGCCGTCTTTGCCGCGCTCGCGCCGGAATTCAACAAGCAGGCCGATGAGATGACCGACATCGCGGCGCAAATCTTCGCCAAGCATATGAGCGAGCCGGATCTGAAGGCGGCGGTCGCCTTTTTCAACAGTCCGTCCGGCAAGCAATATGTCGCGGCGCAGCCGCCGATCCTCTCCGATCTCGTCACCGCCATGCAGGGCTGGCAGGGCAAGGTCTCGACCAATATGATGACGCGCGTGCGCGAGGAGATGAAGAAGAAGGGCCACGACATCTAGAGCGCTTATCGACCGAATGGACCCTTCGGTCGATAAGAAATCGCTCCAGATTCAACAGCTTGAGCATATTCTTGTCGATCAGATTAATTCAATCTGATCGGAATATGCTCTAGGGCTTTCGATCGCGCTGTCTGCAACACTTCCGAAAGCGCTCCGCATGGCTGATTTCGACCTCGATCTTTTCGTCATCGGCGCCGGCTCCGGCGGCGTGCGCGCCGCGCGGATCGCGGCGGGCTATGGCGCGAAGGTCGCCATCGCGGAGGAATTCCGCATCGGCGGGACCTGCGTCATCCGCGGCTGCGTGCCGAAAAAGCTGATGGTCTATGCGAGCCGCTTTCGCGACGCTTTCGACGACGCGGCGGGCTTCGGCTGGAGCGTCCCGGCGCGGTCCTTCGACTGGCCAACGCTCGTTCGCGCCAAGGAAAAGGAAATCTCGCGCCTCTCCGCCATCTACCGCGCCAATCTCGAAAAGGCGGGCGTCTCCATCGTCGAGAGCCGCGCCGAAATCCTCGACGCGCATACCGTGCGTCTCAAGGCCGACGGGCGGCAATATCGCGCGCAAAAGATCCTTGTCGCGACGGGTGGAACGCCGGTGCTGGAGCCCGCCATACCGGGGCGTGAATACGCCATCACCTCCAACGAGATTTTCGATCTGCCGGTCCTGCCGGCGCGTCTCCTCATCGTCGGCGCCGGCTATATTTCGGTCGAGTTCGCCTCCATTTTCGCGCGGCTCGGATCGAAGGTCGCCATCGCCACGCGGGGCGAAAACGTGTTGCGCGGCTTCGATGACGACATGCGTTGCGGCGTCCGCGATGCGCTGATCCACGCCGGCGTCGACATCCATTTCAACCATCTGCCGATGCGCATCGAAAAGATCGGCGAAGGTCTGCGCGCCCACCTCACCGAGGGCCTCCATCTCGACGTCGATCAGATCATGATCGCCACCGGGCGCCGACCCAATACCGCGGGGCTGGGGCTTGAAGCGGCGGGGGTCGAACTCGACGGCGTCGGTGCGATCAAAGTGGACGCTTTTTCGCAATCGAGCGCGCCCTCGATCTACGCCGTCGGCGACGTCACCAACCGGCTGGCGCTGACGCCGATCGCCATCCGCGAGGGCCACGCCTTCGCTGACACCGTGTTCGGCGGCAGGCCGACCGCCGTCGTCCACGCCAATGTCCCGACCGCCGTCTTCACGACGCCGGAGGTCGGAACCGTCGGTCTCTCCGAGAGCGACGCGCGGGCGGCCTATGATTGCGTCGACATTTACGAGGCGAGCTTCCGCCCGTTGAAGGCGACGCTGTCGGGACGCGGTGAGAAGGTGCGCATGAAGATCGTCGTCGACGGCGCGAGCGATGTGGTGCTCGGCGTGCATATCCTTGGCGAGGACGCCGGCGAGATGGCGCAGCTTCTCGCCATCGCCATCAAGCTCGGCGCGAAGAAAGCCGATTTCGACGAGACCGTCGCCGTGCATCCGACCTCGGCCGAGGAGCTTGTCACCCTGCGCACCCGCACGGCCCGCCATGAGCGCGCGACCGTCGGCCCGGAGGCCCCCGACGCGGCGCTGGAGGCGTAGGGCGCCTGGCGCCGCGATGCGCTCAGCGAGCGGCTTTTAGCGTCATGGCCGGGCTTGACCCGGCCATCCAGACTCGCAAGATCGGCGCTTGGATGCCCGGCACACGGCCGGGCATGACGGCGTGGGTGCGAGGGGCGGCTATGTTCAAAGCGGCTCCGCGCAGGCTGCTGACGCATGAAGTCCAGTCCGGAAAGCTTCGCCGCCATGTTCGCAAAAATCATCAGCGCATTGTTCGGCAAGCTCCTCCTTCTCATTCTCATTGTCCTGCTGATCGGCGCGCTCCCCGTCTGGCGTCACAGCGCGCGCTGGGGCTACATTCCAGCCGCCCTCATCGCAGTCGCCCTCGTCGTCGTCTATGCATTCGCCCGCCTCGGCCGGCTGTGAGGCGGGAATGACGGGAGGCAGCGGGAATCCGCACGCCTCCTGCCGCATCTCATTAGCGGCGCTGGTGCGGCAATTTTCGGAGACGTCGCGTTCGGGTCAATTCCCGTTATCGTGGCGGTGAACCGAATTTCGGCCTTGGGTCAATCCGAGGCATAGCGAAATCCTTGCCTCGGCGCCTTTCCCCCTGCTAAAGCAGCGGTTCGAACGCGGCCGCCATTGAAAAAATGCAATTTTTTGCTCGGGTTTCGGCCCCTTTTTAAGGCGCGCCCTCTGGGAGTTTTGAAAATGTCCGCCGAGAACTGGTCGCCCGCGAGCTGGAGGGCGAAGCCCATCGAGCAGTCGCCCGTCTATCAGGACGCGAGCGCCCTCGCCGACGTCGAGCGCCAGCTTTCGGGCTTTCCGCCGCTCGTCTTCGCGGGCGAGGCGCGCAAATTGAAGCGCATGCTGGGCAAGGTCGCCGACGGCGAAGCCTTCCTGCTGCAGGGCGGCGATTGCGCCGAAGCCTTCGCCGAGCATTCGG
>JBKQMI010000253.1:0-3274 GCA_052146775.1 Methylocella sp. | reverse complement strand
GAAGCAGAAGATCGCGTCATGGACCGGCTTGATGCAGGATTTTCTGCGCGGGCGGGCGCCATTGGCGCGGGTTTTCGTGCTGGTCGACGGCCGCCACGGCCTCAAATCCGTCGACGCCGAGATGATGGACCTGCTCGACCGCTCCGCCATGTCCTATCAGATCGTCCTCACCAAGCGCGACGAGGTCAAGGCCGCCGAGCAGGACCAGCGCATCGAGGAGACTCTGAAGGCGCTGGAAAAACGCCCGGCCGCCTATCCGCAGGTGATCTTCACCTCCGCGAAGAGCTCCGCCGGCATCGCCGATCTGCGCGCCGCGATCGCGAAGCTGCTGGCCGAGCGCGGCTCCTAAGGCTTTTCGCGGCGAAACAGCTCTGACGCCGCGTTGAGATTGTCACAACAAGCGAATAAATAACGGCAATTCCATCCGGACGGACCAAATGAACGAAGCGACAATCGCGAGCGACCTGCAAAAAGCCCAGGAACAAGCCAAGATCCTGATGCAGGCCCTGCCGCACATGCTCCATTACGACGATGCGATCGTCGTCGTGAAATACGGCGGTCACGCCATGGGCGACGAAAAGGTCGCGCGCGACTTCGCTAAAGACATGGTTTTGCTCGAACTATCCGGCGTGAAGCCGGTTGTCGTTCACGGCGGCGGGCCGCAGATCGGCGCCATGCTGAAGAAACTCGGCATCAAATCGGAGTTTTCGGACGGATTGCGCGTGACCGACAAGGCGACGATCGAGATCGTCGAAATGGTGCTCGCCGGCTCGATCAACAAGCAGATCGTCGGCTTCATCAACGCCGAGGGCGGCCACGCCATCGGCCTTTGCGGCAAGGACGGCAATATGGTCATCGCCCGGAAGGCGGGGCAGACCAGCGAATCCGTCGATCTCGGCTTCGTCGGCGAGCCCTCGAAAATCGACACCATCGTGCTCGACCAGGTGCTGGGCCGCGAACTGATCCCCGTCCTCGCCCCGATCGCGGCGGGCGCCGATGGCGAAACCTATAACGTCAACGCCGATACCTTTGCCGGCGCCATCGCGGGCGCGTTGAAAGCCAAGAGGCTTTTGTTCCTGACCGACGTGCCGGGCGTGCTCGACAAGGACAAGAAGCTGATCAAGCAATTGCGCGTCGACGAGATCCACGCCCTGATCGCCGACGGCACGATCACGGGCGGCATGATCCCCAAGGTCGAGACCTGCATCTACGCCCTGGAGCAAGGCGTCGAAGGCGTCGTCATCCTCGACGGCAAGACCCCGCACGCCGTGCTCGTCGAACTCTTGACCGATCACGGCGCTGGAACGCTGATAACAAGGTGAACGAAGAAACAACGCCATCCATTGAATTTTGCGCGGCGGACGCCGCCGATCCGGCCGGCGCCGCGGGAGAGAAGCCCGCCGGCGCGGCCGGGACCTTCGCGCAAAAAGACATCTGGGTGTTCGATCTCGACAACACCCTCTATCCGGCCGGCAGCGACCTTTGGCCCAAGATCGACGCCCGCATCACCTTGTTTCTGGCGCATCTTTTCGGCCTCGACGGCATGTCCTCCCGCGCGCTACAGAAATATTATTACGAACGCTACGGCACCACCCTGCGCGGCCTGATGGAGGAGCACAGGATCAGCGCCGCCGACTATCTCGCCTTCACGCATGACATCGACCGGTCTGGGCTGATCCCGAACCATTCGCTGGCCGGCGCGATCACCGCCTTGCCCGGCCGCAAGCTGATCCTCACCAATGGCTCGCGCGATCACGCCCTGCGCACAGCCAAGGCGCTCGGCCTCGATGAAATGTTCGAGGATATTTTCGACATCGTCGCCGCCGACTTCATCCCGAAACCGGAGGCCGCGACCTATGAGCGCTTCTTCGACAAGCATGATGTTGATCCCAAACGATCCGTGATGTTCGAGGATTTGGCGCGCAATCTGGTTGTGCCCCATGCGAGAGGAATGACGACCGCGCTCGTCGTTCCGGCCCCCGGCGCGAAGGACCACCGCGAAGCCTTCGAGATCGCGGGCGAGATCGTGCCCGCGCATATCGATTTCGTGACCAGCGATCTTGAGGGATTTTTAGTCGAGATCGTCGCCGGGCTGACCGATTGAGGCTGCGCAACGCCGTTGATTGCCGCGCGGGATCCCTGTAACGCCTCTGCCAACCCCTTCGACCCGCCCATCCCGAACCGAAAGACAGAAACGATGACGCACACCGCCCTGGAGACGATCATCGAAGCCGCCTTCGATGACCGCGCCAATATCAACGCCGGAACGCATGGCGACATCCGCAAGGCGGTCGACGCGGCCCTGCATTTGCTCGATGCCGGCAAGCTGCGCGTCGCCGAAAAAATCCCCGGCGCCGCCGGCCCCGACTCCTGGCGCGTGCATCAATGGCTGAAGAAGGCTGTGCTTTTATCGTTCCGCCTCAACGAGATGGCGGAGATTTCGGGTGGCCCCGGCGGCGCAACATGGTGGGACAAGGTGCCGTCCAAATTCGCCGGCTGGGGGGCGAAAGAGCACGCGGCGGCGGGCTTTCGCTCGGTGCCGAACTGCGTCGTCCGCCGCTCCGCCTATATCGCGCCGGGCGTCGTGCTGATGCCGTCCTTCGTCAATCTCGGCGCCTATGTCGGCGAAAACTCCATGGTCGATACCTGGGTCACGGTCGGCTCCTGCGCCCAGATCGGCAAGAATGTTCATTTGTCTGGCGGGGTGGGCGTCGGCGGCGTGCTGGAGCCCCTCCAGGCCAATCCGACGATCATCGAGGATGATTGCTTCATCGGCGCGCGCTCCGAGATCGTCGAGGGCGTCATCGTCGGCGAGGGCGCCGTGATCTCGATGGGCACGTTCATTTCCGCCTCGACCAAGATCATCGACCGCGCGACGGGCAAGATCCATATCGGCTACGTGCCGCCCTATTCCGTTGTCGTCTCCGGCAATCTGCCCGGAAAACCCCTGCCCGACGGATCGCCCGGCCCCTCGCTCTATTGCGCCGTCATCGTCAAGACGGTCGATGCGCAAACGCGGTCGAAGACCGCCATCAACGACCTGTTGAGAGACTGATGGCGGGCGCGGCATCGGCATATCTCGCGCGCTTTGGCTTCCGCACGGATGAGGGGCGGATCGACGCGCGGACCTGGCGCGAAGGCGCGGGGCTGCTCGCCGCCGTCCTCGCGGCGCTGACCGCGATCTGGCTGCTTCTGGAGCCGAACGCCCATCGCCAACTCGGGCCTGACACACCCCTGTTCGACTGGGCGACGTTCCTGACCTTCGTCTATCTGC
>JBKQMI010000252.1:0-9645 GCA_052146775.1 Methylocella sp. | reverse complement strand
ATGATTGAGCAAGGTGGTCTTGCCGGCGCCGAGAAATCCGGTGATGACCGTCAGCGGCAAAGGCGGCGGCGGCCGTCGCGGCTCAAGCGCCGCAGGTCGATCCCCGCGCGCCGGATCGCCGCCTTGATCGAAGTCCCGCTCATTCATCGCGCGATGCGGCTTTTTTGGCGCCGGCGGAGCCCTTGTCGACGGCCGCTCCGCCGTGCGTTTTGGCTGAGGGTCCCTTGGCTGAGGCTGCCTTGGCGGATGATCCCTTAGCGGACGATCCTTTCGCGGGCGATGCCTTGGCGGACGATCCCTTGGCTGCGCTTTGCTTCGCATGGGGGTGGGCTTTAGCCAACGCGCCGTGATGGAGATGCGCCGCTTTGCCTTTCGCGGACGCCGGCGCGGCTGTCTTGCTATCGCCTTCCTCGCTCACGACTTGCGTGCGGGCTTGGAGACGGGCATGCGCCAGCGCCGCTTTGGCTTCGAGCGAGCGGACGCGGAGCGCAGCTCTCGAACGTCCTTTCAGGGGCAGCGCATCCTTTGCCGGGGCGAGAGGCGCGCTCGCGGAAGCGTCTTTCGCCGCCGCATAGGCGCTCACCGCTTCGGGCGGCGCTTCGGAATCGCTCGACCCGCGCGCTTCGGCCCCCGCGCCGGGATACCCCGCGATGCGGATGGGAACGGGCTCGAAACTCGGCGGCGGGACCAGGGAGATCCGCGTCGCCATCGGGGATACCCGCGAAAGGGCGCTGGAATTATAGAGCGCGACGCCTTGCGGCGAGGCGAAAGCCTGGCTGCTGGCGGCCTCCAGCGGTGCGATCAGCCGCTCATTCTCCTGGTTGAATTCGGCGATCGACCGGCCGCGGTTGCGGCAGATCGCATTTCCCTCGTCGGGCGGGGCGCCGCCTTCGAGCGGAAGCGCCGCGAGGGCGGCCGAAGGGCGGTCAATTCCGGCGAAACCGCGGTCGAACAGGGCCGCCGCCTTGATGGTGCGGAGCGCGACATTGGGCGCGCCCAGAACGACGGCGATCAGTTTCCTCCCGCCCTGCGTCGCGCTGGCGACGACGTTGAAGCCCGCGGCGCAGGTAAAGCCCGTCTTCATCCCGTCAACGCCCGGATAACGCCCGAGAAGGTTGTTATGGTTGGCGATGACCCGCCCGTTCACCTTAAGCGCGCCGATGCTGAAGAGGCCGGCCTGCTCGGGGAAGGTCAGATAGAGCGCGCGGGCGAGGATGGCGAGATCGCGCGCCGAGGAATAATGCTGCGGGTCCGGCAAGCCATTCGGATTGACGAAATGCGATTGCTGCAGGTCGAGCGCGGCGGCGGCGGCGTTCATCTCGGCGGCGAAGGCCTCGACCGACCCAGAAACGCCTTCGGCGACTGTGACGGCGACGTCATTGGCCGACTTCACCATCAAGATCTTCAGCGCGGCGTCGAGCGGCACATATGTGCCGGGGCGAAACGCCATTTTGGAGGGGGGCATGGCGCTCGCCCGCGCCGTGACCAGCAGAGGGGCGTCCGCCGCGATGCGATGATCGCGCACGGCTTTCAGCGCGACATAGACCGTCATCAGTTTGGTGAGCGAAGCCGGAAACCAGGGTTGCGTCGCATGATCCTCATAGAGCACCGCGCCCGAATCCGCATCGACGAGGAGCGAGGGGGCCGCCGCGGCGCGCCCCGCGGCGAGGCAGTCCAGCGCGGCCATAAGAAGGGCGGTGACGACCAAGGCCATCGCGCGCCCGCGCCGGGTTGGAGGCGAGGGCGCTGGCAAGGGCGCTGGGCTGAGGCTTCCGAGGTCCATGACGCTTGGCACTTGCTTGAACTTGACAGAGTCGAACCAGTCATCGCGGATCAGTGTACCCGCTCTTTGGCCGTTTGACCTGTCCTGATCTATCCCGCGCGGGCGCAAAATGCACGCGCCATGCTCAATTATGGACATTGCAGCAACCGTGCAGCCAGATTATGGCGCGAGCCGGACCAATCCCGATTTATTATGGAAAATCACCACGTCCAGGCCGCGCCGGCGTAAAGGAGGGCGACCTGATTCGTTCGGGCCTGACGCCAATCCCGATGAGCCGTGCGGGCAAACGTCGCAGCAAGGGAAAAATGGAGAAAAGGCGCAGCAACGCCGGAGGCTGCGTCTTGCCGGCGCCGGCGAGCACGCGCGAAATTACTCTGTTCTGGATGAAGACCTGCATCGCCTGCGTGGCTTTGGCCGGAAATTCACGCCTCGCCTGGACGCGGGCGAGACATTCGTCCGGCGGCCGGGGCTGGCTCAGCAAGGGGATCGACAGGAGGTTAGCCGCCGCGATGGCGTCCTGAATCGCCAGATTGATGCCGACGCCGCCGACCGGGGACATCGCGTGAGCGGCGTCGCCGATGCACAAAAGCCCCGGCCGGTGCCAGAGCGGCAGACGATCGACTGCGACGCTTAAAAGCTTGGCGTCGTCGACGGTCGCGAGTTCGCCGAGGCGATCCTTAAGAAAAGGCGCGAGCGCCGCGATTTTCGCGCGCAAGGCCTCGACGCCGGCTGCCTTGAGAACCTCGGCGGAGCCCTTGGCGATGACATAGCCGCATTGCCAATGGTCGCCGCGATTGATGAGGACGAGCATTTGGCCGGCGTCGATCCGGCCGAAGGTCTCGCTCGCATCCTCCGCGCGGCGCGACAGCCTGAACCAGAGCACATCCATCGGCGCGCCGATCTGCAGCGGCGTCAGCCCCGCCTCCGCCCGCATGCGCGAATGGCGGCCGTCCGCACCGATGACGAGATCGGCGTGGATCGTCAGCGCGCCGTCCGGCGTTTTCGCCGTAACGCCTGCGATTCGCGCGCCTTCCTTCATGAGGCCGACGACCTCGGTCGACATCAGAAGACGGAAATGCGGATAGAGCGCCGCTTTGCGGGCGAGAAAATTGAGAAAGTCCCATTGCGGCATGAAAGCGATGAATTTCGCTTGCGTCGGCAAATGCGAAAAATCGGCGAGGGGGATCGTGACGTCGCCGATCATCGCATTAAGCTGGCGCGCCTCCTGATGCGGCAATTTGAGGAATTCGTCAAGGAAGCCGAGATCGTTCAGCGCTTCGAGCGTCGAGGGATGGATCGTATCGCCGCGAAAATCGCGCAGGAAATCGGCATGCTTCTCGACGACGATCACATCTATGCCGGCGCGGGCGAATAAGAGGCCGAGCACCATGCCGGCGGGCCCGCCGCCGACGACGCAGCACCGGCAGGTCAGCTTCCGCGACGGCGATGTTGGCCCGGAATGATCCATCCGTCTCCGATCCGCCAAGTCCAACACGGCGTTGTCCAACACGGCTTTTCAGGCCTGCGGGAGGGGGAAATCCCGGAACAGACCGATCGGTTGCGCGCCGTGCGAGAATGTTCGCCGCGCCATTGCGCAGCCGTTTTGCGCAACCCCAACCCAGCGCACTCTTGCAAGAAAATCTTGCGCGGGCGGCGCCGCTTCAGTCGTCGCCGTGAGCGGCTTCGTTGATGGTGATCGTCTTCATTTTCGAGAAGTCGACGGCGACCGGCATTTTCTCTTTGATGATCATAAGCTGATAGGTTTTGATCACATGCTCGAGCCGGCGATAGGTCTCCTTATATTCCTCCGATCCGGCGGCGATGCCGAGGGGTTTCAGGCAGAATTCGATAATTTCGCGCGGTCGATCGAATTTGTCCATTCTGGCGCTCCTTTGAATTATCATATTATACAGAAACATGCCTTGAGGTGAATGCCAATCGAGCGCCATTCCCGCGCCGGAGCATCGATTCAACGCATAAATATTCGCGCCTCGCCGCTGACGCGTTTTGCGTCGTGGTCAAGTCTGGAACAGCCCCACGTCAGCTTTGAGGCCGCACTTGACCGTCGGATCCAGTGGCGCTCATTGAGGCGCCGCTTTTTCACGCGCCGGCGCGAGCGCCGTCACTAGAACGGCGACGAAAATATTGGCGGCGAGCGCCAGGAGTCCCGAGTAAACGGCGAATTTGGAGCCGTCCCAGGAAAATGCGTGCAGGGGCTTGAAATTGTCGAGCCAGGCGAGCGCCGTGCCGCCCAAGAACCCTGTCGCCCAGCCGGCGAGAAGGCCCGGCGCGCGGAACCAGTTCGTGAACAGGCCGAAGACCAGCGCCGGAAAGGTCTGCAAGATCCAGAGGCCGCCGAGCAATTGCAGATCGAGCGCGAATTGGGTCGGCAGGAACAGGATCACCAGAAGCGCGCCGATCTTGACGAAGGTCGAGGTGATCTTGGCGACCTTCGCCTCGCCCGCGGAGGTTATCCCGGGATTGACATAAGCCTTCCAGAAATTGCGGGTGAAGAGGTTCGACGCGCCAATGCTCATCACCGCCGCGGGAACCAGCGCGCCGATGACGATGGCGGCGAAGGCGAAGCCGGCGAACCAGCCCGGAAACAGGGTCTTGAACAGCAGAGGAACGACGTCGTTGTTGTTGGTCAGCTTCAGGCCCGCCGCATGGCCCATATAGCCGAGCACCGCGAGCAGGCCGAGCAGCAGCGTATAGGCCGGCAGCAGCATCGCGTTTCTGCGGATCGTATCCGCGCCGGAGGCGGCGAATATCGCGGTCAGCGTGTGGGGATACATGAAGGCGGCCATCGCCGAGCCGAATGCGAGGCTCGCATAAGCGACGTATTGGTTCGGCGCCAGCAATATGCCGCCCGATCCTTTGGCCTTGAAAGCCGCATCCGCGGCGTCAAAGACGGCGTGATAGCCGCCGAGCTTCAGCGGGATCAGCGCGATCGCCGCAAACACCACGATATAAATCATCGCGTCCTTGACGAAAGCGATCAGCGCGGGCGCGCGAAGCCCGGAGGAATAGGTATAGACGGCGAGCACGATGAACGCGGCGATCAGTGGAAACTCGCCTGGAATCCCAAGCGCATGGATGGCCGCCGCCATGCCGATCAGCTGCAGCGCGATGTAGGGCATCGTCGCGATGACGCCGGTGAAGGCGACTGCGATTTCGAGCCAGCGCGAATTGTAGCGGCCATGCACCACATCGGCGGCGGTCACGTAACCATTGTCCCGCGCGACCTTCCAGAGCAATGGCATGACCGCGAAGACGAACGGAAACACGATGATGGTGTAGGGCAGGGCGAAAAAGCCGAAGGCGCCGACCGCATAGACCAGCGCCGGCACGGCGATGACCGTATAGGCCGTGTAAAAGTCGCCGCCGACGAGGAACCAGGTGATCCAGGTGCCAAACTGGCGCCCGCCGAGGCCCCATTCGTCGATATGGGCGAGGGTTTCGGGCCGGCGCCAGCGCGCCGCCACGAAGCCCATGACGGTGACGAGAATGAAAAAAAACAGAAAGACGGCGAGCGCGGGATAGTCGATCTCAGCGCCCATCGCGCACCTGCCGATACACGAGATAGGTCAGCAGCGCGGTGATCGGCACGAATAGCAGCTGGTACCAGTAGAAAAACGGGAAGCCGAACAGATCGGGCGCCAGATGATTATAAAAGGGGACCCACAGCAGCCCGATGTAGGGGATAAGGAGAAGAAGCCAGACAAGGCGCAAGGGGGATCTCCTCCGAATCGCATTCTTAAAACAAATTTAATCGGCGCGTCCGGGATGCTATCGCAGCGACGGCTAAAATCAATCGGGTCCCGCGCTCCTGACGCAATAAAAGAGGCGAACGGAATCAATACGCATCCCGCTCCGAATGGTTGATCTATTGCTCCTCGACGATGATCTTGTAATTTTCCCCGGCCCGCAGCGCGGCGTCGGCCTCTAGCCCGTTGATCAGCAGGAAGAAATCGAGCTGGCGATCGGGGACGGCCATTTTCGTCGCGAGATCGCCCGGACTTTCGCCGGGGTTCGCTGTCACGATCTTGATGCGCTGCGGATGAACGGCGCGAATCTCTTCGGGCGTCGCGCGATGGAACGATTCGAGCGCGGCGCGATACTGCTTCTCGCTTTCGTCGTTCAGCGCGCGCGTCGCGAAGATCAAGCGGTAGATTTCGGTCGGCTCGAAGCGAATCACGGCGAGGCGGAAGTTCCATTCGCCGGCCCGCGCGCTGGCGATCACCGCCGGTGCGCCATTGACGTTGATCGACTCGATGGTGCTCGGCAACAAGCCGTCGATCCAGTCGGAGGCCATGTAGGCCTCAAGCGACATGCCCGGCGGCGCCTTGACGCTGTCGAGCCGAAGCGCTTCGTTGCCGTTCGCAGAGACGCCGAGCAGCGCTTTCGTCGCGCTCTCCAGGGTGAATCCGTCCGGGGCGACAAAAGCGAAGCCGAGACGCGCGTGCAGGAATTTGCGGCCGCGAACGGAGCCTTCCGAGGGACTGTCGCCAAAAATCATGCCGTCGATCGCGGCGAGATAGGACGCTCTGTCGGCGACGCCTATTCCCGGCGCGCCGATCTGGCGGGCGACCGCGATCGCCTGCGAGACGCGCTCCGGCGTCGAGGGGTGCGTCGCCAGAATGTCGGGCCGGTCCGCGCTGGCGTTCTGGCCGATCAGCGAGGTGCGCATCGCGGCGGAGCGGCCGAGCGCGGCGAGGAAGCGGGAGGCGCCGTAAGGATCGAAGCCCGCCTTCGCCGTCACTTTGATGCCGATCTGATCGGCGTCGAGCTCCTGCTGGCGCGAGAAGGTCGCAATCGTGCGGCGCTCGATCGCCTGAATTTCTTCGCCTTTCTGCTTGTTCTGAATGACGCTCGCCGCCTGGCTGATGACCGCTGCGCGCTTTTCCTCCTCCTCGCGCCGCACGGCGTGCTTTTCGGTGAGATGGGCGATCTCATGCGCCATCACGGCGGCGACCTCGGAGCCGTCGTTGGCGAGCGCCAAAAGGCCGCGGGTGATGAAAAGATCGCGCGGCGGCAGGGCGAACGCGTTGACGATCGGCGAATCGAGGATCGTCACCTTGTAGGGGTCGCCCGGCTGATCCTCGGCCTTGGCGAGCTTGCCCAGAACGTCGTTGAAATAGGCCTCGGCGGCCGGGTCCTTATATTCGCCGTCGAACAGCGCCACCATGCGGTTATGTTCGGCCGACGCCTTGTTTTCGGCGGCGGGCGGGCGCGGCGGCAGCGGCGGCGCCTCCATTTTGAACGACTGGTCGCCCTGCGGCTCGATCGAGGCGCAGCCGGCGAGCGCAAGGGACGCGACCGCCGCGGCGGCCAGCGCGCGCGCGCCTTTGGCGCGGCGCCTCGGGAGCCGGACAATCGCCCGCGCCAGGCGGGCCATATTCGCGAAAAGTTTCATTGGGCGACGAAAACCTGCCTCAACGCCGCGGGGCCGACACGGGCCCGGCTTCGTCTTTTCCCTGCGTTATCGTCTCGATCTCATCCGGATTGGAGACTTCGACCTGCGGTCCGAACCGCATGTCGAGAAGGCCGCGCACGCGTATCGTGCGGCCCTTGAAGCTCTCGAAATCCAATCCGGCGGCGCTGAATATCTTTCCGTTGCGTTGCAATATAGTGACCGAAAAATCCCATCCCCGGCGCGGTCCGAACAGGAGCGTGGCGCGATACGCGCCCTGATCGACGCCGATCACGCGGCCTTCGACGATGACGGACGTTCCGGCTTTCTCGGCGAAGGCGTCGTGGTCGGCGGCGGCGATAACCGCATAATACGGATCGGCCCAAAGGCCAAGCGCGGCGGCGCGGGCGCGGGCTTCGGCGGCGAGAAGCTCGGTGCGGCATGAGCGCGTGGCGGCGCCTGGCTCAAAACGCGCGAGACCCGCCCCCAATGCAGCTTGCGCGAGCGGCCGCGCGGGCGATGTCGACGCGTCCACCGGCGCGAAGACCTCTGCGGCGAGGCGGCCCCAGCGATCCGGCCGCGCCTCCAGCAGGCGAAAAGCGACGTCCTTGCCGACAAGCCAGCCCGCCATCTTAGCGCCGGAATCGATGTCGAGATCGGGATCGTCCGGGGTCGGACGCGGCGGATCGAGGCCTGAGACCTTGAGGAGCCGTCCGTCCTCAAGGGTCAGCTCCAGTCGTTCGCTGACGGCCTTCACTCGGCCAATTGCGGCCGAACGATCGGCGACGCCGCCGGCCGCGGGCGCGCTCGCGCAGTCATTGTCGGCGAGGGCCGCTGAGGCGCAAAGCAGCGCGAAAGAGCCCACCCAGGCCCGCAACCGCACAGCGCGCGCGGGCGCCATCGGAGCGGCCCAGCGGACGCGGCTCAACGTCTTCGGTCGATTGCCTCGCGGCGGGCGGCGAATAACGATGTGAAGGCCCATTTTTTGCTTGGAATCGGAATATGCTTGAGGCGGACTAATTCCGGCGTTCGCCCAATCCACGATGACAATCATCCCGCCTTGCGTCTAAATGACCACGGTCCTGACCTTAGCCATCTCCCGATGGTCTTGCACAGGGCGGTACGGCCTGAAATCCAAATAACAGCGAGCAGCCATGGCCCGAATTCGTCGTCTATTGGTCGCCAACCGGTCCGAAATCACGATCCGCGTGTTCCGCGCAGCGACGGAGCTCGGCATCCGCACGGTCGCGATTTACGCGGAGGAGGACAAGCTCTCGCTGCATCGCTTCAAGGCCGATGAGGCCTATCTGATCGGCGCGGGCAAGGGGCCGCTCGAGGCCTATCTGTCGATCGAGGACGTCATTCGCGTCGCGAAGGAGGCGAAGGTCGACGCCATTCATCCTGGCTACGGCTTCCTCTCTGAAAGTCCCGAATTCGCCGAGGCCTGCGCGGAAGCCGGCATCATCTTCATCGGTCCCGCTCCGCAGACCATGCGCGATCTCGGCAACAAGGTCGCCGCGCGCAACATCGCGGTCGCCTCCGGCGCTCCCGTCATGCCGGCGACGCCGCCGCTGCCAGACGATCCGGAGGAGATCAAGCGCCTCGCCCGCGAGATCGGCTATCCGGTGATGCTCAAGGCCTCCTGGGGCGGCGGCGGGCGCGGCATGCGGCCGATCGAAAGCGAGGACAAGCTCGTCGACGCCGTGCTCAGCGCCAAGCGCGAGGCGAAGAACGCGTTCGGCAAGGATGAGGTCTATCTTGAAAAGCTGGTGCGCCATGCGCGCCACGTCGAAGTCCAGATCCTCGGCGATACGCACGGCAATCTGGTGCATCTCTTCGAGCGCGACTGTTCGATCCAGCGCCGCAACCAGAAGGTTGTCGAGCGCGCGCCCGCCCCTTACCTCGACGAGGCCGCCCGCCTTGGGCTTTGCGAGGCGGCGCTGAAGATCGGCCGCGCGACGAAATATGTCGGGGCCGGAACGGTCGAATTCCTGCTCGACGCCGACACCGACAAATTCTATTTCATCGAGGTCAATCCGCGCATTCAGGTCGAGCATACGGTGACGGAGGTCGTGACCGGCCTCGACATCGTCAAGGCGCAGATCCGGATCGCCGAAGGCAAGCACATCGGCCGGCTCGACGAAACCGGCATCCCCGAGCAAAAGGACATTCGTCTCCTCGGCCACGCGCTGCAATGCCGCATCACGACGGAAAATCCGGAAAACAATTTCATTCCCGATTACGGCCGCATCACCGCCTATCGCGGCGCCATGGGCTTCGGCATCCGCGTCGACGGCGGCACCGCCTATTCGGGCGCGATCGTCACCCGCTTCTACGACCCCCTGCTGGAGAAGGTCACCGCCTGGGCCGCGACGCCGGAAGAAGCGATCCGCCGCATGGATCGCGCCCTGCTCGAATATCGCATCAGAGGCGTCGCCACCAACCTCGC
>JBKQMI010000251.1:0-5810 GCA_052146775.1 Methylocella sp. | reverse complement strand
TATTTTCCTCATTTCGCTTGATCGGCGAGCTTTCGTCAGCTTGTGCAAGCGATTTCAGCCCCTGGAAGCCCTGCGGCGATCGCCGACCCTCCGTCGGCCGACTCGGCCTGTCGAAGCACACGCCGTCGAGGCTCCAGAGAGCCGACAGGGACCCGGCGGTCTGCGCCTGATTTTGCACATAGCGGCGCGCCCCCGAACGGAAATTCCATGTGCGAGCGCCATATGGCCGCCGATGCAGCCGACTGAACCACTATCCGAGGCCGCGCGCATCATGTCGAGCGCGATTGAGTTGTCGAGGAGGGATCGATGAAGCAGTGAAGCTTCTCGTGGGCGCCGGAGCGTGACAAGCGGCGCTGCTCGCCCGAGGACGCTTTGGGAGCGCTTGCAGTGGAGCGAGCGAGTCCAAACCAGTAAGAAGGGTCGACTCCCTTCCCGCTGGAGAGACTTATGAGATCGCTTTTTCCGTTGCCTGCGCTGCTGATGCTCGCGAGCGGCCTCGCGGCCGAGGAAGCGTCGTCGAGTGTGGCGCTGACGGGGCTCGACGGCCAGCAATCGACCATCACGATCGCCGAACTCGACGCCCTGCCCCGCGCGACAATTAGCATCGAGCAGCATGGCGCCGTTCACGCTTTCGAAGGCGCCCTGCTCGGCGACGTCCTCGCCAAAGTCGGCGCGCCGCGCGGCAAGGCGATTCATGGCGCTGAACTCGCCGACGTCGTTCTCGTCGAGGCGCGCGACGGCTACAAGGTGGCGCTCGATCTCGCCGGAACCGACGCGACGACGCGCACGGAGCGGGTCATTCTCGCCGATCGCATGGACGGCGCGCCGCTCGACGCCGAGAAAGGCCCGTTTCAGCTTGTCGTCGAAGGCGATCTGCGCCCGGTCCGCGCCGCGCGCATGGTCTCGTCGATCAGGGTCGAACGCGTGCGCTGAGCGCCGATCAGCCTTTTTCACGTTCGAGCAGGATGCGCTTGCGCGCAACGCCGCCGCGATAGCCGGAGAGCGCGCCATCGCTCCTGATGACCCGGTGGCAGGGAATCGCGAGGGCGATCGGATTGGCGGCGCAGGCGCCCGCCACGGCGCGCACGGCCTTCGGCGCGCCGATCGACCGGGCGATGTCGGCGTAGCTCGCCGTAGCGCCGGCCGGAATGGCCTGCAGCGCCCGCCAGACCCGTTGCTGGAACGCCGTGCCGCGCACATCGAGCGGCAACTCGAGACCGAGCTTTGGCGCCTCGACGAAGCCTATGACCTTCGCGATCAGCGCATCGAATTCGCGATCGGCGCCGATCAGCCGCGCATTCCGGAAACGGTCCTGCAACTCGCCCGCGAGAACCTCCGCGTCGTCCCCCAAAAGAATGGCGCAGACGCCTTTTTCGCTTCTGGCGACGAGGATCGCGCCGAGCGAGCATTCGCCGATGGCGAAGCGGATTTCGGCGTTCTGGCCGCCGGCCCGATAGTCTGTCGGAGTCATGCCTAACATTGCGTTCGACTTCTCGTAAAAACGGCTACCCGAGTTGAAGCCCGCATCAAAGATCGCTTCGGTCACGGTATCGCTCTTCGACAGTCGATCCCGAATCCGCCGAAAGCGGTGCGCCATGGCGTAATCTTTCGGCGTTACGCCAGCAATAGCCCGGAAGATGCGATGAAAGTGATAGGCGCTGAGGCCAGAGCTCTTCGCCAGTTCGGCCAGCGTCGGAGGCTCATCGGCGGCCTCGATCAAGCGACAGGCGTCGGCGACCTTGGCGGCATAGCGCTCAGCCAAAGGCGCTGCGTCAGGTTTGCAGCGCTTGCAGGGACGAAAGCCCACCGCCTCGGCCTCCGCCGCCGAGCTGTGGAAGCGGACATTGCCCGGATTAGGGCGCCGCGCCGCGCAGGACGGCTTGCAATAGACGCCGGTCGTTTCGACCGAATAGAAGAACGCGCCGTCCGCCGAGCGATCGCGCGATATGACGAAGGCCCAGCGGGGATCCTGCTCGGCCAGCGCCATCGCGGGCTCCTTTCACGATTTCTCTGCGTCAGCCCTTCCCTGCCATCCACACGCTGGCGCCGCACTCCGGCTCTTGCTTTCGAATTCAGAATGGCGCCGTTCAACCTCTATCGCCCAAGCCGATGCGACAGTGCGTCATCAATTATAATATCCGCCGAAGAACGGCGTACCGACTCCATCGACAGCATTGAAGACGCCGTGGGCGTTGCCGAAGGCGTAACCGTCGTCATAGTCATACCCGATCGCCTCGCTGGCGATGGCGACGCCCAGCGCGTTCCTCTCCCCACGGTATTGGATTGCACGCTGCCGCCGCGCATCGCTGCGATAAGGCTGCGGCAACGGATAAAATCCCGCGCCGCTCTGGCTATCCTCAGACAGATTGACGAAACCGGAAGGTCCGCCGGCTTGCCCTGAAGTCGCGGCGGCGTAGCTGACGTGCGCGCGCCGATGATTGACGGCGTGGCGGGGATGCGCGCCCGCGGCCGGCTGCTGTCCGGACGCCTCGGCCGGCGCCGCAAACGCAAACGCCAAGGCTACGATGGCCGCCAGCTTTGACGCCGTCTTTTGCAGGCGCATAAACTCACTCCTCTGTTCGGTGGGGCGCAAGCATGCGCATTTGTCGACAAAGCACAACCGCGAAGTCGCCGCTTCGAGAGATTCGCCGTCACTCGCGACCGAGGCGCCAAGCGAAGATGTGCGGTAGTGCACAATCCAACGAGGCGATTTGGGGCATTTTGCCGTCGCTCGCATTGCCAACCGCAAATTTAAGTTGCCGGCGAGGGAAATGTTAGCGCGTGGCGAAAAGGAGCCTTTTCGGCCGAATCGGTCGGGACAACGCTCTCATTTGGGCCACTCACGACTGCGTGAAGCGGCGGATGATTTGGGTCGGTCGCGAGTCGGCGCCGTTCGCGCCGGCTTCGGCCTTAACTCAAAATCTTTGCGTTTATCCTTGTAATTGTTAAGAGTTTAGCGCTAGGCAATAGAAAAATATCGATGACATTGTCCGCCAACAAGCGTCGCAGAGCGCTGGCGGAAAAAGGAGAGGTGAGGTGGCGTTAGAGTATCGGCTTTCCGGTCCTCGCATGGACGACAGTCTCCTGCGGCCAGAGATTTCATCCGGGGCGGAAAAGCTCGCCGGCCTATTCGCGCGCAAACGCCGCAGGGCCCGTCTCTCGGTGATCTCCGTCGCCGTCCGCAGGGACGGCGCGGTCGCAATCAACGGCGACAGCGGCGCCGACGTCGCGGATAACATCGGAATACCCGTGATTTTTCATTTTCGCGCGTCCGGTGCGGCGGAAGCCGTCCTGGCTGGCGCGCTCCGGCGCCTCGCCAGCGAACGCATGGATGAGAGCGAGCGCTGGTATCTCGACATCAGCGCCGGACAGGCCGCCGCGGCGATCAAAGCCGAGGCCAAAGGACTCTCCTGCTCCTTCGCGATCATCCATCCCTATCTCACCGACGCGCCGATTGTCGGATCCGGAAGACGGAGTTGGGCGAGGCGCACGGCGAGCATCGCCCCCTACGCAACCTTTATGTTCGCCGGCGGCTTGATCGGTTTCATCCTCGGATTCATGCTCAAAAGTTCCTGAGCACCTTCGAAACGGGTCGTGTCGACGGGCCAACCCATGAGGGGCAAGCGGGATGGACTCAGGGCTTTGGCGCTTCTTCCCGTTCGGCGGCGGCCGCGCGACGAAATGCGGCGCCGAAGGCGTCAAGGTCCGCCGGCGCGAGATCCGACACGGCCGTGTAGAGGCGCCCATTGTCGACCCAGCGCAGCAAGGAATAGCCATCGAGCGTCTCACGGCGCGGCGCGCTGGAGGCCTCGCCGCCCGGCGCCGGCGTTTCGGTGAGCGCGATCTGGTGCTCGCGGCGCTGATAGACAAGCGTCGGAACGGGCGTCGTTCCAACCACGTCGATTCGGCCGCCGACCAGGGGAAATCCTTCCTTCGCAAGGTCAACGACTGTCGTCGGGCTGGCAATTTTGCCGGCAAGCCATGGCTTGACCGTGTGCCGATCCGATGTCGCGACATCGACGGGCTGTCCTGAAAGACGACCCCTGACATAGCCGGCGACGATCGCCTGCTCAATGTCCTCGCCGGCGGGCGGGGAGCGAAACAAGCCGGCGGCTCCGGCGCCAAGCGCGATCCCGAGCATCAGCGACGCTGCGAGCGAGCGATAGGGCGAGTCGAACAGCCCAAGCTGCGGCGCGGCCGCCAGCGTCCCCTTCGCGGCCTGCGCCATCGACAGGATGCGGGAGCGGAGGGACGCGGGCGCGGCTGTCGGCGCAGGGCTCCCGGTCCGCGCCATCGCCAGGACACGGGCGCGAAGAGATTCGGGTGCAGCCTCGCGCGGAATGCGCGCCCGGATGGCCTCGCGCAAGGCGCTGAGCCGCATATATTCGGCCGCCAGCGCGGGGTCGGCCGCGAGTCTGGCCTCAATCTCCATCATGCCGACGGCGTCGAGTTCGCCATCGAGAGCGGCGTGGACAAGAAGAATTTGATCGTCGCGCGGGGTTTCCCTCACGTTCCGCTCCCCAGCCTGCCGATCAGCAGCACCCGCGCCCGCGCGAGGCGCGACATCACCGTTCCGACCGGCGCATCGATCGCCGCGGCGATTTCGCGATAGCTCAAACCATGGATGTCGCGCATCACGATGACTTCCCTGAATAGATGCGGCAGCGCCTCGATCGCCGATTCCAGCGCGCTCTGATCGGCCGCCGCGATCAGGGCTTCCTCCGGGTTCGGCGCGCCAGGCTCCTTGGCGGCGGCCATCTCGAAGAACTCCGCATCGTCGGTCAACAGAACGGTTTTAGGACGATTCTTCGCGAGCCAGGTGAACGCCGTGTTGCGAACGATCGAGAGGACCCACGCGCGAGGCCGCTCGATCGAACCTGAATCGAGCGACGCAAGTGCGCGCATGCAAGCGTCCTGCACGACATCCTCGGCGTCGCTTCGATTTCCGGTGAGCCATCGGGCCAGCCCATAGGCGTCGTCGAGATGGGGCAGCACCACCTCGGCGAAACGCTTTTGCGTTAACTGACTGACCACACCGCCCCCGACGCTCATGGCGCGACGATAATCTTGCCTTTCATATGCGGATGCAGACCGCAAAAATAAGCAATTTCGCCCGGCTTATCGAATGTGATGCTGAAACTATCATTGGTGTCGAGCGCCTTCGAGTGGAATTTGCCGCCGATGTCGACAACAGAATGGGGGATGTCGTCGTGGTTTTCGAAGACCACGGTCGTTCCGGCCTTGACCGTCAGCACGGGCGGCGTGAACGCAAAATTATCGATCCCTATTTTTGCGTCATCCGCCCAGGCGATGGATGTCTGGAAAAGGGAAAACAAGAGTGTGGCTCCGAGCGCGAGCAGGCTCGCGCGGGTATTACCGCGGCCAGCGTCGAAACACTCCGTCATGATCATCCCTTTCATTGCGCGAGCGATGCGTCGGCCACCGCGAGCTTGTCGACGCCTTGTTGATAGGCGACAGTCCGGATGCCGAGCAGCGCCAGCGCCTTCGCCGAATGGTAGTGTCTCTGTTTGAAAGCGCGCTCCCGCGCCATCTCAGAAGTTCGGCGCTCATACCAGGGAGGTCGTCCGACCTCAATTTGCCCGCTCCTTTAGGTATTCGATGACGTCGGCGCGATCGCGCGGGTTCTTAAGATGGAAGAACATTTTTGCGCCCGGCACGAATTTTTGTGGATCCGGCCGCAGATGAGCCTTGAAGAGGTCGTGCGTCTGCAGCCGGATTATCTGGTCTTTGCTTCATCGCGCTCGGAGTCTGCCGCGCGCGATTTCGACGCTCTTGCTGCTCGTCCCGGA
>JBKQMI010000250.1:0-12267 GCA_052146775.1 Methylocella sp. | reverse complement strand
TTTCCCGCTCGTCTTGTCTGCCGCAGTCTTTAGATCACGATGAATTTGGATAAAATCAAAAATCATCGTTATCGATTCCAATAGATCAGAGCGGGATGAGGAAAACCGGCTTCTGCTTTTCCTCATCCAGCTCTTGAAGCCGCTGGCTTGCTAGACCGGCGCCACGGCGTCGGCCGCGGGTCGCCGCTTGCTCCTTACGCGACAATGATATAGTGGCAAACTTCAATCGCCTATCTATTCTGTTGCGCTGGCGGAAGTCGAGCGCGGAGGCGACGAAAATTTCGCGCCGCGACGGAGACCGTGCGACTTTGGCTCAAAAAGATCTGGCTAAAAACCAGCCTAAAAATAACGAATTGGCGCGGGAAAAGCCGATCAACTGGCTGCACCTCTCGACGCTGGTCGCCGTCGCCATTCTCGTCGGCACCGAGATGGTCGGCGCCTCCTGGGCGGCGGGCTGGGCGCTGGGCGGCCTCCTGCAGCTCGACCCCATCGTTAGCCGCGTCATCGAGGTCGGCTTCACCTTATGCGGTTTCGTGCTGCTCTATTATTTCATGCGCATCGCGATCAGGCACGAGCCGTACCGCGGCTGATCCGCCTCCTTCGCCAGCGCTCCCGCCTCGAAGCTCCCGCATCGAACCAGCCCGCAAAATCATAAAGGAAACGGCATGAGAGCCTTTGACCGGAGAGCGGTCCTGCGGGCGGCCGCGGCGATCGGTCTGGACGCGGGCTTGGGTACGGCCTTGGGCGCGGCCGGCGCCCGCGAGGCCTTCGCCCAAGGCGGTCTGAAGCTCGGCCCGGCGCGGCCGTTCTCCTACGAGGGCCTGAAGGCGATGGCCAAACGCATGGCGGCGGCGCCTTATGTCGGCCCGCAGCGGCCGGCGCCCGACATCGTCGGCAAGATCAATTACGAGGCCTGGGGCCAGATCGCCTTCGACATGGATCACGCGCTCTACGCCGATGGTCCGGGCCGCTTTCCGGTCAGCTTCTTCCACCTCGGAATGTTCTTCCAGAAGGCGGTCGAGATGAATGTCGTCGAGGGCGCGAACGCTCGCGAAATCATCTACGATCAGAGCTATTTCACGATGCCGGCGGATTCAATCGCGCGAAAGCTTCCGCAGGGCGCGGGCTTCGCGGGATTGCGCATTCAGGAGCAAAGGGGCGGCGCGCTCGACTGGCGCAAGAACGACTGGGTCGCCTTTCTCGGCGCGGCCTATTTCCGCGCGATCGGGGCGTTGCGGCAATATGGGCTGTCGGCCCGCGCCGTGGCGATCGACGTCGCCGTCGCCGGCAAGCCGGAAGAGTTCCCGGACTTCACGAGATTCTACATCGACGGCGCGGACGCGGGCGATTCGCTGACCATCTATGCTTTGCTCGAAGGGCCGTCCATCGTCGGCGCCTGCCGCTTCGTGATGACGCGCGGCAGGGGCGTCATCATGGATATCGACCAGGTCCTGTACCTGCGCGCCGATGTTGCGAGGTTCGGCCTCGCGCCCTTGACGACGATGTACTGGTTTTCCGAAACGAAGAAGGAGACCGCGGTCGACTGGCGCCCCGAGGTTCACGATTCCGACGGCCTCGCCATGTGGACGGGAACGGGCGAACGCATCTGGCGCCCGCTCAACAATCCGCCGCGCATCGTCGCGTCCGCGTTCGGCGACGACAATCCGCGCGGCTTCGGCCTTCTGCAGCGCGACCGCAATTTCGATCATTATCAGGACGGCGTCTATTACGATCGCCGCCCGAGCCTTTGGGTCGAGCCCACCGGCCATTGGGGCAAAGGCGCGATCGAACTCGTCGAGATTCCGACGGACGACGAAATTCACGACAATATCGTCGCCATGTGGGTCCCTGAGAAGCCGGCCGTGGCGGGCTCGGAGACGGCGCTCTCCTACCGTCTCTATTGGGAGGCGGACGAGCCGTTTCCGACCGATCTCGCCCGCGTCGTCGCAACGCGCCTCGGCAATGGCGGCCAGCCCGGCCTGCCGCGCCCGAAGGGCGTGCGCAAATTCGTGGTCGAATTTTCAGGTCCGCCGCTCGTCAATCTGCCCTTCGGCGTGAAGCCCGAGGTGGTGCTCTGGGCCTCGCGCGGAACCTTCTCCTACGTCTTTGCCGAGCCTGTGCCGGACGACGTTCCCGGCCATTGGCGCGCCCAGTTCGACCTCACCGCCGGTCCCGGGACCGACCCCGTCGAGATGCGGCTGTTCCTGCGGCAGGGCGAGAAGATCCTGAGCGAGACGTGGATTTTCCAGTATCATCCGTTTTAGCGCGGCCCCGCGCGAGAGGCGCTCTGCGCCTGAAGATCTCTGCGCCCGCCACGTCGCATCATCGTCATATTGGTTGCCTACCTCCGGCTTGCGCGCGCCGGCGCATGCGGTCACGATTGCGCTGCACGGTCGCGGTGGACCCGGAGCCCGCTTTGGCGATTTCCGACGCTCGACCCGCTGAGAGGACTGATGCTGAGATTTCACTCGACGATCGTCAAAGGGGAAGTGAAGGTCGGTCTCGACGCGACGGCGCTTCCGGTTGAGGTGAACTGGATCGACGCCATGCGGCCCGAGCCGAAAGAAGTCTCCTTTCTGGAGCGGATTCTCGGCGTCAGAGTGCCGACGCTGGAAAATCTGTCGGCTATCGAGACGTCGAGCCGTCTCTACCGCGACAAAGACGCGCTCTACATGAGCATGCCGATGATGGTTCGGTCGACAAGCGGCATCGCGCAGACGTCGCCGCTCGGTTTTGTGCTGACGAAGGACTATGTTCTGACGATTCGCTACAAGCAGATCAAGCCTTGCGAGGATCTACATTACGCGGACGTCGTCGAGAACGGCCGGCCAGCGGATGGCCCGAGCGCCCTGATCTCTCTGCTTGAGGCCATCATCGATCATGGCTCCGACGAACTGGAAAAGATCAATTTCGATCTCGACTCCTTGTCCCAGATCGTTTTCGACCAGGGCGGCGGCAAGCCTCACGAGGGACCGGTCAAGGACGCCAAGAATTTACGCAGGGTGCTTGGCGCGATCGCGGCGAACGGCAATCTGGCCTCGAAGATCAGCGATATGCTGCTCGGCATGTCGCGCATGTTTCCCTTCGTTATCGGCGAGGCTGCGTCCTATCTATCGCCTGAGGAGACGGCGAAGATCAAAAGTCTTGGCCGCGACATCAGTTCGCTCAACGAGTACGAGAGGGGCCAAACCGACCGGATTCAATTCCTGCTCGACGCGACGCTGGGCCTCACCAATATCGAGCAGAACAACATCTTCCGGGTTTTGACCGTGGTCTCCGTCGTCGGCATCCCGCCGACGCTCGTCGCCAGCATGTATGGCATGAACTTCAAGAACATGCCGGAACTCGAATGGACCTATGGCTATGAATGGGGCCTTACTCTCATCGTGGTCAGCGCCCTTATCCCGATCATCTGGTTCAAGCGGCGCGGCTGGTGGTGAGTCTCGCCGAAGCCCCTGAACTCTTCTCGGAAGCGGAGCTCCATGCGCGGCTGCTCTACCGCGACGCGCTGATCCTCGTTGTCGACAAACCGGCGGGAATCGCCGTTCACAAGGGACCGAAAGGCGGCGAGAACTTCGAGGCCTCGTTCCATCATCTTCGTTTCGGCCTGCCGCGCAATCCGGCCCTCGCGCACAGGCTCGATCGCGACACCTCCGGCTGCCTCGCCCTTGGGCGCCATCACAAGGCGCTGGAGAAGCTGGGGCTGTTGTTCAAGCAGGGCAAGATCGGCAAGACCTATCTTGCGATCGTTGAGGGATTTCCCGAACCGGATGAAGGCTTGATCGATCTGCCGCTTGGGCGCCGCGATGCGAATCGCGGCTGGTGGATGAAGGTCGACCCCGAAGGCCAGCCGTCGCAGACGCGGTGGAAAATTCTCGCGCGCGGCGAAGGCCATGCGCTGTTGGCCTTGAGGCCGCTGACCGGGCGCACGCATCAATTGCGCGTCCATTGCGCCGCGATGGGCTGGCCCATTCTCGGCGACCCGATCTACGGGGCGGGCGGCGCCACGCCGCTGCAATTGCATGCGCAACGCATCGAGATCCCGCTCTACAAGAACAAAGAGCCGATCATCGTCGAGGCGCCAATGCCGGCGCAGATGCGCACTGTGTTGGAGGCCCTGGGGCTGCGCTTCGAAATCTGAAGCCTCACCGCCCCATATATTGCCGGACCGCGGCCTGAACAGCGTTCCTCTCTTGCGGCGTCAGCTTGGCGAGTTCGCCGTCGAGCCATGAATCCTTGATCCCGGCGGCGCGCGCGAGAATATGCCATTTCATCGCCTCGACCGGATCCTTCGGCAGGCCGCGGCCGACCGCGAGAATGCGCGCGACGCGATTCTGTGCGACGGGATTGTCGTGGGAGGCGGCCTTCAGAAACAGCTTGCCGGCCGCCGTCTCGTCTTTCGCAACGCCGATCCCGTTGAACAGCATGATGGCATATTCGACTTCCGCCGGAACATTATCATCCTTCGCCGCGCGGCCGATCCACTGCGCCGCCTCGACGTCGCTTTTGTCGACTCCCGTCCCGTTGCGGTAAAGGAGGCCGAGCGCATAGGCGGCGCCGGAATCGTCAAGGTCGGCCGCCTGCCGGAAATATTTCGCCGCGCTCGTGAAATCGGGAACGACGCCCTTTTCGTTCTCGATCGCCATGACGCCGAGATTGTAGAGGGCGCCCGGATGGCCTTCCGCCGCCGCCTTCTGGAACAGCGCGGCGGCGCCGTCGCGATTTTTTGGCGCGCCCGCGCCGGTCAGCATCGCGAGCCCCAGCGCGAATGTCGCCTGGCGGTCGCCGCGATCGGCGGCGAGCTTGTACCAGCGATTGGCTTCCGTAAGGTCGCGCCGCACGCCAAGCCCTTGAGCGTATAATTCGCCGATCAGCGTCATCGCGGCGGCGTCGTCAGGGTTCGCCGCGATGCGCTTCTCCGCTTCGGCGAGGGCGGTCGCGTAATAGCCGCGCTGATAGGCGCCGAAGGCGAGGTCAGGGGCGCTGTCGGCAGCCGCGGGGGCGGAGGCGACGGAGGTCGCGGCGGCGGCCGGAGCAGGGCCGTGCGGCGGAATTTGGCCTTGCGCCCCGGCCGGCGCGACGCAGAAAAGCGTTGTGGCGAGAATGGCGCAGGCGAGCGGGACGGGCCGCGAGGCGCGCGGACTATTGTGTTTTTTCACGCGTTCCCGCCGGATGAGCCGCTGCGTAAGCCGCAAGGTCCGCCGTGGCCTCCGCGAGGGCGGGGGCGACGCCGCGGGGGTCGGCGAAAACCGCTTCGCCAAGGGCGATGAAATCGGCGCCGGCCGCGGCGAGTTCGCCGACGTCCGCGAGGGCGTGCGCGTAAGCGACGCAGGGCACGTTGAAGATTTCCGCCCACCAAGCCACCAGCTCGACGACGCCTTCGTGCGGATCCTCCCCGTCCGGGCTGCCGAACATAACATAATCGACGCCATATTCGCCCGCCGCCATCGCCGCGTCGCGGGTCGCAAGGTCGCCCGCGCCGACGATGCGGCCCGGCTGCAGGGTCGCGATCGCGGCCTGAAGCGCCTCGCCATCGGCCTCGACATGGCAGCCGTCGGCGTTGGCGCGGATCGCAAGCTGCGGGTCGCCCACGACCAGCGCGGCGGCGTCGCGACGCTGAACGAGAGGCGCCAGCGCCGCGATGATCTTCTTGTTTTCGCCGGGGTCGCGCCCGTCTGTCCGGATGAGGACGCAGGCGATGTCGCAAACGCCGAGCGCGGCTTCGAGCGCAGGCGCGAAGGCGCTCGCGTCGCGGATCGGCGGCGTGATCAGATAAAGGCGCGGCGGCTCGGTCGACATGGCGCCTAGATAGACGAATTTCGCCGCCGATGGGAATCGGTTTGCGGCCCGGGCGCGAAATTGTGAGATTCGCGGATCGAGGCCGCGGCTTTAGCGCGCTTGCGAAAGCCTTGAGCTTGTCCCGGCAAGCCTTCCGTGCTACCCGCAGCCGCAGGAGATTTTTGCTATGGCGAATGGAAACGGTTCAGGGACGGAGCCCAGCGCAGACGCGGCCCCCGCGATCAATGCGATGGTGCAATATACGAAGGATTTCTCGTTCGAGAATCCGAACGCGCCGCGTTCGCTTGGGCCGCAGGACAAGCCGCCGAACATCCAGATTCAGGTCAATGTCAACGCCCGCCAGATTGCGGAAGCCGACTTCGAGGTCAATCTTCTGCTGGAAGGCTCCGCGAAATCGGAGGCCGACACGCTGTTCAAGTTCGAACTCGATTACGCCGGGCTGTTCCGTCTCGTCAATATTCCGGCGAGCGACCAGCATCCGGTCGTCATGATCGAATGTCCGCGCCTGCTGTTCCCCTTCGCGCGCCAGATCATCGCGGAAGCCGTGCGCGGCGGCGGCTTTCCGCCGCTCTATATCGATCCGATCGATTTCGCCGGGCTCTACCGCCAGCGCCTGAGCCAGGCCGCGGCCAACGCCGAAGCGCCGACGGTCGCGTAAGCGCGATTTCTAGAGCGGGATGAGGAAAAGCAGCAACCTCGATTCGTTCGCCATTCTTCTGGTTTCCCTTCGGGCGAAGAATGGCGGCCGAAAGTCCGCTCGCCGCTTTTTCGCCCGCATTCCGCTCCAAATTATCGTGAACTAATGCAGGCGCGCGAGGCCCGCCCGCAAGGGGCTCTTCGTTGAATCCTTGCGGCGCTCGCCACGCGCCGGCGCCGCGGTCTCGCTGAACAGCTCCGCCAGCTTTTCGGTCATCGCGCCCCCTAACTCCTCGGCATCGACGATGGTCACCGCGCGGCGGTAATAGCGCGTCACGTCGTGGCCGATGCCGATGGCGATGAGTTCCACCGGCGAGCGCGTCTCGATCGTCTCGATCACATGGCGCAGATGTTTTTCGAGATAATTGCCGGGGTTGACGGAGAGGGTTGAATCGTCGACCGGCGCGCCGTCCGAAATCATCATCAGGATGCGCCGCTGTTCGGGGCGCGCGAGCAGCCGCCGGTAGGCCCAGTCGAGCGCCTCGCCGTCGATGTTTTCCTTGAGCAGCCCCTCGCGCATCATGAGGCCGAGATGTTTCCGCGCCCGCCGCCAGGGGGCGTCGGCGGATTTGTAGATAATGTGGCGCAGATCGTTGAGACGCCCGGGCGCCGCGGGCTTGCCACCCTGCAGCCACGCCTCGCGCGACTGGCCGCCCTTCCAGGCTCTTGTCGTGAAGCCGAGAATCTCGACCTTGACGCCGCAGCGCTCCAGCGTGCGGGCGAGAATGTCGGCGCAGGTGGCGGCGACCGTGATCGGACGCCCGCGCATCGAGCCGGAATTGTCGATCAGCAGCGAGACGACCGTATCGCGGAAATCGGCGTCCTTCTCCTGCTTGAAGGACAGCGGCTGCTGCGGATCGATGATGACGCGGGCGAGCCGCGCGGGGTCCAGCATGCCCTCTTCGAGGTCGAACTCCCAGGAGCGGCTCTGCTGCGCCATCAGGCGGCGCTGCAGGCGGTTCGCGAGCCGCGCCACGACAGATGAGAGATTGTTCAGCTGCTTGTCGAGATAGGAGCGCAGCCGCTCCAGCTCTTCGGGGTCGCAAAGGTCTTCCGCCGAGACGATTTCGTCGAATTTCTTCGTGAAGGCCTTGTAGTCGGCGCCGCGCTGTTCCGCGCGTCCCGAGGTCGGCGGGCGGTGCGGATCGGCGCCCTGTTCGGAATCGGAGAAATCGGCCTCCTCCTCGAACTCGCCGGTCGGCGCGTCGGCGGCGTCGGTCTCGCTGTCGTCCATCGCCTCGGCGGCGGCCTCGGATTTCTCCATCTCCCGCGAATCGCCGCTTGGGTTCTCTTCGCCTTTCTCGCCGCCAGCGTCGGCGTCGCCGTCATCGACGTCGTCGGTTGAGTCCTCGTCCTCCTCGGGCCGGTCGTCGAGGCTGGATTCGTCGAGCATTTCGAGCGAAGTTAGCAATTTATGCACCGAGTGCGCGAAGGCGCGCTGATCCTCGATCGCGGCGCCGAGCCGGTCGAGGTCGGCGCCCGCGCGCTCCTCGACGAAGGGGCGCCAAAGATCGACGATGCGCTTCGCGTTCGCCGGCGGCTTCAGGCCGGTCAGCCGCTCGCGCACGATCATCGCGAGCGCGTCCTCGATCGGCGCGTCCGCGCGGGTCGCGACATCGGCATAGCGGGCGCGCTGGAAGCGATCGTCAAGCATGGCGTCGAGATTGGCGGCGACCCCTTCCATGCGGCGGGCGCCGATCGCTTCGACGCGCGCCTGTTCGACGGCGTCGAAGGCCGCGCGGGCGCCCGCAACCTGCGGCGTCAGGCGGCGATGCACGTCGCTGTTGTGGCAGGCGAGCCGCAGCGCCATCGAATCGGCGTGCCCGCGCAGGATCGCCGCTTCGCGGGCGTCGAGCCGGCGCGGCGGGTCGGGCAGCCGCGCCTTGGCGCCGGCGCCGGTCTGGATCAGGCTCGGTCGCTCTGGCGCGTAGACGACTTCAAGGCCGGGCGTCTTGGCGAGCGCGCGCATGCAGCCGGCGACCGCGCGCTTGAAGGGCTCTTGCGGGCCTTCCAGTTTCGACGGCGGCTTTGTGTTCGAGGCGGTCACGGCGGCTTTGATCTTTTCAGCTCATCACGACATTGGTCGCGCTCTCGGGCAATTCCTTGCCGAAACAGCGCTGATAGAATTCGGCGACCAGCGAGCGCTCCAGCTCGTCGCATTTGTTGAGAAAGGTCAGGCGGAAGGCGAAGCCGACGTCGCCGAAGATTTCCGCGTTCTCGGCCCAGGTGATGACCGTGCGCGGGCTCATCACCGTCGAGAGATCGCCGGCGATGAAGGCGTTGCGCGTCAGATCGGCGACGCGGACCATCTTGCCGATCTGGTCGCGAGTCGACTTGTTCTGCTGGAAGCTCTTGACCTTGGCGAGGACGATCTCGACCTCCTTGTCATGCGGCAGATAGTTGAGCGTCGCGACGATCGACCAGCGGTCCATCTGTCCCTGGTTGATCTGCTGCGTGCCGTGATAGAGGCCTGACGTGTCGCCGAGGCCGATCGTGTTGGTGGTCGAAAACAGCCGGAACGCGGGATGCGGCCGAATGACGCGGCTCTGGTCAAGGAGGGTCAGGCGCCCCGACACTTCGAGAACGCGCTGGATCACGAACATGACGTCGGGCCGGCCGGCGTCATATTCGTCGAAACAGAGGGCGACGTTGTTCTGCAGCGCCCATGGCAAGATGCCGTCGCGGAACTCGGTGACCTGCTGGCCGTCCCGGATGACGATGGCGTCCTTGCCGACGAGATCGACGCGCGAGACGTGGCTGTCGAGGTTGATGCGGACGCAGGGCCAGTTGAGCCGCGCGGCCACCTGCTCGATATGGGTCGACTTGCCGGTCCCGTGATAGCCGGTGACCATCACGCGCCGGTTCCTGGCGAAACCCGCGAGAATGGCGAGCGTCGTGTCGCGATCGAACAGATAGTCGGGGTCAAGGTCCGGCACGTGCGGGTCGCTGGTCGAATAGGCGGGCGCCTCCATGTCGGAGTCGATGCCGAAAACCTGGCGCACGGAAATCTTCATATCCGGAAGGCCGGCGGTGGCGGCGCCGGGGTCGAGTGTTGCGCTATCCATTCTTTCTCCGTTGCGATGGGCTCGGCTTCGCGCAAATGGAATCCGGGCGCAAGGTTCTCGCGCGGCCGGCGCTCTCAGGCGGACCGGACCGACTTCAGATATTTATAGGCGCGGATGATCTCGCGCAGCTTGTCTTCGTTGGAGCGGTCCCCGCTATTGGCGTCGGGGTGCAGCCGCTTCACCAGATCCTTGTAGCGCGCTTTGATGGCGCCCGCATCCGCGCTGTCGTCGAGGCCAAGTTCATCGAGCGCGCGCAGGGCGGCGACGCCGTGGCGCGGCTTTGCCGGCTCGGCCTTCGGGGCGCGCCGGGCGCCCGGCCCCGCCATGCCGATGAAGTCGGCCGCTTGAGCTGGATCGCCATCCTCGCGGAAGCCTTTCGCGCCGCGGTTCGAGCCCATGGACCATGTCGGGCGATGGCCGACCAGGGCCTCGCGCTGGTACAAGGCGACGTCCTCCTGGCTCATGCCGTTGAAATAATTATAGGTCGCGTTGTATTCGCGGACGTGGTCGAGACAGAAAGAAAAATACTGTCCCTCGCGCAGACGGCCCATTGGCGCGCGATGTCCGCCGGGCTCAGCGCAGCCGGGAAAATCGCAGCGCGGCTGGTCCGGACGCAGGGCCTGTTTGGGTTCGCGTTTGACGCGGATACGATCGAAGATGCGAGAGTTGAGGTTCATGACCCTGGCATTATGAATGTCTTTGGGGTGGCCGCAAGCGCGTCGGCGCCTTAAAGACGATAAATGAAGCTTACCTTGGCTATTAGCCGCAGGGCGTTGCGGCAGGCTATCCTCACATGCGCCGCCGGAGACCGGCGCGCAAGACGGACGGGAGACCGAACATGAGTGATCAGAAGCAAGCCGCGGTCCAACCAAGCGGGGTCGCCGCGGCGATCAGGACGAAACTCGAAGCCGGCTTTTCTCCGGTTCTTCTCGAAATCGTCGACGAATCGCATAAGCACGCGGGCCACGCCCATGCGGCCGAACGACCGGGCAGGGCGGGCGCCGCCGGCGAAACGCACTTCAAGGTAAAGGTGGTTTCCCCGGCCTTCAAAGGCAAGAGCCTCGTCGAACGGCACCGGGCGATAAATGCGGCCTTGGCGACAGAACTCAACGCGGGGGTTCACGCGCTTTCGATCGATGCGAAGGCGCCGGGGGAGTAAGCGGCGCGGGTTTGGCGCGGCTCGCGATGTGACGAAACGACGCTAGAGCATATTCCGATCAGGTTGAATCAATCTGATCGACAAGAATATGCTCATGCTTTTGAATCTGGAGCGATTTCTTGTCGACCGAAGGGGCCATTCGGTCGGAAAGCGCTCTAGTAGTGCTCTTCGAACCTTTTGGCAAGTTCGTCGATGTTTTCCGGCGGCCAGCCCGTGACCTCCATGCCGAGATGCAGGCCCATCTGGGCGAGCACTTCCTTGATTTCGTTCAGCGACTTGCGGCCGAAATTCGGCGTGCGCAGCATTTCGCCTTCGCTCTTCTGGATGAGATCGCCGATATAGACGATATTGTCGTTCTTCAGGCAATTGGCCGAACGCACCGACAATTCGAGCTCGTCGACTTTCTTGAGCAGAGCGGGATTGAAGGCGAGCTCCGGAATCGAAGGCGTCAGTTCGACGCGGCGCGGCTCCTCGAAATTAACGAAGACATTGAGCTGATCCTGCAGGATGCGGGCGGCGAAAGCGACGGCGTCCTCGGGCGTCAGCGCGCCGTTGGTCTCGACCTGCAAAGTCAGCTTGTCGAGGTCGAGATTTTGCCCTTCGCGGGTGTTCTCGACGCGATAGCTGACCTTTTTCACCGGCGAATAAAGGCTGTCGATCGGAATGAGCCCGATCGGAGCATCTTCGGCTCTGTTGCGGTCCGCCGCGACATAGCCCTTTCCGGTGTTGACGGTGAATTCGATGCGGATCTCGGCCCCTTCGTCGAGCGTGCAGATGACGAGGCCCGGGTTCAGGATCGAAATGTCGCCCGTGGTCTGGATATCGCCGGCGGTGACCTTGCCGTGTCCCTGCTTTTTCAGGACCATGCGTTTCGGGCCATCGCCCGGCATCTTGATCGCGATGTCCTTGATGTTGAGCACGATGTCGGTCACGTCCTCGCGCACGCCCGGGATCGACGAGAATTCATGCAGGACGCCGTCGATATGGACGGAGGTGATCGCCGCACCTTGCAGCGATGACAGCAGGATGCGGCGCAGGGAGTTGCCGAGCGTGAGGCCAAAGCCGAGCTCCAGCGGGCCGGCGACGATGGTCGCGAAGCGCTTCGGGTCATCGCCCGAGATGATTTCAAGCTTGTTGGGCTTGGTGAGCTCTTGCCAATTTTTTTGAATCACGAAAGAGCCTTTCTGACGGTGCGGCGCCGGCTGGGCGCCCGGACAAATTGCTAAAAACGCGTTGAGCCCCGGCTCAAACGCGCCGGCGCTTGCGCGGACGGCAGCCGTTGTGCGGGATTGGCGTCACGTCGCGAATGGAGGTCACGGTGAATCCCGCGGCCTGCAGCGCGCGTAAGGCGGACTCGCGCCCTGAACCCGGACCCGATACCTCGACCTCGAGCGTTCGCATGCCGTGTTCCGCGGCTTTGCGGGCGCAATCCTCGGCGGCCATCTGCGCCGCATAGGGCGTCGACTTGCGCGAGCCCTTGAACCCCATGGTTCCCGCGGAGGACCACGAGATCGTGTTGCCCTGGGCGTCCGTGATGGTGATCATCGT
>JBKQMI010000249.1:0-2602 GCA_052146775.1 Methylocella sp. | reverse complement strand
CGCCAATGGCGGGGTCGGGGTTCAGCCGCATGTCATCGAACGAGTCAAGACGGCCGCAGGCAGGCTGCTCTACAGCCGCAAGGGCGCCAGCAACGGGCGCGTCATCGAGGCCATCTATCTGCCGATGATGAATGCGATGATGCAGGAGACGCTGCTGACTGGCACGGCGCGCAAGGGTGACGTGCCGGGCTGGCAGGCGGCGGGCAAGACCGGCACCAGCCAGGATTGGCGCGACGCCTGGTTCGTCGGCTATACGAGCCATCTCGTCACCGGGGTCTGGCTCGGCAACGACGACAGTTCTCCGACGAAAAAAGCCTCCGGGGGCAATTTGCCGGTCGAGATCTGGTCGCGCTACATGCGCGTCGCCCATGACGGCTTGGCGCCGCAGCCGCTGCCGGGCGGGATCTGGCAGGGGCCAGCGGAAGCCGCGCCCGGCTGGCCCGGATTCTTCGCGCCGCAGACCCCCGGGCCCTTGGCGCAGGGCGCCGAGACCGCCGCGGCGCCGGCGCCCGCGACGCAGTCCCCGCGCGGACGCGGCGACAGTCTCGCGCCGCCGGGGCTGATCCCGAACCCGGCGACAACGGCGCAGGCCCGCCCGGGCCGGCGCGAGCGCAATTTCTTCGAGCAGCTGTTCGGCGGCGGCTAGCGCGATGCGGATCGGCGGCGAGTCTTCGCCGCGACAAAGACTCGCGACCAGACGTTATCTGAAGGTGGGAAAGCCCACACGGGCCTCATTCATCGGGCGGTATCTCCGTATAGCCGGCAGCAATGTCGCTATCGCCGGGCACAGATGAGGAGTATCGACGATGAACTACCAGGCGCGAAGCCTTACAACGGAAACTGAACTCGATATCAATACGGCTCTGTTCAAGAAGTTTCAAACGATCGATCAGGCGATTTTGATACAGCGCGCCATCGATTATTTGAACTCTATCGGGGCGACGCAAAGGATTGCGAACCTTGCAGCCATCGAGACCGGCTCAAGCGAATTCTATCAGGATCACTACGGTCTGCTTATCACCGACTTCAGCTACGGCCAGGTCAAGCAGACGCTGAATAACGTGGTCGCGCATCAGGAAACCTACGCCAACGCGTCGCCCGACGATCCGCTGGAAGCGACCTTCTCCTATGAATATTCTCGCCAGGACGGCCAGGCGTTCAAATTCACCGAAGGCCTCAAGGTGGGGACCAAGGCGGGCGTCAAAGCCAAGCTTCCTCTCGTCGGCGAGGCGAACGTCGAAGTGAGCGCTGAGGTCAGCTTCTCCGCTGAGCAGAGCTTCTCGACGACCGAAACATCCAAATGGAATTTCAACCAGAAGGTGACGGTGAAGCCCAACACCTCCGTGAAGGTCGTCGGGTTCATCCGGATCGGCAAGGTTAACGCGCCGTTCAACTGCAACGTCAAGGTTCTCGACGGCAATGTTCTGGTCGAAGTCAAACTCAAGGGCGACCAGGGCTATTCGAGCTGGGTGTTTCCCGTCGTCGCCATGATGTCGGACGACGAACGCTCGTTCGTCCTGGCTGGAACGCTGAGCGGGTCGGAGGCGTCCGACATTTTCGTGAAGGTCGAGCCGGTCAATACGCCCCTGCTTTAAGTCACAGCCCTTGGCTTGGAGCGCGATCGCTGGAACTTCACATAGATCGCGCTCTCGCGCCAACTCCGGCAAGAGCGCGCCGCGCGGATTGTCGCGGCGTTGTTCGAGGCCCGTGCGGAAACGGGTTTCTATCCCTCCTGCGTCGCCAGCTCCGCCGTGGGCGCGGCGAGTGTGCTAACTGTCGCCGCCTCGTCGATAAAGTCGATGCGGACCATATTGGTCGCGCCCGGCGTGCCAAAAGGGACGCCCGCGACGATGATGATGCGGTCGCCGACCATGGCGAAGCCCTCGCGGAAGGCGAATTTGGCCGCCCGCGCCGACATGTCGTCGATGTCATGCGCATCCTTGGTGACGACCGCGTGGACGCCCCAGGCAATCGCGAGACGGCCGGCGGTCTCGGGGTTTGGCGTCAGGGCGAGAACCGGCGCGGAGGGACGCTCGCGCGCGATCCGCAGCGCGGTCGCGCCGGACGAGGTCCAGGCGACGATCGCCTTGAGATCCAGCGTTTCGGCGACATTGCGCGCGGCGACCGCGATGGCGTCGGCGCCGGTCGCCTCGGGCGTTGCGCGCTGTGCATTGATGATGCCGCGGAAATAGGCGTCGCGCTCGACCTCTTCGGCGATCTTATTCATGGTCGCGACGGCCTCGACCGGATAATGGCCGGCGGCGCTTTCCGCCGACAGCATGACCGCGTCGGCGCCTTCGAACACGGCGGTCGCGACATCCGAAACTTCGGCGCGGGTCGGCACCGGCGAATTGATCATCGATTCCAGCATCTGCGTCGCGACGACGACCGGCTTGCCGAGACGGCGCGCGATGCGGCCGATGCGCTTTTGCAGGCCGGGCACTTTTTCGAGCGGCATTTCGACGCCGAGGTCGCCGCGCGCGACCATCAGGCCGTCCGAGATCTCGACGATCTCTTCCAGCCTGGCGATCGCCTGCGGCTTTTCGATCTTCGACATCACCGCAGCCCGGCCGCGGGTCAGTTTCTTGACCTCGGCGACATC
>JBKQMI010000248.1:0-7685 GCA_052146775.1 Methylocella sp. | reverse complement strand
CAGTCCAAAATCATTGATCATCGAGCTGTCCTAGGCGCCAGCGCCAATCGCTGTCGACAGCCCTGGCGGGGCGGCGCGGTCAGCGCCCCACAGTGAAGAGTTGCTGATGCAATGCGTCTGGAATTTTGTCTTCCGGTATGGCGACCATCGTGTGGCCGTTCATCTTGACGACATAAACCGTGGCCTTGCCGCCATCGGCCAACGTGACCTCCTGCGATTTGACCATCTCCACCTGCATCATGTGTTTCGCTTCGGCGGTCGCGGCGGTGAGGACGGCGGCGGTCACAAGAGCCGCAGTGATAAAGCGCTTTGACATTGAAATCCTCCTCCAAATTTTGATCAGGCTTCTTTTTCGCCGCCATCGCGACGGCGTTGTTGGTCGCGATGCCAACTCTATGCAACGAAGTTCGAGCCCAAGTAGATCCATCAGCCGCACGCAATGTTCGTTGCGAAACGGTCGGCCTGTGCTCAACCTGATCGGCGATCAGCGTCAGGATTGACGCCTCTATCCTTTTTCGCGGCGGAATAGAGATTGTTACACGTTGCCCGCGCGAGGAAGCGCTCAGGTCAAGACTGTTTCTTGCTGTCTCCCGAAGAGCATTTGGACTACCGCGATGTCGGCGAAGCGCGAGCGTTTGCGCCCCGGCGAGCCGGCCGCGAGATCAGCGCCGATGAAGCGCCGCGTTCTGGGCCTCATGCGCCTGCCATCCGCACCGCTCGAGTTCGGGATCCGCATGCTCCGCCTCGGGAAATCCGACGCAGAGATAAGCGATCAGCTTCCAGTTCTCGGGCGCGTCGAGGCTTCGCGCGACCTCCAGCGGATCGATGATCGAGACCCAGCCGACGCCAAGGCCGCGCGCGCGGGCCGCAAGCCAGAAGGCGTGGATCGCGGCGACGACGGAATAATCCAGCGCTTCCGGCATGGTTTTGCGGCCAAGGCCGGCGCCGGCCTCCGTCGCATGATCGCAGAACACGGCGAGATGCACCGGAGCCTCGCGCAGCCCCGCGAGCTTGAGGCGCGCGTAAAGCGCGGCGCGCTCGCCGTCATAGGCCTTGAGCGCGGCCGCATTGCACAGATTGAAATTGGCGATCACCGCCGCCCGCCGCGCGGCGCTTTCGACGCTGACGAAGCGCCAGGGCTGGCTGTTGCCGACGGACGGCGAATGCGCGGCGATTTGCAGAAGCTCTTCGATCAGGGGGGGCGCGACGGGGTCCGGTTTGAAGCGGCGGACATCGCGCCGCCATCTGAACAGAGCGTCGAGCTGGCGCAAAAACGCCGCGTCGAACTCCGGCGGCGTGTCTTCAACGCCGCGCGTCACGACGGCCGTCTGACGGGCGACGCGCTTCTAGTTTGCGAAGCGGAAATGCAGCACGTCGCCATCCTCAACCACATAATCCTTGCCCTCGAGCCGGAATTTGCCCGCCTCTCGCGCCCCGGCTTCGCCGTTATTGCCCGCATAATCATCATAGCCGATGGTTTCGGCGCGAATGAAGCCTTTTTCGAAATCCGTGTGGATGACGCCCGCCGCCTGCGGCGCCCGTGTCCCTTCGGGGATCGTCCAGGCGCGCGCTTCCTTGGGGCCAACGGTGAAATAGGTGATCAGCCGCAACAGGCCATAGCCGGCGCGGATGACGCGATTGAGCCCCGGCTCGGACAAGCCGACCGCTTCGAGATAGTCTTTTTGCTCGTCCTCGGGCAGCACCGCGATCTCGCTCTCGATCTTCGCCGAGACGACGACCGCCACGGCGCCCTCCTCTTTAGCCCGCGCCTCGACCGCACGGGAAAAGGCGTTGCCGGCGTCGGCCGCGGCCTCCTCGACATTGCAGACATAGAGCACGGGCTTTGACGACAATAGCCCCAAGCCATTGAAAAGCTTTTCTTCTTCTGGCTTGACCGCGACGAGGCGGGCGGGCTTGCCCTCGCGCAGCAGCGCGAGGCAGCGCTGCACGAGATCAAGCGTTTCCTTGGCCTCCTTGTCGGCGCCCTTGGCCTTTTTTTCGAGCGCGATCAGACGCCGCTCAAGGCTTTCGAGGTCTGAAAGCATGAGTTCCGTCTCGACCGTCTCGATATCGTCGACCGGCGCGATCTTGCCCTCGACATGGGTGATGTCTGAATCCTCGAAGCAGCGCACGACATGGGCGATGGCGTCGCATTCGCGGATATTGGCGAGGAACTGATTGCCAAGCCCCTCGCCCTTGGAGGCGCCGCGCACGAGGCCCGCAATATCCACGAATGTGAGGCGGGTCGGTATGATTTCCTTCGAGCCGGCGATCTTCGCCAATTTTTCCATGCGCGGGTCCGGCACGGCGACGTCGCCGACATTTGGCTCGATGGTGCAGAACGGGTAATTGGCCGCCTGCGCCGCCGCGGTCTGCGTTAACGCATTGAAAAGGGTCGACTTGCCGACGTTCGGCAGGCCGACGATGCCGCATTTGAAACCCATGGATCAGGCCCGGTCGGAGGTTTGAAAAGCCGCGCGGCGCGCGCGCAGGGCGGCCGGCTGGCGGGGAAGTTTTGTCATGACATGGCTATCGTGGCGCGCGGCCCCCGTGTCAAGGCGGCGGCGATTCGGCGCGGAGCGGATTCATCTTTTGTAAGATGGCGTCGCGCCGATGTAAGGAACCGGCCCTCAATCGGTCAAAAATGTTTCACGTGAAACGTTTTTGCGCGCGCGGGGGTTGGCGAAATTCAACGCGGGGGCTTGCCAAAGGACGCCTTGGCCAGAGGGTGTTTCACGTGAAACACCCTCAAAAACAGGGCGGAAGACGGCGCAAATGGAAAAAGACAGGATTGCAGCGCGGGGAAGTCTGATCGCCCGATTTCGGGCGGATTCCACCTTAAATGGAACGGCCGACCCCAGCGTGAATGAATTTTGAAGTCAAGGACCTTCGGCCAGCGGAGCTGGCGGCCCAGTCAGGTCAGGCCTGCCGACCTGACCATGCCGATCTCGGGCAGGCCCGAGATCGGTGGGCCGTCCTTGAGTTCAAAATCCATTCACGCTCTCCTGCCGCCGCGCCACTTAAGGTGCCTTGTCACCGTAGACGGTGCCTTCACCGCTTTCGCCGCATTAGGGGAAAAGGGTAATAAGGCTCTGAAGCCAACCAAATTTATCCGGAAAGGCGTGGATTAGAACAGCCGCCAATCCCGGTGCGGCTGCCTTGCCTCCAGCAACGACCGAGCCGCCGAGCAAGATTCGCTTGGTCCATTTAGTGAGAGCCGGCCCCGTCCCTTTCCCCAAAGTTCTCGCTTCGTCTACGACGCTTTTCCGCGCTTCGCTGCTGAATTCCGCGACAGCCTCGTTCGCAGTCGAGCTTATACCATGCAAAGACGCTACGAGTTTACTCGCCAAAGCCTTGAAAATGTTATTCATGCTTTCAAGGACATCTTCTTCCAATAGCTCAGCTACCGTGGCTTTGTCCTGCTGTTCTTGGGCGTCTTCGACCGCGTGGAGTTCCACCGCTAGTGAGTTGAGCACGGCGGGAATTGCCGGATCGACGAACTCTCGGGCTTTCACACTCGATAAAAACTCGACTACAGCCTCTGCAACCACCGGAATCTCTGCAATTTGCTCCGTAGTTAAATGGTCTTCGTCTGAGTTGCGAACGAATGCGCGCCAACCCGGGAATTGACGAACAACACGATCGAAATGGCGCGTCAGTGTTTCGAAGCGGGTAGCAAGATGGTCAGGCCAAACTTCATTGGCAGTTTTTGTGTAGGCTTGAAAATATTCTTTTGCGTGAGCAAGTCGGAACAAATCGTCCTGGGGAGGTGCCATATCAGGGATGCGAGCCGCATTGCGGCGCAAATAAATGATCGCCCTCTTGTCAAAATTCCCTGGCTCGGCGTCCAAGTCATCGGCGAGTTCCGTGAGTTCCGCACGCAAAACTTTGAGTGCGGCGGAAAGCGCATCTATATTGCCATCCATCTTGGCGGGATTTGACGGCAGCACGAGGATACCATTCGACCAGACCGGCTCGATAGCTGCAGGACGGGGAGGCGGAATTTTTGGTAGAGACGTTCTCTCTCTTGTTTCCCGAACACGCTGGTCTATTTCCTCGATCTGCCGCTTGACCTCGGCGTTCACCACGGCGGGGCCTTGATCCCAAATTTCGTTTGGGATCGTCGCGCGAGCGGTTTCGAGCCTTTTGTTGAATGGCTTTCCGGCAAGACGCGCCTCGTACCACTCCGTCCAGACCTCCCAATTCTGGTTGGCGGCGACAAGCCCATCACGCATCGACCGCCAAAACAGCGGAAGGCCCTTAGGCTGATCACCCGACCATAACGGCCACCCCGCGATAATGTTGCTTGAAGTGCGCGCATTTAACCGCGTCGCATCGACCGATAGCGCCGCCCAAAAACGCTCTGCAGGCCAACCAGCCTTTTCAAAAGCGTCGGCGGCGTAGCCCGACGCGTATGCGGCGGAAACGTAGGCGGCGAAGGCGTCATCGACGCCGGTGGCGGCTTTTGCAAGGGTCGCGGCGGTGGCGTTGTAATAGGCAGCCGCAGCAGCGCTGGCGGCGGCGTCAGCGGCATTGGAGGCGGCGACCGCGACATCAGAACCAGCGGCAGCGTTGGCGGCGTTGGAGGCGGCGTTGGAAGCTGCGGAACTGGCCTTTAGTGTCTGATCCAAATGTATAGCACAAGACCAAGCTATGGCCGTGGCGCGGAAAACCGGAAGTATAATATCGGCGAAGAAATCGCGTTTGAATTGTGCCCGCACGCCCCAAACGAGTGGCAACGCGCGTAAGGCGGCCCGAGCCGCGAAAGCGACCGCGACCTCGCTCGGCTGATCTCGCAGCCACGCCTCCAATTGTTCGCGATTGTTGATCTCGACCAGCGGCCCCTCCCGCCTTCACGCGGCGTAAGGGCCAGCTTGGACGCTGCTCCGAGATTCGGCAAGGCTCTGCGAGTCCCATGCGCGCCTTCGCTCATCCTTCGAGACGCGCCCTCCGGGCGCTCCTCAGGATGAGGGAGCGCGGCTCCGAGGCCTTGCTAATGCGCGGGGATGCGCTTGGAAAATTCCGGCGTGAAGGGATTGGCGACGCGCATTCCTGAAATCACGCGGCCGTCCTGCATGTCCTCGGAAATGAACAGCCTGCATTCCGCCATCAGCGCGGAGGCGACAAGTAGAGCGTCCCACCAGGCAAGGCCCGCCTCGTCCTGAACCGCCCAGGCCCGCAAGGTTGTTTGCGCGTCGAGGGGAGCGATGCACCAGGGCATGAGATGGGTGAGGTATGACCGCGCCGCCGCCTCGTCGACAAGCCGCCGGCGCTGCGAGAGGACGCGGGTGCATTCATTTAGATTTTGTGGGCTCAGGGCCAATGTATGGTCCGCTATCGTCCGTCTCAGCAAATCCGCTGAGATCGCGCGCTTTTCCGGCGCCGCCGGATCGAGGGCGTAGATCAGGATGTTCGTGTCGATGAAGAGCCGCGCGGTCATAGAGTTCGTCCCGCTTCGGCAGGTCGGCGGCGAGACCGGCGAAACCGGGCCCGCTCAGAAAATATTCGAGGCCGGCGAGCTGCTCCTTGCCGCGTCCCATGCGGGACTCCAGCATGTTGCTGACAAAAGCCGACATGCTGGAGCCGGCTTTCGCCGCCTCGATGCGAAGCCATTCAGCGACATCCTCGCGCAAGCTGATGGTGACGTTTTTCATGACACGAATATCGTGTGACACGAAGTTTGCGTCAGGGCTTTAGCCGGGGTTTCGAGCTGCAGAGCCTCCGTCATGCCCAGCCTTGAGCCGGGCATCCAGGCTGACCTTCGCTGGCGACTGGATGGCCGGGTCAAGCCCGGCCATGACTTTTTTGCGCCCTCACGCCGACGCGCAAAATCTCCCACTCCAGATTGACGCCGCTGGTTTCCAGCACCCGCTCGCGCACCGTCTCGCCGAGCGTTTCAAGATCGGCTGCCGTGGCGTTTCCGCGGTTGATGAGGAAATTGCAGTGGAGTTCGGAGACCTGCGCGGCGCCGATCGTGAGGCCGCGGCAGCCGGCTGCGTCGATAAGCTCCCAAGCCTTGCGGCCGGGCGGGTTCTTGAAGGTCGAGCCGCCGGTGCGGGCGGTGACGGGCTGGCTCTCCCCCCGCGCGCGCGTGATCTCGTTCATCTCGGCGGCGAGGGCTTCCCGGTCGCCGGCGACGCCCTCAAAAATCGCATGGGTGAAGATGACGTCCGGCGCGATCCCGCTGTGGCGGTAGGAAAAGCCCATGTCGGCGTTGGAGAAGGCGACGATGTTTCCCGCGCGGTCGATCCCCCGGCAGGAAACGAGGCGATCCTTGATCTCGGCGCCATAGGCGCCGGCGTTCATGCGCAGGGCGCCGCCGATCGAGCCCGGAATGCCGCGCAGGAAGGAAAGGCCGCCGACGCCGGCCTTGGCGGCGAAAAGCGCGACTTTCATGTCGCGGGCGGCGGCGCCCGCCTCGACCTTGAGGCCTTCGATGGCGATTTTTTCGAAAGCCGGGCCAAGGCGGATCACGACGCCCGCAAAGCCGCCGTCGCGCACCAGCAGGTTGGAGCCGGCGCCCAGAACGAGAATTTCATGGGAGGCGTCGAGCCGCTGCAGGAAACAGGAAAGATCGGCCTCGTCCTCCGGCTCGAAAAGGACCTGCGCCGGGCCGCCGGTTTTGAACCATGTCAGTCCCGCGAGCGGCGCATTGGCGGCAAGCGTCCCGCGCAGATCGGGGATGGCTGCGCGGAGATGCGGAATGATGTCGGGAAAGGGCATGTTGCTGGGTCCCGTGAAAGCGCCTAATGCCCCGCGACGCCCTCGTCCTTCGAGACGCCGCTATGCGGCTCCTCAGGATGAGGGCTTGAGGGTTACGCCCGCCGCGAGTTGGCCCGGCAGCGCATAGGCCCATTGCGTGATGTTGCCGGCGCCGAGGAAAACGACATAGTCGCCAGGTTGCGCCAGCTCGCGGATCATGCCTGCGAGATCGGCGGGAGCCTGCAAGGCCAGCGCCTGCCGGTGTCCGCGCGCCTTGATCGCCGCTATGAGGCTGTCGCGATCGGCCCCCGCGATCGGCGCCTCGCCGGCGCCATAGACATCGGCGACGATGACCGTATCGGCGTCATTGAAGCAGCCTGCGAATTCATTGAACAGCGAACTCAGCCGCGTATAGCGATGCGGCTGCACGACGGCGATGACGCGCCCCTTGGTCGATGCGCGGGCCGCCCGCAAAACCGCGGCGATCTCGACCGGATGATGGCCATAGTCGTCGAAGATGATGGCGCCGTTCCACTCGCCGGTGCGGGTGAAGCGCCGCTTGACGCCGCCGAAGCCTGCGAGCGCGCCGCGGATCTGGTCCGCGCTCATTCCGAGCTGATTTGCGACGGCGATGGCGGCGGTGGCGTTGAGCGCATTATGTTGGCCGGGCATCGGCATCAAAATCTTTTCGATTATCGTCTGCCGGCCTGTTTTCCGGTCGCGGATGACGACGCTGAAGCGCGAGATGCCGCCCGAGAGGTCGATATCGACGAGCCGCACATCCGCATGCGGATTTTCGCCATAGGTGATGATGCGCCGGTCCTCGATTTTGCCGACCAGCTCCTGCACGGTCGGATGGTCGAGGCACATCACCGCGAAGCCATAGAACGGGATGTTCTCGACGAAGGCGCGGAACGCTTTCTTGATCGCCTCGAAGGTGCCGAAATGATCGAGATGCTCGGGATCGATATTGGTGATCACCG
>JBKQMI010000247.1:0-18038 GCA_052146775.1 Methylocella sp. | reverse complement strand
GGTCGGAAAGCGCTCTAGGTCTGCGCCCCGGCGGGTCCGCCGCAGAGCGCCAGGAAAATGGAGGCGAAGACCAATCGCGACCGCATGAACGTTCCCGCCATGAAATGTTTCTTTTCGCCTGGAAACTCGTCGAAGGACGCTATCTTTAGGGGGGGATCATGGGTCGAACCCAAAACACAGGCAACCTATCTGAGGTTGAAGCGGGCGGCGTCTGGCCAACTTATATGGCGGTCAGTCCCGCGCCATGCGCTTAACCAATTCGTGCCCAATTCGTGCGATCGGCCGCAAAACCCTTGCGGGCGATCCCGGAATTTCGCACGGCCTCGCTTTATCGGCGGTATCCGTTGGTCTACGATTGGTCGTTGTGATCCGCCCCCAAACGAAGGCCGGAGGGCCGGGCCTAACGCCGCCCTTGCAGCGTCATGGCCCGCGCTTTGCTGCTAGTCTGGCGCGAGCAGCCCCGAACGGTCTGCGTCTCAAGAGGGAGCCAAGCCCTGATGGACCTTGAAACCGAATCCTCGCCCTCTGAAGAAGCGCTCACGCCTGCCGCCGTCCCTTCCCCGCAGGACGCGAAGACCGGCGAGATTCGCGACCTGATCCTTGACAAGCTGAGGCACACGGTCGGCAAGAGCGTGACGACGGCGACCACGCACGACTGGTTCATCGCCACGGCGCTGTCGGTGCGCGACAAGGTCGTCGAAAGCTGGCTCGACTCGATCGAAGAGACGAAACGGACCGGCCGCAAGCGGGTCTATTATCTCAGCCTCGAATTCCTGATCGGACGGCTCCTCATCGACTCGCTGACCAATATGGAGTTGATCGAGCCGACCCGCGCGGCGCTGGCCGAGCTCAGCGTCGATCTCGAAACGCTGCGCGAGGTCGAACCCGACGCCGCGCTCGGCAATGGCGGCCTTGGCCGGCTCGCCGCCTGCTTCATGGAGAGCATGGCGACACTGTCCATCGCCGCTTATGGCTACGGCATCCGCTATGACCACGGCCTGTTCCGCCAGCGCATCAAGGACGGACGCCAGCTCGAATATCCCGAGGACTGGCTGAACTTTGGCGACCCTTGGGAGTTCCAGCGTCTCGAGATCGTCTGGAGCATCGGCTTTGGCGGACGCATTGAGGCGGAGCTGGGGCCGGACGGCGAATTCAAACAGGTCTGGCTGCCGGCGGAGACGGTCGAGGCGCTAGCTTACGATACGCCGATTCCCGGCTGGCGCGGCGCTCACATCAATACGCTCCGGCTCTGGACGGCGCGCGCGCTCGATCCCTTGCGCCTCGACCAGTTCAACAGCGGCGATCATATCGGCGCGCTGATGGATCGGGTGCGGGCCGAATCGATCTCGAAGGTTCTCTATCCGGGCGACACCGCAGCCGCCGGTCAGGAGCTGCGGCTCCGGCAGGAGTATTTCTTCGCCTCCGCCTCCCTGCAGGATCTGATCGCCCGCCATATGCGCCTGCATGGCGACATCAGGACGCTCGCCGACAAGGTCGCAATCCAGCTGAACGACACGCATCCGGCCATCGCGGTCGCCGAAATGATGCATATCCTCGTCGATCGGCGCGATCTGCCATGGGACGATGCCTGGGCGATCACAAAGGCGACGTTCAGCTACACCAATCACACCCTCCTGCCCGAGGCGCTCGAGACCTGGCCGGTGCCGCTGATGGAGCGGGTGCTGCCGCGCCATATGCAGATCATCTATCTCATCAACGCGCTGCACCTTGAGCGCGTGAGCAAAGACGCGGATGCGACGGGGGAAAGGCTCGCCGCGCTCTCGCTGATCGACGAATCGCACGGACGGCGCGTGCGCATGGGCCATCTCGCATTCCTCGGTTCGCACAAGGTCAACGGCGTCTCGAAACTGCACTCCGAGCTGATGAAGACGACGGTGTTCCGCGACCTCGAATCCGTCGAGCCGGGAAAGATCACCAACAAGACCAATGGCATCACCTTCCGCCGCTGGCTGAAGGAAGCCAATCCGGACCTCACCGCGCTCCTCACTGAAGTCACTGGCGACAGGCTTCTCGACGATGCGATGGAGCTGGAGAAAGTCGCCGCCGTCGCCGACGATCCGGCGTTTCAGGAGCGCTACGCCGCGATCCGCCGCGCCAACAAGCTGACGCTGGCGCGAATCATCCAGGAGCGGGTCGGCGTGAAGGTCAATCCCGACGCCGTCTTCGACGTGCAGATCAAACGAATCCACGAATACAAGCGGCAGGTTCTGAATATTCTTGAAGCGGTCGCGATCTACCAGGAAATCCGCGCGCAACCGTTCAGGGACTGGATCCCCCGCGTCAAGATTTTCGCTGGCAAGGCGGCGGCGAGCTACACCACGGCGAAGCTCATCATCCGGCTCGCGAATGATGTCGGCAAGGTCGTCAATTCCGATCCGACCGTGCGCGGGCTTCTGAAAGTCGTGTTCCTGCCGAACTACAACGTCAGCCTTGCCGAGCGCATCATTCCGGCCGCCGACCTTTCGGAACAGATCTCCACGGCGGGGATGGAGGCCTCTGGCACCGGCAACATGAAGTTTGCGCTGAACGGCGCGCTGACCATCGGCACCCTCGACGGCGCCAATGTCGAAATATTGGAGAAGGTCGGCGATCCCAACATCTTCATTTTCGGGCTGACGGCGGAGGAAGTCGAAGCCAAGCGCCGTCAAGGCATCAGCGGGCAGGACGCCATTGCGCGCTCGCCGAAGCTTGCGGAGGCGCTGGAGGAAATCGAGTCCGGCGTGTTTTCGCCGGATCAGCCGGATCGCTATCGCGGCCTCGTCGACGCGCTCACCTATCACGACTTTTTCCTCGTGACGGCTGATTTCGACAGCTACTATCACGCGCAACGGGCGATGTTCAAACGCTGGCGCGACAAGCGCGCCTGGTGGCGCTCCGCCATTCTCAACACCGCGCATATGGGCTGGTTCTCGTCCGACCGGACGATCGCCGAATACGCCGAGGAGATCTGGAATGTCGCGATGACGCCGCCCGGGCGGGCCTGACATGGCGCTTGGCCGGCAAACGGACGCGCCTCGGCCAGCGTGGCGCCTCGGCGACGAAGAGGTCGAGGCGATCGTCAAAGCGCGCCACGCCGACCCTTTCGCCGTTCTTGGCCCCCACACGACGGTCGACGGCGTCGTGATCCGCGCCTTCGCGCCGCACGCCGAAAGCATGACGGCGTTGCCGGAAGAAGGCGAACCGATCTTGCTTTCCGCCCGCGGCGGCGGTCTCTTCGAAGGCTTGTACAAACGCGCGGCAGCCGAACAAAAATCGCTGCTGCGTTATCGGCTCCGCGCGACGAACGCCGGCGGTTCGTGGGACTACACGGACCCTTATGCGATGCCGCCCGTTCTCGGCGAGATGGACGACTATCTCCTGGTCGAGGGAACGCACCGCAGCCTTTATGAGCGTCTCGGCGCGCACCCGATGCGTCTTGAGGGCGTCGCCGGCGTGCATTTCGCCGTCTGGGCGCCGAATGCGGCCCGCGTCTCCGTCGTCGGCGACTTCAACGGCTGGGATGGGCGCCTGCACCAGATGCGAAAGCGCGTCGATTCGGGGCTTTGGGAAATCTTCGCGCCGGAGGTTGCAGAAGGCATAGCCTATAAATACGAGATCATTTCGCGCGACGGCCGGCTCCTACCGCTGAAGGCCGATCCCGTCGGCTTCGCCGGCGAACTTCGACCCTCAACCGCCTCGATCGTCGCCCGCACGGATAATTTCGTCTGGACCGACGCGGATTTCCTCGCGCAGCGCCGCACGGCCGAGCCATGGCGCCAGCCGATGACGATCCTGGAGGTTCATCTCGGCTCGTGGCGGCGCGGCGAGGACGGCCGCTTCCTCACCTATAACGAACTCGCCGAACAGCTGATCCCCTATGCCGTCGATCTCGGCTTCACCCACATCGAGCTGATGCCCATATCCGAACATCCGCTCGACGCCTCCTGGGGCTATCAGCCGATCGGGCTGTTCGCGCCGACGCGGCGGTTCGGCGATCCGGCGGCCTTCGCGCGCTTTATCGACAAGGCCCACGCCGCGGGCCTTTCCATCATCATCGACTGGGTTCCGGCGCATTTCCCGACCGATGTCCACGGCCTCGCGCAGTTCGACGGCGCGCCGCTCTACGAACACGGCGATTGGCGACGCGGGTTTCACCCGGATTGGAACACGGCCATCTACGACTACGGCCGGCGCGAGGTGGCGAACTTCCTCATCGCCAACGCTCTTTTCTGGCTCGATCGCTACCATATCGACGGCCTGCGCGTCGACGCGGTCGCCTCGATGCTCTACCTCGATTATTCCCGCAAAGAGGGCGAATGGGCGCCCAATCCCGACGGAAGCAACGACAATCGAGACGCGGTCGCCTTTCTCAAGAGGTTCAACGAACTCGTTTATGAAACCCATCCCGGGGCCGTCACGCTGGCCGAGGAATCGACGTCCTGGCCCGGCGTCTCCGCCCCGACCAGCGCTGGGGGCCTCGGCTTCGGCTTCAAATGGAACATGGGTTTCATGCACGATACGCTGGAATATATGCAGATCGATCCCATCCACCGGCGCTGGCATCACGACAGGCTGACCTTCGGCCTCCTCTATGCCTTTTCGGAGAATTTCGTGCTGCCGCTCAGCCATGACGAGGTGACGCACGGCAAGGGTTCGCTGCTCACCAAAATGTCGGGCGACGACTGGCAGAGCTTCGCAAACCTTCGAGCCTATTATGGCTTCATGTGGGGCCACCCCGGCAAGAAGCTGCTTTTCATGGGACAGGAATTCGCGCAGCGGCGCGAGTGGCGCGAGGACGTCTCGCTCGACTGGCATCTGCTTGATGCGCCGGCGCACAAGGGCGTGCAAAACCTCATCCGCGATCTCAACAGGCTGCATAAGAAGCTGCCGGCGCTACACGCGCGCGACCGCGATCCGGGCGGCTTCGCATGGATCATCGGCGACGATCGCGACCAGTCCGTATTCGCCTTCACGCGCTTCAGCGAGGCGGGCGATGCACCTGTTGTGGCGATCAGCAATTTCACGCCCGAGCCGCGCCATGCCTACAGGGTCGGACTGCCGCACGCGGGGAGCTGGCGCGAAATCCTCAACACCGACGCGGCCGTCTATGGCGGCTCCGGCGTCGGCAATTACGGTTGGGTCATGGCGGACGCCATCCCCTCGCATGGCCAGCCGGCCTCGGCGGAAATCACCCTGCCCCCGCTAGCGACGCTCTACCTCACGCCTCAAGACCTATGACGCGACGCCGCGGGGCGCCCGCGCCGCGCACCACCACCGGAGAACCACCGTAAATGAGATTGAGCGCGCCACTCGGACGTCAGGCCATGGCCTTTGTCCTGGCCGGAGGCCGCGGCAGCCGGCTGCTCGAATTGACGGACCGCCGCGCGAAGCCCGCCGTCTATTTCGGCGGCAAGATGCGCATCATCGATTTTGCCCTGTCCAATGCGCTGAACTCCGGCATTCGCCGCATCAGCGTCGCCACGCAATACAAGGCGCACAGCCTGATCGGCCATCTGACGCGGGGGTGGAATTTCTTTCGTCCTGGCGGCAACGAAAGTTTCGACATCATGCCGGCGAGCCAGCGCGTGTCAGAAGACAAATGGTATGCCGGAACAGCCGACGCCGTGTTTCAGAATATCGACATCATCCGTGACCGCGCGCCGAAATATATGGTGATCCTCGCCGGCGACCATATCTACAAGATGGACTATGAGGTGATGCTGCAACAGCACGCCGATTCCGGCGCAGACGTGACGATCGGCTGCCTTGAGGTTCCGCTGAGCGAGGCGAGCAGCTTCGGGGTGATGCATGTCGACGCGAAAAAAAGGATCATCGATTTCGTCGAGAAGCCGGCGCATCCGGCGCCGATGCCGGGCCATCCCCACAAGGCGCTCGCCTCGATGGGGATTTATGTGTTCGAGACGAATCTTCTTTTCGATCAGCTCGAACGCGACGCCAGGGATTTGAAGTCGAGCCGCGATTTCGGCAAGGACATCATTCCCTATATGGTGAAGCACGGCAAAGCGATCGCGCATTATTTTTCCGACTCATGCGTGCGTTCGGCCCACGACGAAGCGGCCTACTGGCGCGACGTCGGCACGGTCGACGCCTATTGGGAGGCCAATATCGATCTGACCGACATCGTTCCCGATCTCGATCTTTTCGACAAGGACTGGCCAATTTGGACCTACGGATCGGTCACGCCGCCGGCGAAATTCGTTCACGACGAAGACGGGCGGCGCGGCATGGCGGTCTCCTCCGTGGTCTCGGGCGGATGCATCATTTCCGGCGCGAAGGTCAAGCGTTCGCTTCTCTCCACAGGCGTGCGCGTCCACTCCTATTGCGACGTCGAAAACGCGGTGATTCTCCCCTACGTCGAGATCGGCCGCGCGACGCGGCTTCGCAACGTGGTCATCGACCGCGGCGTGAAGGTTCCCGGCGACCTCGTCGTCGGCGAGGATCCGGCCGCCGACGCCGAGCGGTTTCGCCGCACCGAAAAAGGCATTTGCCTCATTACGCAGAATATGATCGACAGCTTGGCCTGACCGACACGCCGGCATGACCGACAGGCCATAATGAGCAACCTCACCGTTTTGGCCGTCGTCTCCGAAATTTTTCCGCTGGTCAAAACCGGGGGTCTCGCCGACGTCGCCGGCGCCCTGCCCGCGGCGCTCGCTGCTGAGGACGTCGAGGTCGTCACCCTTGTTCCAGGCTATCCCGGCGTGATGAAAGCGATCGAGCGCGCCGAAACGGCGATCGAGCCGCGTAAGTCCTTCGGCGGCGATGCGCGGGTCCTGCGCGCCGACGCGGGCGGCCTCGATCTTTTCGTGCTCGACGCGCCGCATCTTTACGCCCGCCCGGGCGGTCCCTATGCGGCGCCGGACGGATCCGACTGGCCGGACAACGCCTTTCGTTTCGCAGCCCTCGCAAAGGCCGGCGCGGAGCTTGCGCTTGGCGACTCTCCGGGATTCTCGCCGGATATCGTTCACGCCCACGACTGGCAGGCGGGCCTCGCCGCAGCCTATCTCAACCATGGCCCCCGCCCGCGCCCCGGAACGGTGATCACGATCCATAACCTCGCCTTCCAGGGGCAATTTCCGGCCGAGCTTCTAGGTCCCCTCGGCCTGCCGGACGAGGCTTTCTCGATCGATGGCGTCGAATATTACGGCATGATCGGCTTCCTCAAGGGCGCGCTCGCCTACTCCGACCGAATCACCACAGTCTCGCCGAGCTACGCCGCCGAGATCCGCACGCCGGAGTGCGGCATGGGCCTCGATGGGCTGCTGCGCGCGCGCGGCATGGCGGTGAGCGGCATCCTCAACGGCATCGACGAAGATGTCTGGGATCCGTCCACAGACGACATGATCGCGGAGCCTTTCAGCCTCGCGTCGCTGGCGAACCGGCCGGCCAACAAGGCGTTTCTTCAGCGCAAATTCGGGCTGGACCCAGATCCCGGCGCGCTGCTGCTCGGCGTCGTCAGCCGTCTCTCCTGGCAAAAGGGTCTGGACCTTCTCATCGCCAATCTCGACGTTCTCGACCGCATCGGCGCGCAACTCGCGGTTCTCGGCGCGGGCGAGCCCGCGCTCGAACAGGCGCTCCTCGCGGCCGCGGATGCGCGACCGGGACGCGTCGGCGCAAAGATCGGTTATGCCGAAGCGATCGCGCATCAGATTCAGGCGGGCGTGGACGCGCTGCTCATTCCCTCGCGATTTGAACCGTGCGGCCTGACCCAGCTTTGTGCGCTGCGTTACGGCGCCCTGCCCGTCGTCGCGCGCGTCGGCGGCCTCGCCGACACCATCGTCGACGCCAATCCGATGGCGATCGCTGCCGGCCTTGGCACCGGCTTGCAGTTTTCGCCGGTCACGGCCGAGATGCTGGGGACGACGCTGGAGCGCCTCGCCCGCCTCTGGGCGGAGCCTGAGGTCTGGGATCGACTGATCGAAAATGGCATGATGACCGACGTGTCGTGGCGTCGCCCCGCCGCGGCCTACGCGAAGCTCTTCCGCGATCTTGTCGCGGAGCGGCGCCTCGCGGCGAAGCCCTCAATTCGTGAGACTTGAAAACGCATGATTGAAACCATCGCGACGACGCCCTTCGAGGGCCAAAGACCTGGAACCTCGGGCTTGCGCAAAAAGACGCCCGTGTTCCAGACCAGGGGCTATCTTGAGAATTTCGTGCAATCGATCTTCGATTGCCTCGAAGGCTTTGAAGGCGAAACTCTTGTCGTTGGCGGCGACGGCCGCTTCTTCAATCGCGAGGCGATCCAGATCGTCATCAAAATGGCGCTCGCCAACGGCTTCGGCCGCGTTCTGGTCGGATGCGGCGGCATCTTATCGACGCCAGCCGCCTCGAACCTCATTCGCAAATACGGCGCCTTCGGCGGCGTCGTTCTGAGCGCCAGCCACAATCCCGGCGGCCCGCATGGCGATTTCGGCATCAAATACAACGCCGGCAATGGAGGACCAGCGCCGGAGAAAGTCACCGATGCGATTTTCGCCCGCAGCAAGACCATCTCGCACTATCGCATCCTTAACGCGCCAGACATCGATCTTGACCGCTTGGGCGCGCTGAAGCTCGGCGGCGGGAGCGTAGAGATCATCGATCCGGTCGCCGATTACGCCGAGCTGATGCAACAGCTATTCGATTTCGATCGCATCGCCGGCCTGTTCAAATCCGGCTTTCGCCTTCGCTTCGACGCCATGTCCGCGGTGACAGGCCCCTATGCGGTGCGCATCTTTCAGGACCTCCTCGGCACCGCGCCCGATAGCGTCCTCAACGCGAAGCCGCTGCCCGATTTCGGCGGCCATCACCCAGACCCCAACCTCGTTCACGCGAGGCATCTCTACGACCTCGCGATGAGCCCGGACGGTCCCGATCTTTGCGCCGCCTCGGACGGCGATGGCGACCGTAATCTCATCATCGGGCGCGGCCGGTTCGTGACGCCCTCCGACAGTCTCGCCATGCTCGCCGCCAACGCCCATCTTGCGCCGGGCTATGCGCGGGGGATCAAGGGGATCGCCCGCTCGATGCCGACGAGCCGCGCCGCCGACAAGGTCGCGGAAAGGCTCGGCATCCCGCTGTTCGAGACGCCGACGGGGTGGAAATTCTTCGGCAATCTGCTCGACGCCGGCATGGCGACGATCTGCGGCGAGGAGAGCGCTGGCACCGGCTCCGATCATGTGCGCGAAAAGGACGGACTTTGGGCGATCCTTTTATGGCTCAACATACTCGCCGCGCGGGGCGAAAGCGTCGACGCCATCGTCACCAAACATTGGGCGGAATACGGCCGCAACTTTTATGCGCGCCATGATTTCGAGGAGGTCGAGGCGGATGGCGCAAATGCGCTGATCGCGACGCTGCGGGACGCCCTGCCCGGCCTCAAAGGCAAGCAATATGGCGCGTTGAAAATCGCCGACGCGGATGATTTTTCCTATCACGATCCGGTCGACGGCTCGGATTCGGCGCATCAGGGCATCCGCATCCATTTCGAGGAGGGCGGACGCATCGTCTATCGCCTCTCCGGCACCGGCACCGCCGGCGCGACGCTGCGGGTCTATATCGAGCGCTTCGAGCCAGACCCCGCACGCCAGCAAATCGAGACGGCCGCCGCGCTCGGCGATCTCATCGCGCTTTCGAACGAGATCGCCGGGATCAAGCATTTTACAGGGCGCACGGCGCCGTCGGTAATCACCTGAGCGCCGTGGAGCAGCATCGCGTCGGCTGGGGAACTCCCGAGCCGCTCGGCGTTCGCCTCGCCGATGGCGGGATCAACATCGCCGTCGCCTCCGGCTCCGCAGAGGCCATCTTCCTCTCCCTCTACGATGAGGCGGACCGCGAGACCCATCGCATCCGCCTCCCCGGCCGCATCGGCGAAATCTTCCACGCGCATATCGCGGGCGTCGGCGCCGGCGCGCGCTACGGGCTTCGGGCGCAGGGCGCCTTCGACCCCGCGCGGGGCCTGCGCTTCAATGTCGCGAAGCTCCTCGTCGATCCTTACGCGACGCGGCTCGACCGCCCGTTCAAGCTCAACGCCGGCCTGTTCGACTCCCGCATCCATGGTAAAGCGGAAGATGACGCGGACAGCGCCGCCTTCGTTCCGAAAGCGATCGTCGAGGCGGGCGACGTTTCCGCCCCGCCGCAGCGCGCGGCCCCGGCGTGGCGCGATCTGATCATCTACGAAATGCATGTGCGCGGCTTTACGCGGACCCTTCCCGAGATCCCCGAATCCATCCGCGGCACTTTCGCGGGTCTCGCGCATCCGGCCGCCCTCGCGCATCTGACGCGGCTCGGCATCACGGCCGTCGAACTGCTGCCGATTCAAGGCTGGATCGACGAGCGCCATTTGCCCGCCCTCGGCCTTTCGAATTACTGGGGCTACAACCCGATCTCTCTCAACGCGCCCGATCCGCGTCTTGCGCCGGGCGGCTGGCCGGAGGTTCGCCACGCCGTCGAAACGCTGCATGCGTCGGGCATCGTCGTCATCCTCGACGTCGTGCTGAACCACACCGGCGAGAGCGACGATCTTGGCCCGACCGTCTCACTGCGCGGCCTCGACAACGCCGGCTATTATCGCCTTCAACCGGATAATCCCCGGCTTTATGAAAATCAGGCGGGCTGCGGCAATGTCCTCGCGCTGGAGCGCCCGCAGGTTCTCCGGCTCGCGCTCGAAGCGCTGCGCACTGCGGCGCTGCGCGCCGGCGTCGACGGTTTCCGCTACGACCTTGCGTCCGTTCTGGCGCGCAAGGGCGACGGCTTCGACCCAAGCCATCCCTTCCTCGCGGCGGTCGCGCAGGATCCGGCGCTGCGCGGCCTCATTCATATCGCCGAACCCTGGGATCTCGGCTACGGCGGCTACCAGTTAGGGGCCTTTCCACCCGGCTGGGGCGAGTGGAACGACAAGGCCCGCGACGTCTTCCGGCGCTTCTGGCGCGGCGACGAAGGGCTTCAAGGCGAGCTAGCGACGCGGCTTGCCGGCTCGGCGGATATCTTCGCCCCGCGTCATCGCCCGCTGTCGCGCTCGATCAATTTCGTCACCGCCCATGACGGCTTCACGCTCGCCGATCTCGTCTCCAATTCGCATAAGCACAATGAGGCGAACGGCGAGAACAATCGCGACGGAACAAACGACAATCTGTCGTGGAACTGCGGCGCCGAGGGCGCCTCCGACGATCCCGCCATCGCGGCCCGGCGCAAGGGCGACGCGCGCGCCCTGCTCGCGACCCTCATCGCCGCGCGGGGTACGCCGATGCTGACCATGGGCGATGAACTCGGCCGCACGCAGCACGGCAACAACAACGCCTATGCGCTGGACAATGAACTGGCGTGGATCGATTGGGCGGGCGCCGATGCAGAGCTGATAGAGTTTTCCGCGCGCCTCATAAAACTTCGCCGCGAGACGGGGGCGCTCAACGCCGAATGGCCCCTGACCGGCGCGCCGCCAGACGCCTCCGGCATGCCCGATGTGGAGTGGCTGAATTTCGACGGCGCGCCCCTCGCGCCGCGCGATTGGGATGATCCGTCGGCAAGGACCCTCGCCGCTGTCTTCTATGATTCCTGCGATGGCGAAAGGGAAGCCAGCCGCGCGGCCGTTTTGTTCAACCGGGGATATGACGCGGCCGAGGCGCGCCTGCCCGCTCCGCGACGCGGCTATGACTGGAGCCTTGAGATCGATTCGGCGCAGCCGCGCGCCGATAGAAAGCGCATCTCCGATCCGCTCGTTCTCGCGCCGCGCTCGGTGGCGATCCTCGTCGAGAGACCGGCGCAAGAGGCAGCGCGACGCGGCGGCCTCGACGATCACGTGCTTGACGCGCTGACCTCCGCCGCGGGCATCGCCGGGACGTGGTGGGATGTCGAGGGGCGCCTGCACGAGGTCGGCGCTGACACGAAACGGGCGCTTCTGCGCAGTCTCGGACTTTCCGCCGAGAATACGGGCGACGCCCGCGCGCGCCTTGCAGAGCTTTCGCAAGAGCGCGCGTTCCGGCCGCTTCCAATCGCAACCACGATCTCGCAAAACGGCGAACGAAGCTTGCGCCTTGGCGGCGCCCTCGCCGACCGCGCGCTGTCCTTCACGCTGACCATCGCCTGCGACGACGGCTCGACCCATGTCGTCGAGGCGCCGCCGAACCTCGGGCGCCGCGGCGAGGTCCTGGCGCCGGATGGGCGCCGGGCGCTCGTGCGCGACATTCCCTTGCCCGAACTGCCGCTCGGGCGCCATGAACTCATGGCGGACGCCGCGCCCGGTTGCCGCGGGCATCTTACCATTGCGCCAGAAGCCGCCTATCTCCCCCCGAGCCTTCGTGAAGGCCGCGTGTTCGGCGTCAGCGCGCAGGTCTACGGCCTGCGGCGCGAAGGCCGGAACAGGATTGGCGATCAGGGCATCGGCGATTTCACCAGCCTGCGCCTTCTTGGCCAGGGCGCCGCGCGCACAGGCGCCGTCACCGTCGGCATCAACCCGCTGCACGCATTGTTCCCGCACGATCCCGAACGGGCGAGCCCCTATTATCCGTCAGACCGGCGCTTTCTCGATCCGCTGGCGATCGACGCTTTCGATCTGCCGCCCGAACTCCTGACGGATGCGGTGCGCGCCGAATTTTCAAGGCTCGGACCCCAGGCTGAATTGCTTTCGGCTTCGAGCCTTGTCGATTACAGCGCTGTGTCCGCGCTGAAGAACCGGCTGTTCGACGTCATTTTCGCCGCCTTCCGCGCCCGCCTCCTCGCCGCGCCCGATGATCCGCTCGTCATGGCCTATCAGCGCTTCGTCGTCGCCGGCGCCGAGAGTCTACGCCGCTTCGCCATCTTCACAGCCATTGAACGCACGCTGGTCGCAGCGCTTCCCGGCTTTGGGCCGGCGCTCGCAACGCCAGATGCGCCGGGCGTCGCCGCCTTCGCGCGCGAACATGAAGAAGAAATCGCGCGCGCAAAATTCCTGCAGTTTCTCGCAGACCGGCAATTCGCAGCGGCGGCGGGCGCCGCCCATGCCGCGGGCCTTTCGCTTGGCTTCTACCGCGATCTCGCCGTCGGCTGCGCGCCGGACGGCGCCGAGGCTTTTTCCGAAGCCAGCCGGCTGATGGCAGGCGTCTCAATCGGCGCGCCGCCCGATCCGCTCGGACCGCAAGGCCAGATCTGGGGCCTGCCGCCATTCGATCCGCGCGCGCTCGCCCGCGACGGCTTTTCCGGCTTCGGGCGCCTTATCGCGGCGAATATGGCCTATGCCGGCATCCTGCGGATCGACCATGTTCTGGGCCTGAAGCGCCTGTTCCTCGTGCCGGAGGGCGCGAAGGGGGCCGATGGCGCCTATCTCGCCTGCCCCTTCGAGGCGCTGCTCGGACAGGTGAAGCTGGAGAGCGTGCGGGCACAGACGGCGGTTGTCGGCGAAGACCTCGGCACCGTTCCCGAAGGTATGCGCGACGATCTCGCCAAAGCCAACATTCTCTCCTACCGCGTCATGCGGTTCGAGCGCGAGGGGATCGCATTCGCGCCGCCGGAAAACTATCCGGCGCTCTCGGCCGCCTGCGTCGCGACGCATGATTTGCCGCCGCTCGCCGGCTGGTGGCGGGGCGCCGATCTTGACGAGGCCGCCGCGCTCGGCTGCCTGCCGGACGAAGCCGTAGCCTTCGCGGCCCGCGCCGTCGAAAAGGCCGAACTCGTCGGCGCGCTTTCCACGAGCGATTTTTCAGAGGGCGATTTTTCGGCGCAAGGCATCGACCTTGATGCGCCGCTGGACGCCGCGGCGGCGGCGGCCGTGCATGATTTCGTGGCGCGATCGGGCGCCGCCCTCGTGCTGGTTCAAGCCGACGATCTCGCCATGGAGACGATCGCGACCAACCTGCCCGGCACCGACCGCGAGCGTCCGAACTGGCGGCGCAAGATCAGCCCGCCGGTCGAGCGGCTCTTCGCGTCTCCGGCGGCCATAGCGATTCTGAACGCGGTGAGGCGGCGCAGACCGCCTCCCGCTTGATCCGGGCGACGCGTTACTTTGCGGTCTTCTCAACGACCTGCATCAGGGTCTCGGACGGATGGCTGTTGCAATATTCCGTGGCGACCTTGGTGTTGCGATCGAGATAACGCAGATCGATCGTCGAGCGATCCACCTTCGAGCTGAAATAGCCGGCGAGCCACGCCGTGATGAAGGGGGCCTGCTCGTTCGGCAATTCGGTGAGTTGCTTGCAGGTGATCAGCGACAGATCGAGGACGACTTGCGCCTGCGCGGCCGGAGCGAATCCGATGCCGAGCGCAATGGCGGCGGCTGCAATGTTCTTGTTCACGAAACTTCTCCTCAGCATAAATTATTTGGGGGCCGTGGCGCGTTGCAGGCCGTTCATGAGCGTTTCGTTGGGATTGGAGCCGCACCATTTGGTGACGCTCTCAACGTTTCGCTGAAAAGCCTTGAAATCGACAGTCGTATAGCCGGCTTTCTGATTGAACCAGCCGCTGAGCCACGAGGAGGCGAGGATGGCGTCGGCCGGCGACATCGCGAGGTAATCGGCGCAGGTGACGCGCCGCATGTCGATCATGACCTGGGCCTGCGCGGAAGCCGCGCAAAGCGAGGCGCCGCAGGCCAGCATCAGGGTAAGTCTCTTCATTCGCTATTACTCCTTGGCGTTTAAAGCATTTTCAAACAACGACCGAAGCGCCGCATTCGGCTCGCGTTCGGGTCCGCGCGCCGAGATTTTCCACCGCGCGCGGCCAGCCGATTTGAATAGGTTTCTAGAGGATCAAAGGTCTAGCGCACGATGACCGCGCGGCGGGGCGCGACGACGACAGGAGCGCGGCGGACGGCGACGGCGCCATGCGGCCCGGCGCAACCGGCCCGATAAACGCCGCGCGCGCAGACAACCGCATTCGCCTCTTCGACCGAAGCGATCATGGTTCCCATGGTGATGAAGGCGGCGAGCGCGGCGATGATGGTTTTTTTCACGTTCAATCCCTCCTGAGCAAGCGGATGTCCGACTGCATGGCGTCTATGGCGACGCACTTTCGTTATCGCGGGACTTGATTCCGCCCGGCGCGGGGAGCGTTACGCGGGGTTTATGGCGGCCGAATGACGCAACCGCCTTTCCCGGCGCTGTCACTGCTGTTGTTTTGGGCGGTGATTGAGAACAGCCGCCTATGCCCCCCGCGGCCGACGCAAGTCCAGCGTCAGCGGGAAATCGGCCGTGCGCTCGTCCGGCGGCGGGGCCATCGCTCCGGGCGTGTGGCCGAAGTCGAGGAATCGCGCCAGGCGACGCGCCTCCGCCTCATAGGAATTCACCGGGAAGGTTTCATAGTTGCGCCCACCCGGGTGGGCGACATGATAGACGCAGCCGCCGACCGAACGCCCGCTCCAGCTATCGATCAGATCGAAGGTCAGCGGCGCATGGACCGGAACCGTCGGGTGCAGGCCAACGGCGGCCTGCCAAGCCTTGAAGCGCACCGCGGCGACGGCCTCGCCCACGGCGCCGGTCGAGGTCATCGGCATACGGCGGCCGTTGCACGCGATCACGTGGCGGCCTTCGACAAAGCCTTCGGCCTTGACCTGCAGACGTTCGATCGAGGAATCGACGAAACGCACGGTGCCGCCGATGGCGCCCGTCTCGCCCATCACATGCCAGGGCTCCAGCGCCTGCCGCACCTCGATCTTGACGCCGCCGGGTTCAATCGCGCCGTAGAAGGGAAAGCGGAACTCGCGCTGCGCCTCGAACCAGACCGGATCGAACGCATAGCCGGCTCGCTGAAGGTCGGCGAGAACGCCTAAAAAATCCTGCCAGACGAAATACGGCGTCATGAAGCGATCATGCAGCGCCGTGCCCCAGCGCACCAGCGAGCCCGTTTGCGGCTCGCGCCAGAACCACGCGATGAGGGCGCGCAGGAGCAACTGCTGCGCAAGGCTCATGCGCGCGTCGGGCGGCATTTCGAAGGCGCGGAACTCGACGAGACCAAGCCGGCCGGTCGGCCCATCCGGCGAATAGAGCTTGTCGATGCAGATTTCCGCGCGATGCGTATTGCCGGTCACATCGACGAGCAGATTGCGATAGAGCCGGTCGATCAACCAGAGGGGGATCGACTGATCGGGACCCGGCGTGTTGGCGAGCGCGATTTCGAGTTCGTAGAGCTGATCGAGGCGCGCCTCGTCGACGCGCGGCGCCTGGCTGGTCGGGCCGATGAAAAGGCCCGAAAACAGATAGGACAGCGAGGGATGCCGCTGCCAATAAAGGACGAGGCTTTTGAGAAGATCCGGCCGCCTCAGGAAGGGCGAATCCTGCGGCGTCGCGCCGCCGAGGACGACGTGATTGCCGCCGCCGGTGCCGGTGTGGCGGCCGTCGATCATGAATTTGTCGGCGCCGAGACGAACCTGGCGCGCGTCCTCATAAAGGCCCTTCGTGGTCTCGACGGCGGCGCGCCAGCTGGCGGCCGGCTGGATGTTGACTTCGATGACGCCGGGATCGGGCGTCACCTTGATGACCTCGATGCGCGGATCGTAGGGCGGCGGATAGCCCTCGATATGAACCGGGGTCTTGATGTCCGCGGCTGCGACCTCGACCGCGGCGACGAGTTCGAGATAGTCCTCCAGCTGCTCGACCGGCGGCATGAACACGCAGATCACGCCGTCGCGCGGCTCGACTGAAAGCGCGGTTCGCACTGCGCCTTCGATGATCTCCTGCTCGAGGCGGTCCTGCCGCGTATCCGGCGGCTCGATTGAGCGCTGGAAATGCTCGACGCGCTGGGTGAGCGTGCGCGCATCCGGCAGGGGACCGCGCTCCTCAAGCGGATCCTGCGAATGAATGTAGGGGTAGGAGGACGCGGGCACCCAGGGCAGCGAAGCCAGAGGCAGCCGGTAGCCGACCGGGGAATCGCCCGGCACAAGGAAGAGTTTGCCGCGCCGCAGACACCATTTCTCGCTGACCCAGCGCAGGCCGCGCGACATACGGGCGGGCGCGTTCCAGCGCTGCACCGGCAGCACGAAGCCCGTCGGCCTGGTCAGGCCGCGCGAAAAGGTGCGGATCATGCGATTGCGCTCTTCCGCGTCCTCGATTTTCGGATCGAGCGGATCGACGTTCTCCGGCAGATTGCCTTCCTTGACGAGCCATGTCGCCGGATCCTCGTAGGCGGGCATGACGCATGCGTCGTCGACGCCGAGAAATTCGGCGATGCCGCGGGTCAGCGCCTCTGCTTTGGCCCGGTGATCCTCGGTAAAGACGATGTCGGCCGCCCCCGGCGCTTTCTCCAGCTCCGTCTCGACCGTCCGGCCGACCGCATCGATGAGGTCGGAATTTCCCCAGATCGGCTGGCCGTCCTTGCGCCAGTACAGCGAAAAACCCCAGCGCGGCAGGCTTTCGCCCGGATACCACTTGCCTTGGCCGTAATGCAGCATGCCGCCCGGGGCGACGCGGTCGCGCACCCGGCGGATCAGGGCGTCCGCGAAGGCGCGCTTCGTCGGCCCGACGGCGGCCGTGTTCCATTCGGGCGACTGATAATCGTCGATCGAGACGAAGGTCGGCTCACCGCCCATCGTGAGGCGAACGTCCTGCGCCTTCAGATCGGCGTCGACTTTCTCGCCCAGCGCGTCGAGCTTCTCCCAGGCCTCGTCCGAAAAGGGCGCCGTGATGCGCGGCGCTTCGGCGATCCGCGTCACGCGCATGTCGAACTCGAACTCGACGCCGACGCCGCCTTCGACGGCGCCCGAGATCGGCGCGGCGGTCGAGTAATGCGGCGTCGCGGAGACGGGGATATGACCCTCGGCGCAGAACATGCCCGACGTCGCGTCCATGCCGATCCAGCCTGCCCCCGGCAAATAGACCTCGGCCCAGGCGTGCAGATCGGTGAAATCGACCTGCGTGCCTTTCGGCCCTTCGAGCGGCTCGATGTCGGCGCGAAGCTGGATCAGATAGCCGGAGACGAAGCGCGCCGCGAGGCCGAGATTGCGCAGGATCTGGACGAGGGTCCAGGCGGAATCGCGACATGAACCCGATGCCAGCTCCAGCGTCTCTTCGGGCGTCTGGACGCCGGGCTCCATGCGGATCACATAGCGGATCGACTTCTGCAGGTTCGTGTTGAGGGCG
>JBKQMI010000246.1:0-8509 GCA_052146775.1 Methylocella sp. | reverse complement strand
GCGCGCCATGCTCGTCGGTCGGAAAGCGCTTCGCCCCGAGCGTCACGGCCTGATAGAGGCGCACGTTGCGGCCGATGATCGTCGTCTCGCCGATGACGACGCCCGTGCCGTGATCGATAAAGAACCGCTCGCCGATCTCGGCGCCCGGATGAATGTCGATCCCCGTCGCCGAATGCGCGATCTCGGTGATCATCCGCGCCAGCAGCGGCGCGCCGAGCTTGTAGAGAATATGCGCGAGGCGTTGATGGATGATCGCGGTGACGCCCGGATAGCAGATCAGCACCTCGTCGATGCTGCGCGCCGCCGGATCGCCGTCAAAAGCGGCGCGGATATCGGTGTCGAGCAGGGCGCGAACGTTCGGCAATTGGCTGGCGAAAGCCGACGCGACGTTCGCCGCCCGGTCGGATTCGGGATCTATGAGGTCGGCGACGCCCGAGGTCAGCGCGAATTCGAGGCGCACCTGCTTCAGGAGTTCGGTCAACGCAACGTCCAGCGTGTGGCCGACGAAGAAATCCACCCCTTCTTCGGTGAAGTCCACCGGCCCCAGACGATGGGGAAACAGCGCGGCGCTGAAACCCTCCATGATCGCGACCAGCGCCTTGCGGGAGGGCAGCTTCACGGGTCCGGCGCGTTTCTCATGATCCGCGGTGCGCAGATGGCGCAGGTCGGAGACGACGGCTTCGATGTTCCAATGACGCGCCTCGCCCGCGCGGGGCTTCTTGATCCTTGGGTTCATGTGCGGCCCTTTCCGATGCGCCGTCCGCCAATTGGGTGGAACGCAATTTAGGGGATGCAGCTTACATAGTCGATGGAATAAACAGCTAAAGCGGGATGCGGGCGTTTTCAGTTGAGCCGATTGGCGCGGCGCAGCTCCGGAAAGCGCCAGGCCCAGAGCGCGACGACGATCAGGGTCCCGACCCCGCCGAAAATGGCCGAGCCGACCGCGCCCAGAAAGACGGCGGCGACGCTTGCTTCGAAATCGCCAAGCTGGTTCGAGGCGCCGATGAAGACGGAATTGATCGCGCCGACGCGGCCGCGCATCGCTTCCGGCGTGCCGAGCTGCACCATCGTCTGGCGCAGCACCATGCTCACCATGTCGAAGCCCCCGAGCGCGATCATCGCCGCTACCGAGAGAGCAAAGGATCGCGAAAACGCGAACGCGATCGTCGCCGCGCCATAGCCCGCAACCGCCGAAAGCAGGATCGCGCCGACATTCTCGCGCAGCGGATGCCGGGCGAGAACAAGCCCGACCAGCACGGCGCCGATGGCCGGGCCGCTGCGCAGCAGGCCCAATCCCGTCGGTCCCACGGCGAGAATGTCGCGCGCGAAAATCGGCAGCAGGGCTGTGACGCCGCCGAGCAGCACGGCGAAGAGATCAAGCGAGATCGCGCCGAGAACGAGGCGATTGGCGCGCAGATAGGAAAATCCGGCGAGGAGGCTGGCGGCGCCCGACTCGCGGCTCGCGACGAGCGTCGGCCTCGCTCGAACGCGCGCCAGCATAAGGGCCGCGACGCCGTTGAGCGCGGCGGCGAGGCAAAACAGCGCGGGGCCGTTCCAGGCCAGCAGCAGTCCGCCTAACGCCGGGCCGCCGATCATGGCGATTTGCAGCGAGGACGTCGAAATCGACACCGCGCGGGGGAAATCGTCGAGAGAGACGACATTGGGCAGCAGCGCCGCGAGCGAAGGCTGGGAAAAGGATCGCCCGGCGCCAAGGATGAAGACGATGGCGTAGATCAGCCAGACTTGCGGCGTCGCGCTGAAGATCGCGGGGAGAAGGGCGATCGAGACGAAAGCCTGCACGGCGAGGCTCATGATGACGACCCGGCGGCGATCGAACCGGTCGGCGACGTGGCCGGTCACGAGGACGAGCAGGATCGCGGGCAGAAATTGCGCGAGCCCGACGAAGCCGAGGCTCAAAGGGCTGCCTGTCAGCAGATAGACATACCAACCGATGGCGACGCTCTGCATCTGCATGGAGAACGCCATAGCCATGCGCGCGGCGACGAAAAGCTGGAGGTTCCGTTGCCGCAGCGGCGGAATTTCGGCTTGCGGCGATTCCGCCAGGGATTTCGTCATTTCGGCTCCAGGCGCGAGCGGCGCGATGCTTCTACCGCACGATCCTATCCGAAATCTCTGCAAATTTTTCAGATTGCGCCCCGAGAGCGGCTCCCGCTCTCGGGCCCGATGTTCCGGCCGCGCGGGGCCGGGCAGGCGGAGGAGGGGCTAAAGCATCTTTCGATCCCATGGAATCGAAAGACAGCTCTAACTTTTTATTTTATCGCATTTTCTTCACGCGGGCCGGCGAGCGCAATTGCGGCGGCCGCTTTTCGCCCAAAGGGAATCGAGAAAAGCGGCGGCCGAAGCGAGGCATTCGCTTCGCTCGAAAATACTCCTGGACCGATAAAAAAGGGCGCGATCGCCTGCGCTTGGCGACATGCCCTTCTGGACTTGCTTGGGGCGCCTCGCGGGCGCCCCGGTCGATGCGGGTCGATCAGTTATGCGCGCCGCTGCTCGCGGTGCGGCCCCAATCGAGCAATTTCCCTGTCGCGCCCGTGATGGAGTTCACTGCGGTGTCGACAAAAGCGAGGGCTCCCGTCGGGGCCGGAGCGGGGGTCCGCTCCGTCGCGGCCTGAGGGGCAGGCGCCGGTTGCGCGTCCTGGTCGGTCGCCGGCTTTACTTTGGCCGCGGTCGCGACAGCCGCGGGCTTGGCCTGCTTTGTCGCGACGACGGCGGGGTGCGGCGGCGTCACATGCGCAACTTTCGCCGCCTTGACCGCTGCCGTCTTGACCGCTGCCGTGGCCTTGGCCAGCGACGGCTTCGCCGGGTGATCCTTGTTGAGCGCGATTTGCGGCGGAGCGGTTGTGGCCGGCGGCTCGGCCTTCACGAGGCTGCCGTCCGGCCGCACCGCCGCGGTCTTCACTTTTTTCGCCTCGCCAAACGCCGCCTTGACGGAGGGCTCGGCCAGCATTTGCGCTTTGCCGGGCGGCGGGGGCGCGAGAATGCTTCCGGTCGCCAGTTCGCTTGGCGGGGGAGGCGCCGCGGGGAGCGCCATGGCGGCGCTCGGCGCGCCGACCGGTTCGCTGAGCGAGATGACGCGGGGCGTGGCGTCCGCCGCCGCGCCAACCGGCGGCGGGTTCGGCGCGCCGGCTCCGGCCGGCGGCGCGCCCTCCACGCCTGAAGCTTGCTGCGCGGAGGTCTGCTGCAGAGAAGCCTGTTGCGCCTGGGCCGCCGCGCTCATCTCCCCCGTGGCCTGCGCGCTCTGGCTTGACGGCGGCGGCACGCTTTCGGCGGCGATCGGCGCGATCACGACGGGTTTTGAGGCCACTTGCGCCATCTCGCCGGCGCCATCCCGCCTGAACGAGGTCGCGGTTATGCCGGCGACGCCGGCGAGCACGAGCGCCGCCATGATATAAATCGGACGCCGCGATCTTTTATCTTCGTCGGCGATCGCCGCGCTGCCGGAGACGGCCGCATCGTCGAAAAGAATGAAACTGTCCGAGGATACGCCCGCGTCAGGGTAAAGCGCGGCGTCGCCGGCCTCCGACGGGAGGAGCGCCGGATATTCCGGAGCATCCGCGCCTTCGATCGAAAGGACGGGGAAATGGGGGGCCGGCGCTTCAGCGTCCGCGCGTGAGGCGCGCAAGTCAAAACGCGCCCATGCTGGCGCCTTTCGCGACTCCGCCGGTTCCGCTACAGCCGCGCCCGGCCGCGTCGCGCCGAGCAGCGCCGCCTCGATGGCGGCAAAATCGCCCCGGATGACGGGTTCGGGCGCCGGCGAATGCGCGGCGGGCGGCAAATTCAGCGCGAAATCTTCAGCCGCGGCCTCATATGCCGACGCGCTTTCGCCCGGGTCGCCGCCGAAACGAATGATGTCCGGGAACGCCATGCCCTCTTTGACATGCGCTATTTCGGCCTGCGCTGTTACGGGCCGGCCAATGCGCCGTTCGCCCTCGTCGAACGCGATCAGCGGCCGCCGCGTCGTCACTGGCTCGCTCATGTTCTGACCCCTTACAAGTGCCGCTTGGCGGAACGCCTGGCTCCGCGACAGCTAAAGCTGCGCCATAATGGTTACTTTGCATTAAGAGATTCTAATTGTGGCTGATCTTTGCCGCCCGTAAGACCGAAAGTGGCGCCTGACGCAGCATCACGATTTTGCGCCGGCGCAAAGGGTAGACGAGGCGGTTAAAAAATTGGCGAAGATTTTCCATATCGGCCGGATTTCTTTTGCGATGCTTAACGTAATTTGAAGCCGCCTGGCTCCATTCGAGGCCAGCGGCGGCGCGCCATGATTGCGCGCAAGATTTGCCGGCATGACTTGGCGCATGGCCTTTCGCCGCGATCGGATGTAAAGCACGACGCAATGAGACCGGCGCCGCGGACGAGGCGATCGGCGGCGGCAAATAAACTGAGGCGCAGCCATGGTAAAACATCTGAAGTTGTGGATCGTCGTCGCCGATGGCGAGCATGCGCGCATCGTCGCGCCGCGCGAGGACGGCGTGCTGCAGACGCATGACCGCATCGACTCGCAGAGCGCGCATCTGCGCTCGTCGGATCTTGGCGCCGACCAGCCGGGGCGCGTTCATGAAAGCGCGGCCGTGGCCCGCCATGGCGCCGAGCCGCGCACAGATCCGCATGAGGCCGCGAAAGAACGCTTCGCCAGGGATCTCGGGGCCTGGCTCCTGCAATCATCGCGACAAGACGCCTTCGATGAGCTCGTCCTCGTCGCGCCGAGCCATATTCTGGCCGATTTGCGCGAAAGCCTGGACAAGCCGGCGTCGGACAAGCTGCGCGGCGCGCTCGCAAAGGATCTGACCAAGGTCCCGGATGACGAACTGCAGCCGCATCTCAGCGAATGGGTGCACCCGCCCCACCGCGTGCAGTAGGCGCCGTCGGCGCCCGCTCGTCGCTGCGCGGTCGAGCCGCCGCGCCTACTCCGTGCAGGCGCATCGCAGTGCCGCGCCGCGCGAAGGCGTCGCGCTGCGCGACGCTGTGGTAGAGATTGAGCGCGCCGCGCTGGGACAACCATGGCGTCGTCGTTGAAATCCTGCTCAAGGCCTTCCTACAGCTTCATGCCCAGTTCGTAAAAGGGGATGTTGCCGGCGAACAGATAGTTGGAGCGGATGATCGTCGTGTTGCCGCCGGCGTCGCCGGAGCCGATCCAGCCTTTTTCGACGACCGCGACATTGCGGACGCCGAACGCCTTGGCGAGGTCATGGGCTGTGGCGAGCCCATGCCCGCCGGCGAGTGCTTGAGCTTTGCGTATGAATTAACGAACGCTTCGCCAACCCCCCCTGACGACGGCGAAGTTTTCGAAGTTTCGCAGCGCGTCGAGAAGGTTTCGCGGCAGCTTCTTCGCGCCGTTGTACTTCTCCAGCTCGGCATACATGTCGAAATCGGACCGTTTGCCCGGATGGCGATTGGTTCGATGACGCTCGCCTGCAGCAGGTAGGGATTGGCGGAGCCATCGGCGAGCCGAAACTCGAAGCGCCCGCTGTCGGGAATGACCGCTTGGGCGGGCAGGCCTTCTATCAGTGGCCCAGCCTGGGGCGCGTCGCCCTTCTGGCTGGCGGTCAGGATGAAGCGTATGGGACAGCCTCAATTACGAACAGCCCAATGGATTTTGGCGCTCACGCGAATGATGGTGGAGTCGACGATCATATATTCAAAGTCGGGATCATCCAACATGGCCGCCAAGATGCGCCGCCAGACGCCCTTGTGGCTCCAGCGGCGGAAGCGGCGGAAGACGCTGTTCCACTCCCCGAACACCTCGGGCGGACAGCGCCAGGGCGAGCCCGTCCGCACGATCCATAGCACCGCTTCCACGAACACCCGGTTGTCGCGGCCAGATGATCCGCCCGTCCGATCGTCACCGACGATGTGGCGCGACAGCCGCCCCCACTGATCATCCCGAAGAATCAAACGGTCCAGAACACCCATGGCTGGTCTCCAAAAGACAGCCTTGAATCACGTGCCGCTCGCCGTGTGAATCCCAACAGTCCACACTTCCTAGCGCAAGCGATCGAGGCGCAAATACGAATGCATCGCAAGCGTCTCGACATGACGGCCTCCGAGCTCGCGTCGACGGCGCATCTGTCGACGGGCCTGCGGTCCAAGATCGAGACCGGCCAAAGCGCTGCATCCTTGTCGATGCTGCGGTCTTTGGCTTGGGCGCTCGATCAGCCGTTTTCGTCCTTCTTCCAACGGTTCGAGGAGCATCATGACCGTCTTTTTTGTCAAAACGGAACACGGCGTCAACATCGAGCGGCGCGGCGCCAGGGCTGGCCATCGCTATCAATTGCTCGGACATTCGCTCGGCGACGGCATAGTCGTCGAGCCATTCCTCATTGCTCTTTCCGAGGAAGGGCGGCCCTACACTTCGTTTCAGCGCGCTGGCGTCGAACTTCATTTATACGCTGACGGGCGAGACGCTTTATCGCCACGCAGACAGCAGCTATCGCTCGGAGCCGGGCGACACGCTGTTCTTCAACCCGCGGCGCCGCACGGGCCGAGGAGCTGATCGAACTCCCTATGACCTATCTTTCGATTATCATCTACCCGCACGAATAAGTCTCACGGTCGGTAAAGCTCGCGTCCGGTTGAGAGCCTGAGCGGAAATTGGTTGATTGGCCTCTCGGCGTGTGATTCCTTGGGTTTGCTACAACTCCGAGGGATTCGCCTAGGACAACGGCCCTCAGAGACTCGGAGCCGCAAAATCATGGCGTCTTTCGATGCGCTCGGAACTGGCCTCAAATTGGTCAAGCCGTACCAATTGCCGATTCAACCGCGCGCAAAGATCTTGGATCCGGCCGCCGGGTGTGCGCAATTCCGGTTTCGACAGAGCCGTCCCGCCGCAAGGCGATCGAGCGCACTTAATATATTGTCTCTATATTGATATTCGACGCGCCCTTTCGACGCTTGATGAGCGGCGCGGGGACGGGCATCCTAGACCTGCCATCAAACCGCTGTCGCGAGCCGGCATGCGCCGTAATTAAACAAAGGGGATCGCGCCATCACCGGGACAGAAGACACGATCTTCGCCATCAGTTCCGGCGCCGGCCGGGCGGCGATCACGGTCGTTCGCCTCTCAGGCCCCACGACGTCCTATATTATAAAGAGTGTGGCGGGCCGGGTGCCGGAACCCCGCCGGGCGAGCCTCGCGACACTGAAAGACCCCGCCACAAGCGAGGCGATCGATTCCGGGCTTGTCCTTTTCTTCCCCGCGCCGCGCAGCTTCACCGGCGAGGATTGCGCCGAATTCCACATCCACGGCGGCCGCGCGGTCGTCGCGCGGCTAATTAAGAGCCTCGGCGAATTTCCGGGAGCCCGCGCGGCGGAGCCCGGCGAATTCACCCGCCGCGCACTCTTGAACGGTAAGATCGACCTCGTCGAAGTAGAGGGGCTCGGCGATCTGATTGACGCCGAGACCGAGTGGCAGCGCCGGCAGGCCTTGCGGCAGATGCAGGGAAGCCTCAGCCGCGAGGCGGAGCGCTGGCGCGCCGCGCTGCTTGAAGCCTCCGCGCTGGTCGAGGCGGAAATCGATTTTCCCGACGAAGGCGATGTGCCGCAGGCCCTCAGCCGCCGCGTCGGCCCGCTGGTGCGGCCCGTGCTCCAGTCCCTGAAGGCGGAGCTCGCCGTCGGCGCCGGGGAACGAATCCGCGAAGGCGTCACAATCGTGATCGCAGGGCCGCCCAACGCCGGAAAATCGACGCTCATGAACGCTCTGGCGCGCCGCGACGTCGCCATCGTCTCGCAGATAGCCGGGACCACGCGGGACGCCATCGAAGTGCATCTCGACCTCGGCGGCTGCGCGGCAACGCTGATCGACACGGCGGGCTTGAGAGAAAGTAAGGATGCAATCGAGCTGGCCGGGATTGCGCGCGCGCTGGGGAGGGCGAGAAACGCCGATCTGGTCCTGTGGCTCAGCGAGCCCGGACAACCTGTCGAGCCGGATGTAAGATTGGGAAATGGCCTCATCTGGCGAATCTTGACAAAGTGCGATCTTGCGCCGCCCGAGGCCGGGATCGCGGCGCACGCGCTTTCGATCAGCGCCGAAACCGGCCAAAATATCGATGTCCTGCTGAAAGAACTTGCCGATTTCACCACTTCGCTGAGCGGAGCCGGCCATGCCGGCCTGATCACGCAGGAACGGCACCGTAAAGCTTTCGCTGGCGCCGCCGAGGCCCTAGCGCGGATCCAGGCAGAGCCGGATGCCCCGATTGAGATTCTGGCGGAGGATCTGCGCGCCGCGCTGTTTGCATTGGAGCGGCTGATCGGGCGCGTCGATGTCGAGGATATCCTGGGCGACATTTTCTCTCGCTTCTGCATCGGCAAATAGCGCCGGACTGGCCCCGGGGGTGTTTCAAGTGAAACACCCCCGCACGCTGTTTCACGTGAAACACTTTCCGCCAGAGCGCACGCTGGAAAAGACACGCCTCATAGGCTAAAAGGCGAGGGGGTGTTTCACGTGAAACACCCCGTTGACCTGTTTCACGTGAAACACCCCCAGGAG
>JBKQMI010000245.1:0-3396 GCA_052146775.1 Methylocella sp. | reverse complement strand
CACCTTTGTGATCACGACGGAGCGGACTACCCAGACCTCTTCCCAGGCGATCGTCAACCTGTTCTCCCGTTGGTATCGAGACCTCGGCTTCTCCGGCTGCTCCAGCCACAGCGGGCGACGAACCTTCATCACCAACGCGGCGCGAAAGATCTCGACGGTCGGCGGGTCGCTGCGGGACATCCAGGCGCTCGCCGGACACTCTAACCTGTCAAACGACCCAGCGTTACATCGAGTCGCACTCCGAGGCCCAGCGCAGGATCGTGGAGCTGGTTTAGGCCAGCGTTCTTTGAGCGCGGGGGCGATGACTAATCCCGTCGGGCGAAACCGAATGACTGTCGTCCGGCGTTATTTCGACCGCCGCCTGAAGCTGCAATTTCGCGGCTCGGTCGTGACCTCCGGCGCCGGCTTGCTTGCCTACCGCGAACTCGACGACGCGCTCGGACTGACGGACATGGCGAGCGAGGTTCTGGCAGAGGCGCGCACGGAAAGAATGGCCGGCACGCCTTGGCAGGATTGCTGCGGCAAGCCGTCTTTGGACGGCTCGCCGGCTACGAAGACGTAGTACATCTGGCGAATCCCGGCTTGGAAGATATTTAAGCCGTTTCCCCCATGAATTGCGATAAGTGCGGCATCGCGCCGGTTATTGTCGCGACGCCCTCCTTACCAACCAACGATTCGGCGTAAGCAAAAACTTCTTTCAAAAGCGCCCGCATCTGCTTTTCGCTCAGACCAAGGTTGCCCAATTTGCCGCCGAGAATATTCATATCGATCTTACCGAAACCAATAGCGCCCTTCACCGCCCCAATCGCCGCTGTCACGCCAGCATCGCCTGTGGCGGCGGCGGCCTCTATGGCCTGATGAGCGCCGGGTATTTTGCCGACAAACTCCGCCACATTGCTTTCGCCCGCGTGGTCAAGCATGAACCTGAGCACATGTCCGATTGCCGTCTGCGCGGTTGCGTCGTCCAATCCAGTCGCTCCGCTTACGCGCGTTATTAGTTCGTTCATGGCGTTTCTCCGTACTATGGCCGCGTCATAATTTAACATATATTCCCCAGACGTGACGGTTAAACGTAAATCTGTCCCTGAAGACCGGTGTTGACAAGGCCGAACCTTCGCGTTTGAGCGCGCTGGAGCGCAAAAAAATGGGTTCAAACTAGAAAGAGTTCATCTCGGTTAAGGCACGGAGAGGCCCGCGGGATCGCGGAGTCTTTCCAGCGGCGCGAAGTGTCATGATATCGTCAATGTCGGTGCCGACTGACCTACTGAGATAAGCTCTCGTCGTGCAGGATATCCATTTCGCGGAGATAAGTCAGCGTGAACACCACCTAGCGAACCGCACTGCACAGGCAAGTGTCTCCTTCGGTCAACATGCGCCGTTCGGCTTCGTTTGGACGAGTCCGCTCGCCCTCAAATTGCCGCCGCAACAAGAGCATTCTCGCGCGGCAGTTACGCGCCACAAAAACGGACATTGGCCATACTCCGATCTTGTCAAATGAGACGGTGAGCTATTACATTCACAATATGTGGCGAAGGATTTTTCATGGCTTAGCGATCGTCGCAGCCGTTGTTTCCTTGTTTGGAAGCGCGCCGGGCTTCGCGTCGCCCGGGCGTTCCCCGGTATCGTGGTGCCCATACCAGCAGCAGTTCAGCCACGACCCTGTGGTCGCAGCATTCAGGGCGGATTCGTCTTAACACGATTCTGCTCCTTTCCTGTTGCGCGCCTCAAGCCCGAACTCCCTTTGACGGCTCTTCTATGTCGAGACGCTCCACAGCCGGTCGTGCTGATGGTCTTCTTTATGGAAGGCGAGCCCAGCCTTTCAGGCGGACTGGAGATTCCCGCGAGGCCACCTCCAGATCGAAGGACTCGACAGCGTGCTATTCGCGCGCCGATGGAAGTTTTGAAATAGATTTGATTTGAAAATATATATGGTTCTGGAACAAGTTCTTATTGCTCTTGCGGTTCCGCACGAGCGCCGAAAACTCGGCTTCCATGTGGTTAACGTCCCGGGGCTGTTGTTGACATGAGATTTGCGATCCAACGCGTCGAAGGGCTCCGTTGCCAGATCGTGAAAAGCGCGATCGTCACCGGGAGCCCGATGAAGGCGCCGGGCATGCCCCAAAGAAAGTCCCATGCTAAAAACGCCAATAGCATCACGAAGGGTGAAATTGAAAGCGCATTGCCTGTCAGAATGGGCTCCAGGTAGCTGCCGATGACGAATTGGATCAGGTACAAACTTCCAAAAATGAAAGCGGCCATCTGCCAGGATTCGAATTGTGCGGTCGCGAATATCACCGGTAGGACGACGGCTATCAAAGAACCGACATAGGGAATGTAGTTTAGCACGAAGGATATTACGCCCCATGCGACCGCGAGCTCAAGCCCAACGGAAAGCGTGAAGATGAAGACCGCTACGCCGGTCGCGACACTGGCCAGGGTGCGTATGAGCATGTATTTCCGGATTCTTTCGGCGATCTCGCCGATCGTCTCCAACAAGCTCCACCCGCTGATTTCTTTGTCTAGCGCTATGGCTTTCAGTTTGAACTCGTCCATTTCGGCCAGACCAAACGCCAAGAATAAAAAGACGACAAGCGCAAACCCAATAAGGTAGTTGACATATCCCGCAACGGCTTTGAACACACCCGCAAAGGAGAACGAACCCAGGCTCTCGAGATCAACTACAAAAAGATCATGCTCCTGAAGCCACTGCGTCGTTCTCGCGTATAAGGACTGGAACCGTTCTAAATTTGCAAAACCCCAATGGATAATGTCACTGACGCTCCAGACAATAGCCCCTACGAGAAGCGAGAGGACAACCAGTGTTAAAGTGATGGTGAAGGTAACCGCCAACCCCTTTCCAAACCTCCCCTCGGCCGCTTTTTGGAAAGGCTCGACAAGAGCCATTACGAATAGCACGAAGGCGATCGGCTCTAAGACGACGCGGCCAAAATACAGAGCGGAGGATGCGAGAACCACTGTGAAGATGACTGTAAGAAAGCGATATTTTGCTGCGTCCTTGAGGATCGTCGGAACAGCTTGATCGATGCTCATCGTTTAGCCCTCGGGCCTCTCGGCTCTCTCAATGACGTAGCTTCGGATTTTGATCCGGGAATCACCGGATAGCCCAGGTTCGGATGCAACTTTCCCTTAATTTGCAGCCTTTGACAAGGCTACGCGATCGCGGAGACCGCCGCCGGAGCGCAGGATCGCGGGCGGCCGACCTGAGCAGGCCTTCCGACCAGGGAAATCGCAAAATTGGCTGTCATCCGGACGCGCCTCTCCCATGGTTTGGCCGGAACTGATGACGCGCGAGTGCTCTTTCGACGTGGTCGCCAAAGGCGGCGGTCGCGGCTCCGCGATCATCCGCACGATCTCGGCCACTTCTGCAGTGGGTCA
>JBKQMI010000244.1:0-12385 GCA_052146775.1 Methylocella sp. | reverse complement strand
GACCTCGTCCAACTTGAACGGCTTTATGATCGCAACAACGATTTTCATGTGGATTTTCCCGTTTGCGTCTACCTGAGAGCCGCCGATTTGTCCGTGAGCCGGCCCGCCGCTAAACAGCAAGGCGCGTTATCGGCGCCCATGCATGCCACGCTTCTTAGCAAGCGCCGGGCCTTTTCAGCGCCAACGCCGCATTTTTTGCGGCAAAAAGCCGATTTGCCATGTTCCAGCTGGCGGCGGGCCGCCGCATCGCATCGCGGCGGCGGCGTAAAGATCAGCCTCATTGCAGCAGAAGTAGCGATTTCCCGGCATTTTCCGCCCCAATCACGCGCTTTCTCTAGATCCGCCACATCCGCCGCACCACAAAATGACAAAACGCCTAAAAACTGGGCAATCACGGAGACCAAGCCAATCTGGCGCCGAACTTCGGCCCCAGTTCACGCCGGCGGCGGACGCATCAACCCCTCCTGCATGGCCGACGCGATGAGCCGGCCTTCGCGGGAAAAGAGAAGGCCGCGCGTCAGCCCCCGCGCGCCGCTGGAGTTCGGGCTGTCCTGGACGTAGAGCAGCCATTCGTCGGCGCGAAAGGGCCGGTGGAACCACAAGGCGTGATCGAGGCTCGCGATCTGGAGCTTGGCGTCGAACACATAATGGCCGTGCCCGATCAGCGCCGTGTCGAGGAGCGTCATGTCGGAGAGATAAGCCAGCACCGCGCGGTGAATGGCGGGATCATCCGGCAGCGGCCCCGCCGCGCGCAGCCAGACATTCTGCGCGGGCGCCCCTGGATCATGCCGCACATAGCGGGAGGGATCGACCGGACGCGTCTCGATCGGGCGGTCGCTTGCAAACCAGCGGCGGATCGGATCCGGCATGATCGAGCCGAATTTCTCCATCATCTCGGCTTCGCTCGGAAGCGTCTCGGGCAGCGGAACATCGGGCATGGCGACGGCGTGTTCGAGGCCCTGCTCGTCGATCTGGAACGAGGCGGAGAGGGAGAAGATCGCGCGTCCGTGCTGGATCGCGTTGCAGCGCCGCGTCGTGAAGCTCTTGCCGTCGCGTAGCCGGTCGACCTCATAGACGATCGGCGCCTGAGGATCGCCGGGCAACAGAAAATAGCCGTGCAGCGAATGCGGCGCGCGGCCTTCGACCGTGCGGGCCGAGGCGACCAGCGCCTGCGCGACGACGAGGCCGCCGAAGACGCGCTGCCAGCCGACTTCCGGGCTGCGGCCGCGGAAGATATTTTCCTCGATCTTTTCGAGATCGAGGATGGTCAAGAGTTCGGCGACGGCTGCGGACGTCGTTTGGGTCATGGCGAGAATGTTGGCGACAATGATTCCCCTAACCATGAGGTGACGGGAGCCGCCGCCCGCGTCAAGCCGCGGACAGCGCCATTCGCCACTTTCCGAGGCGGCGGCATGGCGCCATTCATGGGGTCAGCGGCTTGATGATCTCGGCGCCACTCATCGAGATCGTCGCGATGTCCTTCGCGTCGAGATTCATCTTCGGGAGGTCGATGCTCCGGATCTGGCTGTTGTCGTAAGTACGGAAATAGTACCGTTTCGCCTTGAGGTCGCTGGCCGCGGTCCAGCTTGTATAGTCGGCGAGGATATTGCCGTGCTCGTCCTTTTCGCGCTCGCGCGCCGCGCCCTTTGGAATGTCGAAGTTGTTGAGGATATGGAACGCCTCGAGCACGGCGTCGTCGCCCGTCTTTGACGGGAACACCGATTGGGTGAAGGCGACAGCGCGCACGAAACGCGAGGGCGGCGTGAAATCGCCCGGCATGCCAAGCATCCCCGAGCCCTGGCCGAACGGTTCGAGCGTGACGGGCCCGAGCTTCACCGGCGGCGCATTGGTCAGCGAAAAATTGAGATAGTTGCGCAGATTGGTCATGTGCCAGTCGAAAGCCGGCGAGTTGGTGAAGACGCCGAGCGGGTTGTCATAGACGTTGAGCTTGCCGCCGGTATATTCGATCACGATGCTGCCGCCGGCGGCGTCCTGCACCTTGAAATGAACCTCCGGCGCGAAGCCCCAGCCCTGAAAGACGACGGCGGGGACGATGACATTGCCGATGTTGGCCTTTACCTCCTCGACACTGGCGAAATTTTCGAGGATCCAGGAGCCAAGCTCCCACGGGGCGAGGGTCTTGCCGGCGTCGGCCGCCGCGTAGGGCATGTATCCGGCCGAAGTCGGGAAGTAGAACAGCCCGGCGTAAAGCCCCTTCTCGTTGAAGCCGTCGAAGATGACCGGCAGGCCGACGCCATTGGCGCCGACGCTGGCGTATTTCGACGTCCATTTCAGCCCTTCCCTGCCGTCGGGCGTCGTACCTGTGCGCGCATAGCCGCGTGGCACGACGAGCACGTTGGATTGGAGGTCGATGGAGAATTCGAGCGTTCGCGCGGCGACGACGGTCCCGTCCTGCGCGGTGAGGCGGATGCCGGTGCAGGCGAAGGCCGGCGGTGCGAGAGCGATCATCGCCGCGGCGGCCGCGGCGATCCATCGATTGAACATGGCGTCCTCCCGTTTTTGCAAAAGATTTGGCTTTCCGGCGTCCGCCGCGCGTCCTTCTTTTTGCGGGCGATTCTTCTTTTACAGGCAAAACCGCCCAAGTCTTTTATAGGCAAAACAGCCGAGGTCCGAAACAATTCGAAGGTGACGCTTTGTCCCGCGCCGCGCGGCGCTCTCGGGCGAAGCGGCGACGAGGTCCGCGACATGATCGGCGAGGGACCATGCAAAGTCGTGGAGGTCTCAAAGTTTTTAGGGGTTAACTTCCAGGTTCTTTGCGAAGGCGTGGTTCGCATCGCAGCCTCCGAGATTGGCGCGAGAAGCCAACGCGCCCCACAGTTTTACAGGCTCCCTGCGCTGCGCGGCAGTTTCCAATCGCGACGCGTGGAACTTTCCGGCGCCGTCGCCGATTTTATAGCGGGATCGGCGACGCGTTTTCGCCAAGCGAAGGCTGGGCGGGGAGCATCGCGGACGCCGGCGCGCGTGCAAGCGGCCGAGAGCGATCGAGATCCCCGCTCCTGTCCGGGGTCGACGAATGGACCTGCTTCGCACTTTCTTCGCCGGGCTGATCCGGTCCGGATCGCTCGAGGTCACGACGGCCGCGGGGCGCAGCTTCCGCGTCGGAGACGGATCTGGCGAATCGCTGGCGATTCGATTCAACGACCGCCGCGCCGAAACCCTGTTCATGATCGATCCTGAACTGCGCTTTGGCGAATTGTTCATGGACGGCCGCATCGACATAGCGCGGGGCTCCCTCTACGACGTCGTCGCGCTCGCCTCGCAAAATCTGATGCATGCGGACCCCGGGCTGGGGACGGGCGGATCCGGCTGGGTCCGGCTGCTGCAGGAGGCGCGCGCGGCCCTGCGCCGCATCGCGCGCGCCAACAACGCCTTCAGCGCAAGGCGCAACGTCGCGCATCACTACGACATCGACCCGCGCATCTACCGGCTCTTTCTCGACGCCGATCTGCAATATTCATGCGGCTATTTCGAGCGGGAGGGGCAAGGTCTCGCCGACGCCCAGCTCGCCAAGAAGCGCCATATCGCCGCCAAGCTTCTGATCAGTCCCGGCCAGAGCGTGCTCGATATCGGCAGCGGCTTCGGCGGCCTCGCCAATTATCTGGCCCGATATTGCGGCGCGAGCGTCACTGGCCTCACTCTTTCGAAGGCGCAGTTCGACGTCAGCCTGCGCCGGGCCGCGGCCCTCGGTCCCCTCGCGGCCGATTTCAGGATGCTCGACTACCGCGAAATCGAAGGGCGCTTCGACCGCATCGTCTCGGTCGGCATGTTCGAGCATGTGGGGCTGGCGAATTACGACGCCTATTTCCGCAGGATCGCGCAGCTCCTCGATGAGGACGGCGTCGCGCTGGTGCACACGATCGGCCGCGCGCCGGGGCCGGCCGCGACCAACCCCTGGGTCGCAAAATACATTTTTCCCGGCGGATATATTCCGGCCCTCTCCGAAATGCTGCCCGCGATCGAGCGGAGCGCCCTCATCGTCACCGACATCGAAATCTTGCGGCTGCATTACGCGCGAACGCTGAAAGGCTGGCGCGAGCGGTTCCTCGCGCGGCGCGAGGAGGCGAAAGCGATCTATGACGAAGGTTTCTGCCGCATGTGGGAGCTCTATCTCGCCGGCTCCGAGGCCGCCTTCCGCTATGAGGGACTCGTCGTGTTCCAAATCCAGCTCGCCAAAAGGCTCGATGCGGTCCCGCTGACGCGCGACTATATCGGCCGCGCCGAGGCCGCACTTACGCGCCGCGAGGCCGCCTCGACCCTCTCGGAAGCCGGCGAATAAGCCCGCTAAAACAACGCGAACGTCTCTCGCGCGCGGGAAACGCCGCCGCCGTCCGACAACAGGAGCTGCAGGGCGATGCGGGCCTTGCGCGCATCGAGGCTCTGCGCCGGAACGAGTCCGCGCGCGATGAGATCGATCTCGCCGCCGGGGTAGCCGTAGGAGGCGCGCAGCGTTTCGCCGGCGCCGGTGCGGCTGGCGAAAACGACCGGGATGCGCTCGGCCAGCCGTCCGAGGTCGGGCGCGGCGGCGGCGGCGACGTGGCCCGCGCCCGGCAGGCTCAGCACGAGGCCGTCTATGGCGGATGCCGCCAGAGCCTCGATGGTTTCGCGCTCAAAGCCCGGTCCGGCCTCAAGAATGGGAACCACCGGCGCGCCGCCGCCATAGGTCAGGCGCGGGAGCGAGGACGCGGGCTGAAGCGCAAAGCGCACGCGATCCTCGGCGACATGGCCGATCGGGCCGAAAGGCAGCGACGAGAAGGCGTGCGTGCGAAAGCTGTGCGTCTTGCGGATCAGCGGGGCGGCGTGGATTTCATCGTCCATGACGACGAGAACGCCTTTGCCGCGCGCCGCTTGGGATGCGGCGACCCGCGCGGCGGCGAGAAGATTGGCGGGGCCGTCGGCGCCCGGCTGATCGGCCCTGCGCATCGCCGCCGTCAGCACGATCGGCGTCTGCGTCTGCGCGAGAATAGAGAGCGCGAAGGCGGTCTCCTCCAGCGTGTCCGTGCCCTGCGTGACGATGACGCCGTTGGCGGTCTGCGCGGCCTCGGTCGCAGCCTTTGCGATCAGCGCGAGATCTTCGAGCGTCAGGCTGGCGCTGGGCTTGGCGAGAAGGTCCCGCGCCTCGATGTCGCCGATGTCGCTAAGCTGCGGGATTGCGGCGGCGAGGGCTTTCGCGTCGAGGCGGGGCGCGTCGGCGCCGATCATGGCGATCGTGCCGCCTGCGGTGAGGATGATGAGGTGGGGAGGCCGGCAAGGATTCAATTGAGCGGCATCCCCTTTGTGCGGACAATGACTCAGGGCCGCTGAGGCTTCGCCCGGAAATTAGCGCTCTACCCGCCACAGCCGCAAGCTCCCTCATCCTGAGGAGCAGGCGAAGCCTGCGTCTCGAAGGAAGAGGGAGCACTCATTGGCGCAAGAGGCGGCGGAAAGATGCGCGCTGACGCCCTCGTCCCTCGCCTGTTCCTCAGGATGGGGGCTTTGCGCAGCTTTGCGACCGCTCAGGCTTCGGCAGGGGCGGCGGCCTTCTCGGCGGCCGCGCGAGTCGTCCTGACCAGCGGAAAGTCGATCTCGGAACCGGCGATGTGATTGAAGTAGTTGGTGAAGATGTTCATCGCGGCGTGAGCCACCAGCTCGACGATTTCGCCCTCTGAAAAACCGGCGGCGCGAATGGCCTCGAGATCGGCGTCGGCAAGATGGCCGCGTTCGCGCACGATCTTGGTGACAACGTTGAGAGCCGCGGCGGTCCTGGGATCGATCGAGACGCCCGTGAGGTAGCGCTCGATCTCGTCTCTCGGGATTCCGGCCTTTGCGCCGAGCATGACGTGCGCAGAGGCGCAATAATCGCACGAATTGGCGCCGGCGACGGCGACGGCGATCTGTTCGCGAAGGGCTGGCTGCAACTCGCCGGCTGCAAGCGCCCCCGCCAATCCCAGATAACCGCCGAGCGCTGCGGACGAATGCGCCATGGTGGCGGCGAGGTTCGGCGCCCAGCCGAATTGGCTCTTTACGGCAGCGAGCTAATCCTTGGTTTTCTGGGAAGCCGAAACGGGGTCGAGTTTCTGAATACGCGGCATGACATGTCCTCTTTAGGTCGGGATCGGCGCCAGCGCGCCGCCCAGCGGACATCACATCACTTGGGACAAAGAGCAATAAATCTCAAATTAATCGGGAGTTAAGGCAAAGCATATGGGACGAATTGCAAACATCATTGTTGGCCGTCGCGAAAATTGGAGGGCGGCGCTCCAAACTTCTGGGCGAAGGCGCGGGTGAAGGCCGCCGCCGATTGATAACCCACCCTCGTCGCCACTTCTTGAACATTGACGCGGGACTGGCCGAGGAAAACGAGCGCGCGCTGCAGGCGCCAGTCGGCCAGATAGCTCATGGGGCCATCGCCCATTAGCTCCTTGAAGCGGTCGGCGAAGCGGCTGCGGGACATTCCAACCGCCAGCGCGAGACTCTCGACGGTCCACGGCCGACCCGCATCCTTGTGCATCAGCTCCAGCGCCCGTCCGATTTGAGGATCCGTCATCGCGCCGATGATCCGGGCCAATGCCGGGCTTTGTTCAATGCTGGCGCGAACCGTTTCAATGAAAAAGACCTCGGACAATCGCGAAATGGCGGCGGCGGCGCCGAGCCCCTCCATGAAGATGCGGCGCACCAAGAGACGCAAGGTTTCGTCGAGGAGGGGATGACGCGCGCGATCGGCCGGCGTCATGACGACGGCTTCCGGCAGAGCGCGCAGCAAAGGATGATCGGCGCCGTCGGTGAAACCGAAATGACCGCATACCATCTGCGTCGAGGCGCGGGGATCGCCTGAACCCACGACAAAAACGCCGGCGCCGTCGTAGCCGGAGTCCCCGATGACCCGCTCCAGCGGCGCCGGCGTCCGGCCCGGACTATCGGCCAGCGTGTGCTCCTGGCCCCGAGGAATGACAATCAGATCGCCGGGGCCAAGGTCTACGGTTCGCCCCGAAGCAAGCGTGACATGGCACCGCCCCTGAATGACGAGATGGAAGCGCACGGCCTGACGATAGGCGGGGACGGTAATAGCCCAGGGCGCTGAATAGTCCGTGCGAAAATAAAGCGTTGCGCGTAGACGGATCGTGTCGAAAATATCGCTTAATACGTCATCCATGCGGATCGTCCCGTTCAATGGGACGTTAAATCATAGAGGGAGGGGCGTCACGCGGTAAGAATCCGGACTGACAAATACGAAAGCAAGCTCGTCAGCCGCGCGAAAAAACTCCCTTCGCACCCGCGCCCTCATCCTTCGAGACGGCTGCTGCGCAGCGTCCTCAGGATGAGGGCTCTGGAGCCGCCGCTCAGGCTTCTGCTTCGGCGGGGGCGGCGGCCTTCTCGGCCGCTGCGGCCGCTGCTTTTTCGGCCGCGGCGGTGCGCTCCTGCGCCTTCTTCTTCGGCAGCGCCTTCTTGGGATTATTGTGCGCCTCGCGGGTCACCACACCAAGTCCGTCGAGCAGACGCGCGACGCGGTCGGTCGGCTGGGCGCCCTTGGCGATCCAGGCCTTCGCCTTCTCCGCATCGATCTTGACCCGCTCGGCCGAATCCTTCGCCCTCAGCGGATCGAAAATGCCGAGGCGCTCGATGAAGCGGCCGTCGCGTGGCATCCGCGAGTCGGCGACGACGACGCGGTAGAACGGGCGCTTCTTGGCGCCGCCGCGCGACAGACGAATTTTCAGGGACATATCCAACTTTCTCCAATTTTGCCCGAAGGCGTCAAACAACAAGCTTCAAATTCGAGGCGCCGAATTCGCGGACGGCCTCACTTCTTCTTTCCGAACGGGTTGAGCCCGCTCAAAACGCCGCCGCCAAGCCCCGGCAGTTTGCCGGGCTGCGGCCCGCCGCCAAATCCGCCAAGCCCCGGCAGCTTCGGCGCGAGACCCGAAGGTGGCGGGGCCGAAGGCGCGGCGGCCGGCTTTGGCGCCTGTCCGGGCGCGCCGGGCATCGATCCCAGTTGTTTCTGCAGGGCGGCGATCTGATCCGGCGTCGGCTGCGGCATGCCCATGCCGCCGCCCGGAAGGCCGAGCGCCTGCCCCATTTTGGCGAGCGCGCCGCCCCGCTTGGCGCCGCCCATGGATTTCATCATATCGGCCATCTGGCGGTGCTGCTTCAGCAGCCTGTTGACGTCCTCGACCTTGACGCCCGACCCGGCGGCGACGCGCTTCTTGCGCGAGGCCTTGAGAATATCGGGGTTGCGCCGCTCCTCGCCGGTCATCGAGGAAATGATCGCGCGCTGGCGCTTGATGATGCGGTCGTCGAGATGGGCGGCGGCCATCTGATCCTTGATCTTGGCCATGCCGGGCAGCATTCCCATGATGCCCCCGAGGCCGCCGATCTTCTCCACCTGCTCCAGCTGCTCTGAAAGATCGTTGAGATCGAACTTGCCCTTGCGCATGCGCTCGGCCATGCGCTGCGCCTTCTCGGCGTCGATCGACTGCGCGGCCTTCTCGACGAGCGAGACGATGTCGCCCATGCCAAGAATGCGGTCGGCGATGCGGGCCGGATGGAAATCCTCCAGCGCGTCCATTTTCTCGCCGGCGCCGAGCAGCTTGATCGGCTTGCCGGTGACCGCGCGCATGGAGAGCGCCGCGCCGCCGCGCCCGTCGCCGTCGACGCGGGTGAGAACAATGCCGGTGATGCCGACGCGTTCGTCGAAGCTTTTGGCGAGATTGACGGCGTCCTGGCCGGTGAGGGCGTCGGCGACGAGCAGGATTTCGTGCGGGCGGGAGGCCGCCTTGATGTCGGCCATCTCCTGCATCAGGGCTTCGTCGATATGGGTGCGCCCGGCGGTGTCGAGCAGGACGACGTCATAGCCCTGTAGGCGGGCGGCCTGCTCTGCCCTGACTGCGATCTGCACAGGGGTTTGCCCCGCGATGACGGGCAGCGTATCGACGCCGATCTGGCGTCCGAGCACGGCGAGCTGCTCCTGCGCCGCCGGCCGCTTGACGTCGAGCGAGGCCATCAGCACCTTGCGCTTCATGCGCTCGTTGAGGCGCTTGGCGATCTTGGCCGTGGTTGTCGTCTTGCCGGCGCCCTGCAGGCCGATCATCATGATGGCGACGGGCGGCACGGCGTCGAGATCGAGCGGCTCCGCCTCGGCGCCCAGCGTCTCGATCAGCACGTCATTGACGATCTTGACGACCATCTGGCCGGGCGTCACGGATTTCACGACATTGGCGCCGACGGCGCGCGCGCGCACCTTGTCGACGAAGGAGCGCACGACATCGAGCGCGACATCGGCCTCGAGCAGGGCGCGGCGGACCTCGCGCAGTGCGACGTCGACGTCCGCCTCCGAGAGCGCGCCGCGCCGCGTCAGCGTATCGAAAATGGATGAGAGCTTTTCCGAAAGCCCTTCGAACATGCGTTCCGTCCTGTTAAGGTCCCGCCCAAAAACGCCCAACGCGCTTTGCGCCCGGGGGCGCCAAGCGCTGCCGGACGTTCACCGCTCGCCTCAAGGGGCGCAGCGGCTCGCGCGTTAGAAAGCCTCGTTTCGGGAAAGGCTTAAAAAAGTTCCATCGCCCGCCCGGCCGGCAAAGTCAAGGAATTCGGGGAAACGGCGCCCGAGGCGGCCTCCTAGGCCATTTGCGGGCGCGACGGAACATGATAAATCGGGCGCGAGCGGCGCGGCTCCGCTGCGCTCGAAAGCGCTCGCGCGTCCCGGTAGCTCAGCAGGATAGAGCAACGGTTTCCTAAACCGTAGGTCAGGGGTTCGAATCCCTTCCGGGACGCCATTTCGGAACTGTCCGGGCCAGAGACATCGGTGGCGGAACGATCATCGTTCGGTAGGTCATCCCTTTCCGCGCCCCTCGGCCGGCTTCTCCGAGAGGCTGTGGCTGCCGGAGCTTCGAGCCAGCTTCGCCCAATAGTCGACGCCAGCCACACCGGTGGTCCGACGCGCGAACCGGGCGGCGAGTCAGGGAAGGCGATCTAATGAGAGAATAATGTGCGATCATATTGCTTCTGGAATCCGGCTTTGTAGAAATCGGCGAACCATGCGGGTTGGCCGCTGATCAGCGTGGCTTCTTCAGGGTCAGGGCAGCCAATGCGCTGGCTCCGGCCTCCTCGCCGCGCCCAGGATCGGCGTCGTCTTTGGAGCGGTCGAACGCATCGCTCATCCCCGTTCGGAAATGCAAATGATCAAAAACGCGCAGCGCCTCGATCGCGTATGAGGTCGCGACGCGGGAATCCTCGATCATCACCAAATTGTCGCCGTTGCCGGCCTCGCCGCTTGGCGACAGGTTAGACGAGCCGGTGAACACCTTAGCCGTCGGCAGGTTGAAATCGGTGACCACGAATTTGTGATGCTCATGGATGCCGCTGCCGCCTGACCACTCCGCCTTGAACGGCATCGGCGTGATGCCCGCGAGGTAATTGAAGTCGACGATGCCGAATGATCCATCCGGCTTCTTTACCGCGAGCCCGCCCTCCCTATCGGAAATGCCGTAGCTGAATACGTCCTTATTCATCAACCGGTCGATCGCCTCACGAGTCGGACCGGACTTGGCCTGATAAAGAAAGGCGATCGAGAAAAATACCGACGAGGTCGCCTGGTCGATTGCGGCGCCGAGCGGAGCCAGCTCTAATAGAGCGCCGACAAAAAGCCGCCTCAGCGACGCGCCGGGCTCCGGAAATCCTGAGCCGCCCAGGGCGTCGTTGTCGCGCCAGTCGCCGGTCGCCGTGAAGATGTCGCTGCGCATATAATCGATGGCGGGAAGCGCCGTATGCCCGGTCAAGAGATGCGCTCCCGCCGGCGGGTTCGCGAGCTGTTGGATGATCGGGTGGCGGAAGTCATAGACGAGCTTGTATTTGAGCAGATCATCGTTGTCGTTTGTGCCGATATTTATGGCGACGTCCCATTGCGACCCGTCCACGAGCAAGTTGAAATGCTGGTGGCGCCGCGTTTAATGACGCCGCTGGGTCACCATCAAAACGCGATCAGAAATGATCTTTGCTTTTACAAATCCATATGCAATGGACAAAATGTCGATTCGTTTCTCGGCGAGAAACGGGGCCGCTTTCATAGCGAAATATCGAAGTAAAGGTCTTTGACGTCAACGCCCGCCGGCCGCGACGTCGGCGTCTGGTCGGATCTGAGGACGCCGTTTTTCGCCGCCGACGAAAGGGCGTCGACCAATTCCGGCAACGGCATCTTCCCCCATCTTTTCTTCACCGCCATGTCGTGATCGACGGGGATCGCCGCGATCGAAAGCCGCTTCATCTCTGCGAGGCCTTTCTGGCGCAGTGTGGCGTTGTGGCTGCCGTGATGGCCGACCTTGTAGAAGATGGCGCGCGCGAGAAGGTCCGGCCCCGTGACGGTGCGGCCATCGAACGTCCAGGTCAGATCCTGCCAGGACAGCCAGTTGCCGACCTGGGCGTCAGCCACGAAAAGGAGCGCGTCGCCGCCGGGCAGTTCGATGGCTATGACGAGGCTCGTGTTGTTGGTCGCGCTGTCGAGCGCAAGCGCCAAATCCGAGGCGCCGTCAAGCCAGGCCGTGTCGATGCGTCGCCAATCTGGCGCATCTTCGCCCGGGCCAAAATATCGGCTCTTGAAAAAATCCAGGCCGCGCGCGATCTCGACCGGGATCGCGCGATTGTCGCTGAACGGCGCCGCGTCGTCGCTCGGCGAAAGCGCGGATGCGACCGCGGCGTCAAGTTGGTTGGCGGCGATCCCGTAGGTCTCGGGATCCGTGGTCGAGGGTAGCGTCTTGCGGATCAGCTTCTCGTCATGCGGCGGACCAAGGACGTAGATCGTCGCATCGGGGTCGCGCAGTTGCGTTGGCGGATCGCTCGGCCTGCAATAGCGCACCTTCGCCTTGGCTGCGACCTTGGCGAGCGCATCCTCGGTCGTGGCGCCGGCGGCGGCGCCAAAGAATCCGATCAGATTTTCCACTTCGCCGGCGCCATCGGCGTCGCCGGCCATCCGCATCGCGCCGGCGCTGAGACGCAGGCTCGAAAGCGCCTGCCCGCGCTCCTGCCTCAGTTGTTGCGCCAAGGCGTCGGAGGGGTCCTCCGTCCAGGCGAGCCAGACCTCGCCGACGGTGAGCTTCCCGAACGCCGCCTCGGCCTGAATGAAGCCCGACAGATGATCCCAATGCTGGTGCGTTGCGAGCAGCAGATCGACCTTGCCCTTAGACACAGTGACGACGTCCTCGAGGACGGCCGTCATCTTCGCTGCAGCGTCGGGCGTACCCAGGATGACGCCGCAATCGATCAGGATACGGTAGGGATCGGCGTTTTTCGCGCGCGGTAGCGTGATCAGGAAGCAGTCGCCGAGCCCGTGCCGGTACATTCTGATTCTCGCCCGTTCCGCGCGCGACGCGGGACCCGGCTTCGCGGCCTGCCGCGCGTCCGG
>JBKQMI010000243.1:0-21205 GCA_052146775.1 Methylocella sp. | reverse complement strand
CTTCTTGATCGCTGTCTAAAGCGTTGCGCCGCAGGGTCGCCCTGCGGCGGAGATGCCGGCTACGCGCGCCGGCGCTGCTGCCCAAGACCCATTTGCTTGGCGAGATTCGACCGCGCTTTGGCGTAATTCGGCGCAACCATGGGATAGTCGGGCGCAAGGCCCCATTTTTCCCGGTATTCATCCGGGGACATATTGTATTGCGTGCGAAGGTGCCGCTTCAACGACTTGAACTTCCGCCCGTCTTCGAGGCAGACAAGGAAATCGTTGGTGACCGACTTCTTGGCCGGCACCGCTGGCTTCGGCGTCTCGACCGTCGGCACAACCACCCCGGAGGTAACGCGCAACAGCGCCGAATGGACGTCGCTGATGAGGGTAGGAAGATCGCTCGCCGGCACCGAATTGTTGCTGACATAGGCCGACACAATGTCCGCCGCCAATTCGATGTAACTGTTGGACCCTGACGTATCGCTCATGGCGCTCAATATCCCGAGTAGAAGGCATCGCCGCAGAAACATGGATCAAATATGAAAACCATAATTTCGTCAAAAGGCGACAAAACCATATCAGACAGCAGTTCTTTTGATCGATCGTCTCGAATCGACGCTGGGGAACTCCCTCCTTTTCTAAGACTGAAATAACGTAGCCGCAAGTAGCAAAGAACAAACTTTATTGCGGGCCAGCAAAAAAAGCGCAAGATGCTCCCGTTTTGATCAGATGAACACAGCTGTGAATAAGGTCGGATCAAAGATCCATGTTCACCGGCGCAACGTCAAACAAGTGCTTATAATCAACAGCAAAAACCCGATGGCACGGCGCCGCTTCGGCTTGCTGAAGGAGGCGCCCTTGAATATTTTGCGTCAGGGAGGCCAAACGTGACCGCCTCGCCATCGATTGTGGAGCACCGGCGCCGGCGGAGCGAGCGGCCCGATTTCACGGGCCGAGTCGCCTGCGGACGGGGCGTTAAGCCAACAATTATCGCCGAAAGGCGGAAGCGACGCATTGTCGCCAGAAGAAAAGAGGCGAACAGTGGCGAACACCCTTCCGGCCCCCCCGCCCGCAATCGAAATGCGGACCCTGCGGCAAACGGCGCATGGCGTCGCCATCGATGACGAATACGCCTGGCTCAAAGCGGCGAACTGGCGGGAGGTCCTGCGCGATCCCGCCGCCCTTCCGGCCCCCATCCGTCTGATCATCGAGGCGGAGAACGCCTTCGCGAGCGCGGTGCTGGCGCCCTATGACCCCTTGCGCAAAGCGCTCGTCAAAGAGATGCGCGGGCGCGTCAAGGAGGACGACGCCGAGGTTCCGCTGCTTGATCCGCCCTATCTCTACTACGTTTGTTACAACGCGGGCGGCCAGCACCCGATCTTCCGCCGCGCGGCGGAGGACGGCGGCGCGGAGGAGACGCTTCTCGACGGCGACGCCGAGGGCGCGGGAAAGGTCTTTTTCGACATCGCCGAAGCGCGCCATTCGCCCGATCACGCAAAGCTCGCCTGGAGCGCCGACGACAACGGCTCGGAGCTGCGTGCGATCAGAGTCCGCGATATTCGCCGTGGCGCGGATGGCGCCGACGTTGTTCCTGACACCGATGGCAGCCTCGTGTGGACCGCCGATTCGAGGCAGTTCTACTATGTGCGCGTCGATGCGAATCATCGTCCGGCCGTCATTTTGCGACATGAAGTCGGCGCGGACCCCGGCAACGATGCGGTCATCTTCGAGGAGCGCGATCCGCGCTGGTTTCTACACATCCGGCGCAGCCAATCCGGGGCCTTCGCGATCGTCAGCGTCAGCGATCATGATTCATCCGAATGCCGCCTCATCGACCTTTCCGATCCGGTCGCCAAGCCGCATCTGGTCGAGCCGCGCGCGCCCGGCTTGCGTTACGAGGTCGAGCATCGCGGCGAGCAGCTTTACATCCGCACCAACGCGGACGGCGCCGAGGATTTCAAAATCGTCAGCGCGCCGTTGCAAACGCCCGGCAAGGCTTTCTGGGTCGATGAAATCGGTCACAAACCTGGCCGCATGATCGTCGCCCTGTCGCTGTTTCCGGATTATCTCGTCCGTCTCGAACGCGAGGACAGCTTGCCGCGCATCATCGTGCGCAGCTTCGAGACCGGCGAGGAGCGCGCAATCGCCTTCACGGAGGAGGCCTATTCTCTCTCCATCGGCGAACGCCTCGACTTTCGCACGCAAATGCTGCGCTTCGCCTATTCCTCCATGACGACGCCACCCGAGACCTATGATTACAATCTCGTCACGCAAGAGCGGGTTTTGCGCAAGCGCCAGGAGATCCCCTCAGGCCATGATCCGGCCGACTACGTCACCCGCCGGCTTTTTGCGCGCGCCCCGGACGGCGAGACGGTGCCCGTCTCGATCCTGCACCGGCGGGATCTCGCGCCAACGGGCGATGCGCCCGTGCTGCTCTATGGCTACGGCGCCTATGGCTATCCGACGCCGGCCGCTTTCAGCGCGACGCGCCTCTCCCTGGTCGATCGCGGCTTTATCTCGGCGATCGCCCATGTTCGCGGCGGAACGGAAAAAGGCTGGCGCTGGTACACCGGCGGGAAGCTCGCCAACAAGCCGAATACATTCTCCGACTTCATCGCCGCGGCGCGCCATCTGATCGAGCTGGGCCTCACCAAACCCGCCCGCATCGTCGCCCAGGGGGGAAGCGCCGGCGGCATGCTGATGGGGGCGGTTTCAAATCTCGCCCCGGAGCTCTTCGCCGGCGTCATCGCCGACGTGCCTTTCGTCGATGTGCTGAACACCATGCTCGACGCCGATTTGCCGCTGACGCCGCCCGAATGGCTCGAATGGGGCAATCCGATCCTCGATGCGGACGCCTTCGCGACGATCCGCTCCTATTCGCCCTACGACAATGTGAAGCCGCAGCGCTATCCGCCCATCCTCGCTCTCGGCGGGTTGACCGATCCGCGCGTCACCTATTGGGAGCCGCTGAAATGGACCCAGCGCCTTCGCGCGAACATGACGGGCGGCGGACCGATCCTGTGCAAGACCAACATGGGCGCGGGACACGGCGGCGCCCCGGGCCGTTTCGATCGTCTCGAGGATGTCGCGCTCCAATACGCCTTCGCGCTGGCCTGCGCCGAGGGCGCCTTCGCCGCGTCCTAGCGCGGGACGCGGCCGTTACGATTGCGTCTGGGATTCCATGAAAGCCTTGAGTTCGGCCATCGACGAAAAGTGAAACGCGCCAAGGTCGGAACGCGCGTCGATCGATCCATCCGCATACATGACATAGGCCGTTCCTTCGGATTCGTAACGGCCGATGACGTTGAACCTGTCGTCGCCGCGGCGCGGCGGGCTCCCCCGCTTTTCGACGACAGGCCTGCCCAGCTCTGGCGGCGGCGTTTGGACCGATGCAGGGGGCGTCTCTTCGGCTAGGGGCTGCGTGGCGGCGGGACCATCCGACGGCGCCGACGCCTCAGTCCGCGCCGCGGCGATCTCAGCACGCGCGGCGCCAAAATGCTGCGGCGCAATATCTTTCAGGCCGAGCGCTCGCGGCAGGCCAAATGGGGCCGCTCCAGGTCGGGGCCGCGGCGCCGGCCCGAGCGGCGTTTCGGCGGAGCCCGCCTCGGCGTCTCTCGCGAGCGACGCAGCCTCGATTTCGGCGCGGCGCACCGACGACGCGCGTTTGATCGTCTCCGCGACGACCCGGCGAACGTCGTCGATCGTGGCCTCGGCGCTCCTCGCAGGCGCCGGCTCCGCGCCCTGGCGGGAGACAGCGGCGGGCGGCGCGGCGGCGACGGCTTCAGCGGGATGCGAAAAAGCAGCAATCGCTTTTCCGCCCGCATCCGGCTCCAAACTCTTGGAATAGATCGTGTCGCGATCTCGCGCAGGGCGCTCGGCATCGGCTGCGCCGCCCGCGTCCTCGGTCGACGGCAGGGTCGCGGCGGGCGCCGCCACGGCTTCCGCGGCCTGCATCAGGGCGGATTCGACGGCGACCGGCTCGGTTCGCCACGGCGCCTCAACGAGACGCGCCCGTGCGGCGCGTTCGGTCTTGAGGAGCGCGCGCAGCCCCGCGAGGCTGTGCAGGATCATCGCAAGCGCGATCGTGACGATCCCGCCTGATAGCGCAGCAGCCCCGCCGATGACGCTCGCCCAACCGCGCTCGACCTCGATGATTCGATAACCGAAGGAAATCGAGACGGCGCCGCAAATCGCAAGCAAAAGGCCGAGGGCGAAAACCAGATAGCTCATCTCATGCATCCAAGCCCGGCGTCCGAGCGCGAAGATTTCCGGAATTCACGTCGTGAGAGAGAAATATGCGCGCAAGCTCCAACTCGGGCGAACGCTCGCCGCAAAACAGTCTGATCCGACAATAGGCGAACTTCCGCCAATTCGCCACTCATCGCGAATGATTTGCGATCGGCGAACGATTTGCGCCCGAAATGCATTAAAAAAGGACAAATTTCCAAAGTCCGGACCGGACCGCTCGAAGTTCCGGCAAGGCGGCTAAAGAAGGTTGCTGCGAAGCTTGCGTCCGTCTACTTAAGGGTCTGCGGAGCGGCTTCGACGCCGCCCCTTCGGACCGCATTCCGTTACCTTAGGAGTCGTCAATGTCGTTCACCTTGCCTGAACTACCCTACGCCTATGAGGCGCTCCAGCCCTATATGTCGAAAGAGACGCTGGATTATCATCACGACAAGCACCACGCCGCCTACGTGACCAACGCCAATAATCTGATCAAGGACAGCGGCCTCGAAGGCAAATCCCTGGAAGAGGTGGTCAAGGAATCGTTCGGCAAGAATGCGCCTTTGTTCAACAACGCCGCGCAGCACTATAACCATCTGCACTTCTGGAACTGGCTGAAGCCAAATGGCGGCGGCGCAATTCCGGGAAAAGTCGAAAAAGCCATCGTCGACGGACTGGGTTCGGTCGAAAAAGCCAAGGCGGACTTCATTCAGGCCGGCGTGTCGCAGTTCGGCTCGGGCTGGGCCTGGCTTGCCGTCAAGGACGGCAAGGTCATCGTTAGCAAGACCGCCAATGGCGAGAACCCCCTCGTTTACGGCGCCATTCCGATCCTTGGCGTCGATGTCTGGGAGCATTCCTATTACATCGACTACCGCAATCGCCGGCCGGATTATCTCAAGGCCTTCGTCGACAATCTCATTAACTGGGACTACGTCGAGGAGCTCTATCTGAAGGCCATTGGCTGAACAGCGGGCGATCTGGAGCGGGACGAGGATGAGCGGACGCTATTTTTCCGCCCGCACCCCGCTCCAGAGTCTTGAAATCCATCACGTTCATGATTTTGGATCGCTTCAGTCCAAAATCACCGTGATCTGACCGCGCTCCCTCAATGCGGGCCGGATCGTTTGACGTCCGGCCCGAAAAACCGCGGCGCGTTCGCCCCGCGATCTACGCCCTCGGTCCTGCGGTCACGCCGTGACCGCCGGCTCCGCGGCGAGCGAACGACGACGCGACACGCGCCGGGGCTCGCCCGCGGCGGCCGAGATCTGTTCGACGACCTGCACGGAACTCGCCTGCGGCCCCATCACGCCCTCGGTGGTCGCCCGCGTGATCTGAACCAGAGCGCCGATCCGCAAGGCGTCAAAACTGCCCCGCACCACGGCGTTGCGCGTGAAATAGAGATCGGCCCCGCCCTTCACCTCCACAAAGCCGTGGTTCTGGTCAGGAAACAAGCGCACGACGACGCCGGATTCGAGGGCGTTCTCATGCCGCTTCACATTGCCTTTCTTGATCTCCCCGACCTGTTCGAGGCGGCGCTGCACGGCGTCGAAAACCCGAGCGACGAGGCCGCTCTGCTCGCCTTTTCGTTTCGCGTCCGATTTGGCAACGATCAGGGGCCGGCCAGGCACCTCGACTTCGACGGTGAGCGCGAGCGGCATGATCGCTTGCTGCGGTCCGCGATGCGCTGCGCCAGCGACCACCCTGCACCCGATGATGTGGTCGAAGACGCGTTCCAGCCGTTGCACCCGTTCCTCGATGAGTTTTGCGAGGGAAGCCGAATGCTGGATATCGCGAAAAACGATCTGCAGCGGACGATCCATGCGATGTCTCCTTTCGAATGACGAGCCCGTCTGGGCAGACGGCCCGAAGCGCCCGGCATACGGAGAGGCCGCACGCCGGGCCTTCTAAATAAACCACCCGGAAAGATTAAGGTTCCGTACCCGCCCAACGAAAATCGACGCAAAAAAGCCCTTTAGCTCCAGTTTCGCTGCTTGCGGAACGCAGCGCGAACAGATATGATCTGTTCACCCTTTGTGCGTAAGCGGTTTGCTTCGCATCCCTCGAACACCGCGGCTTGCGCGAAACGCAGGCCATGAATTTACAGACTGACCTCGAACGCGCGATTCGCCGGTCGGGGGCAGGACGCGGAACGGATGGAGAGTCGGAGCCGATGTTGACGAAAAAACAGAGCGAGCTGTTGCGCTTTATTCATGAGCGGCTGAAGGAGACCGGCGTTCCGCCCTCCTTCGACGAGATGAAGGACGCTCTCGATCTACGCTCGAAATCGGGAATTCATCGTCTGATCATCGCGCTTGAGGAGCGCGGCTTCATTCGCCGCCTGCCCAATCGCGCCCGCGCACTCGAGGTGTTGCGCATGCCCGGCTCGTCGACGCCGCCGGAGCCGAGCCGGAGCAAGAAATTCGAGCCGAGCGTGATCGAGGGCACGTTGGGGCGCGTGCGCTCTCTGCCGGCGAGCCGCGAGGACGAAGAGAGCTCACGCTCGATCGTCGCCATTCCGGTGATGGGGCGCATCGCCGCGGGAACGCCGATCACGGCGCTGCAGAACCGCAGCCACACCATCAGCCTGCCGCCGGATATGCTGCCGCAAGGCGAACATTACGCGCTGGAGGTGCGCGGCGATTCGATGATCGAGGCGGGCATCTTCGACGCCGACACGGTGGTGATCCGCAGGCAGGACACGGCGGAGACCGGCGATATCGTCGTCGCGCTGATCGACGACGAAGAGGCGACCTTGAAACGGCTGCGCCGGCGCGGCGCCTCGATTGCGCTCGAAGCGGCGAACCCCGCTTATGAGACGCGCATTTTCGGGCCGGACCGCGTTCGCATTCAGGGCAAGCTCGTGAGCCTCATCCGGCGATATTAGATCGCGATAATCGGCTCGCGCAGCGGCTCCCCTCTTGGCCTGCCGCGCTGCAAGGCGCTACTCCAGCGGCGACGCATCGTCCGGCTCATCGGAAACGGCGAGCGCCTCCAGGTCAGGCGCGGCGCGTTGCGCGAGGAGACCCGGGACGGAAGCCTCGTCGGCCGGCAAGGTCGCTCGGATCGGCGCGGCAGGTCCCCATTGCGGCTTGGGCGCGCGCGACCAGGGCCGATCTTCGCCCGTTCCGCGCGCCGTCCGCTTTTCGATGCCGGACGGCGGAAACGACAGCGTCAGGGCGCCCGTCTCCTTCAGCGCGTCGCGGTCGACGACGAGGCGGGCGGCGCAGCCGGTCGGCGCGCGAAGCCGCGTTACGATGATGTCCGCGCGCCCGCAATCCTCTGCGAAAGCGCGCGCATCGAACACAAGGGAGAGCGAGCGGCCATCGGCCAATTGTCCAATGCAGCCGAGTCTGTCGCAGGCGTCCTTCCTGATCGCCGCCGCGGCCGGCCGACCGTCGGCGTCGGCGCGCAACCATTGCTCCGCGGCGAACAGGCTCGGGCGCGCCGCGATCACCGCGAGCTTGCCGTCGTCCGCGCGATAGGCCGCAGCCTCGCCGCCGGGGGCGACCGCCATGTCGAACGTGGGACCGGCCAGGGCGCCGCAGAGGCCGATGGCGGCCAGCGGCGCCGCCATCGCGCGAAAAATAGCGGTGCGCCAGAGGACCGCGCTCAGCAGCGCCAGCGTCAGGAAAATGATCGACCACGGCGCGAAGGCGGGAAGGTGAAGCGTCGCGCCGGGCAGTTTTCCGACCTCCGCCGCCGCCCACATGACGCCGTCGATGCCAAGCCCGACATAGCGCCAGACCCAGGCGTCGAGGCCGAGCGGATAGAGCAATGTCCCGATCAGCGCGCCCGGCACGGCGAAAATTTCGATCACCGTCAGCGTCAGCGGATTGCCGATCAGCACATAGGGGCTGAGCTCGTGGAAATTATAGGCCATGAACGAGGCCGTCGCCGCGGTAGCGCAGAAGGTTGCGAACAGCAGGCCGCCAGGTCCGCGGCTGAGCTGGCGCCGGCATGCCCGCCAGAACAGCCGCGGGCGCTCGCCTTCGACGGCCCGGGCGCGCGGGGCAAGGCCATCTGGACGCTCGGCTGCGGCGGCGGCCATGCGCGCCTCGTAAACGGCGACGAGGGCGGCGACCGCGGCGAAGGAGAGCTGAAAGCTCGCGCCCATGATGGCTTCTGGCTCGGTCAGGATGACGATCAGGGCGGCGAAAGCGAGATTTCGCATCGTCAGCGCCTGACGATCGAGGAGGACGGCGCCCAGCATGATCAAGGTCATGAACAGGGCGCGCTCGGTGCCGACCCGCGAGCCGGTGGCGATGTCGTAGAAAATCGCGCCCGCCATGGCGAGGAGGGCGGACCATTTCTTGATTGGATAGCGCAACGCAAGAGTTGGGATCGAAGCGAGGAGCCGGCGGAAGCCGACGAAGAAAATCGCCGCGACGAGCGTCATCTGGACGCCGGAAATCGTGATGATGTGAAAGATGCCGGCCTCGCGGATCACATCCTTGGCGGAGTCGGACAAAAGGTCGCGCTTGCCCGTGACCATGGCGGCGGCGATCGCCCCCGCATCTCCGCCGACGATGGCGTCGATGCGGCGCGCCAGCGCATGCGTCCGCGGTCGAGGGCCATCATCGCCTCAAGACCGGGGCCGGCCGGGACGGGCGCCGGCGCAATTTCGATGCGCCCGAGCGCATTGCCGACGCCGCCGATCCGCGCGAACCAGGCGTCCTTGGCGAAATCATAGCCGCCGGGAAGGCTGGCGTGTGCGGGCGGAAGCAGGCGCGCCTTCAGTCTGACATAGGCTCCTGCCTCGAAAGGCGGCGCGCGGCGCGTCGTCAGCCGCACGCGAAAAGGGGTCGCGTCAGGCGCAAGGCCTTCGATCGACTGGACCCGCAGAACGAAGCGCGCGCCGGCGCGGCGGAAATCCATCTGCTCGATGAAGCCTTCGACGACGCCGATCGCCGCCTTGTCGATGACCGGCGCCGCGACGCGGGCCGAACGCCAGGCCGCCGACAGCTCGCCGGCGAAAAAAGCGCAGAAGCCGCACAGCAGCATGAAGCCGATGCGCCAGCCCCGCGCAAGAAAGGCGAGGCCGGCGAGCATCGCCGCCAGCGGGACGAGCATCCACAAGGAGGGTTCGCGATCGGCGCACATATAAGCGACGACGCCGGCGCCCGTGGCGACGGGCAGCCAGAGAAAAACGCGTCGCAGCGCGACTTCCGCCTCGAAAGCCTGGCTGCAAAGCTCGAAAAAATGGGCGAGCCCGACGGTGATGCCGCCAACCTTGCCCAGGCGCCCGGAAGCAATCGCAGTTTCAGACATCCCCGCCATGCGGGCATGTTAAAGCGCTTTTATTGTTTATGGAATTGCGAAAGCGCTCACTCATCACTTCGCGTTTGGCGTTTCGGCCGGCGAGAGGCCTCGCCTCTGTTTTTTCGGCCGTTCCATGTTACACGAGCGGCGGCGCGGAAAAACCGCGGTCCCTTCCGCCAAACATCTCGCCCGTGGCAGCTTAAAATTGGGAAATCGCCTTATGTCCGATGCGGTCGTCACCCGTTTCGCCCCCTCCCCGACCGGGTTTCTGCACATCGGCGGGGCGCGGACCGCGCTGTTCAACTGGCTTTATGCGCGCCACGCCGGCGGCAAAATGCTGCTCCGGATCGAGGACACCGACCGCGAACGCTCGACCGACGCGGCGATCGCGGCGATTCTCGACGGCTTGAGCTGGCTCGGCCTCGAATGGGACGGCGACGTCATCTATCAGTTCCAGCGCGCCGCGCGCCATCGCGAGGCAGCCGAGAGCCTGCTCGCCTCGGGCCATGCCTATCGCTGCTACGCCACCCCCGACGAACTCAACGAGATGCGGGCGCTCGCCCGGGCGGAGGGACGCCCGCCGCGCTATGACGGGCGCTGGCGCGACCGCCCGGCCTTGGACGCGCCAGCCGGCGTCAAGCCGGTGATCCGGCTCAAGGCGCCCCAGGCGGGCGAGACCATCCTCGAAGACAAGGTGCAGGGGCGGGTCGCCTGGCCCAACAAGGATCTCGACGATCTCGTGCTGTTGCGCTCCGACGGCACGCCGACCTACATGCTCGCCGTCGTCGTCGACGATCACGACATGGGCGTCACCCATATCATCCGCGGCGACGACCATCTCACCAACGCCGCGCGGCAGATGCAGATCTATCAGGCGCTCGGCTGGACGGCCCCGGCGATGGCCCATATCCCGCTGATCCACGGCGCCGACGGCGCGAAATTGTCGAAACGCCATGGGGCGCTCGGCGTCGACGCCTATCGCGCCATGGGCTATCTACCGGAGGCGCTGCGCAACTATCTGGTGCGGCTGGGCTGGAGCCAGGGCGACAAGGAGTTCTTCTCGACGCAGGAGATGATCGAAGCTTTCGATCTCGCTCATGTTGGGCGCTCGCCGGCCCGCTTCGACTTCGCCAAGCTCGAGAGCATGAACGGGCACTATATGCGGGCGGCTAAGGACGACGATCTCGCGGCCGCGCTCGAAGCCGCCCTGCCCCATTTGCCGGGCGGCGCCGAAGCGCGCGGCAAGTTCGATGCGCCGATGCGGCGAAAATTGCGCGCCGCCATGCCCGGGCTGAAGGAGCGCGCCAAAACCCTGATCGAGCTTCTCGACGGCGCGGCCTTTCTGTTCGCCGATCGCCCGCTGCCGCTCGACGCCAAGGCGGCGGAGATTCTCGCCAATGGCGGCCGGGCCCACATCGCCCATCTCGCGCCGCTGTTCGCGGCGTTGGAAAGCTGGTCCGCCGCCAGTACGGAAGCGGCGGTGCGCGATTACGCCGAGGCCGAGGGGCTGAAGCTCGGCCAGATCGCCCAGCCATTGCGCGCGGCGCTGACCGGACGCGCGACCTCGCCGGGCATATTTGACGTGCTCGACGTGCTCGGGCGCGATGAAAGCCTCGCGCGCCTGCGCGACCAGGCCGGCTGAACCGGATTTCTCGCCATTCTGCGCGAGAACGGTTGGATTGTTTTTTGCTTCGGAAGGCCAGCGTGGATAAAATGTCATCGGGTCAAAATGATTGGCGCGTATTTGAGCATGACGCATATTTCCACGCCTGATCAGGCTTGAACTTGACGCCATAAAAGGACCATCGTTTTCAGCTTAAGGAGATAACTATTCCAGAATAAACGACTGCTTTTAAATCGATGAGATCAGAGATCAAGCCGGCTTTGGCGTTGAATCGGATGCCTCCAATAACAAGTCGGCCGCTTGAACCCAAGCTTCCCATCGGATAACACGCCGAGGTGAAACAAACTGAATGTTGCGTTCGAGTTTTCATACCCGGAACGACTGGCGAATGAAAACTTCGGCGCGCTCCCTCCACCAAAGTTTTTGATCAAAGGCAGATTCCATGAGCGCGACGACTGGGACTTTTAGTCTTGGCGAAACGAAAGTCGAAATGCCGATTAAAGCCGGCTCGATTGGCCCTTCGGTTATAGATATTGGCAAACTCTACGCCAAGACCGGGATGTTTACCTACGATCCCGGGTTCACATCTACGGCGAGTTGCGAATCGGAGATCACCTACATCGATGGCGACGAGGGCGTTCTGCTCTATCGCGGTTACCCGATCGCCCAGCTCGCCGAACAGGGCGATTTTCTCGAAACCTGCTACCTTCTGCTTTACGGCGAATTGCCGACCCCGACGCAGAAAAAGGATTTCGACTACCGGATCACGCGGCACACGATGATCCACGAGCAGATGGCCCGTTTCTTCCAGGGCTTTCGCCGCGACGCGCATCCAATGGCCGTGATGGTCGCGAGCGTCGGCGCCTTGTCGGCTTTCTATCACGATTCGACCGACATTTCGGACCAGCGCCAGCGGATGGTCGCGTCCATGCGGCTCATCGCAAAAATGCCGACGCTGGCTGCGATGGCGTATAAATACACCATCGGTCAGCCCTTCGTTTATCCAAAGAACGAACTCGATTACACGTCGAATTTCCTGCGCATGTGCTTCGCTGTCCCGACCGAGGAGTACAAGATCAGGCCGACGCTGGCCCGCGCTCTCGACCGCATCTTCATCCTTCACGCCGATCATGAGCAGAACGCTTCGACTTCGACGGTGCGCCTCGCCGGATCGTCCGGCGCCAACCCCTTCGCCTGCATCGCGGCGGGCGTCGCCTGCCTTTGGGGCCCGGCGCATGGAGGCGCCAATGAAGCCGCGCTGAAAATGCTGACCGAAATCGGCACGGTGGAGAATATTCCGAAATTCATCGCGAGAGCCAAGGACAAGAACGATCCGTTCCGGCTCATGGGATTTGGCCATCGCGTCTACAAAAACTACGACCCACGCGCGAAGATCATGCAGCAGACCTGTCATGAGGTCCTGAACGAACTCGGGCTCAAAAACGACCCCCTGCTCGCCGTCGCCATGGAGCTCGAGCGCATCGCCCTCAGCGACGAATATTTCATCGAGAAGAAACTCTATCCGAATATCGACTTTTATTCAGGCATCACCTTGAAAGCGATGGGCTTTCCCGTCTCCATGTTCACCGTCCTGTTCGCCGTCGCGCGCACCTCTGGCTGGATCGCGCAATGGAAGGAGATGATCGAGGATCCGGGGCAGAAGATCGGCCGGCCGCGCCAGCTTTATACGGGCGCGCCGCTGCGCGACTTCGTGCCGCTCGACAAACGATAGGCGACCGACGAAGGCCGAGGGGCGCACGCCGCCGCGTCCCCTCGGCGCGACACCGCGCGCAAAATCGCGCAGCCCCTCCTCGCCATGGGCTCCCCGCCGGACTAAAAGAGTCGGCGCAGGCGGAGGAGAAGCAGCGATCATGACGGAAAAGCCGGCCGACTTCGACGTTGACATTCTTGTCGCAGGCGCCGGCGCCGCCGGGCTCTCCGCGGCGATCGCCCTCAACCTTGCCGGATTCACGGTCGCCTGCGTCGGCCATGTCGATCGCCGCGCCAATGGCCGCACCGTGGCGCTGTTTGAATCCTCGCTGCGGTTCTACAAGGCGCTCGGCCTCTGGCCGCGCTTTCGCGACGCGGCGGCCGCGCTCGAAAAAATCACGATGGTCGACGCCACCAATGCGCAGTTCCGCGCGCCTTCGGTCTCCTTCGCCGCGCACGAGATCGGTCTCTCCGCCTTCGGCGCCAACATTGAAACAGACGTGCTGGTCGACAGACTCGCCGCGATCGCCGGGGAAAGCCCGGGCCTTATCCTCCATGAGGGCCTGATCGAAGATATCGCCTTCAATCCGGATGCGATCGAAGCGATTCTCGCCGGCGGAGGGCGCGTCGCGGCGAAGCTTGTCGTCGCCGCCGATGGGCGCAATTCGCTGGTGCGGGCGAAGGCGGGAATCGGCGCCCGCAGCTGGACCTATCCGCAGGTCGCCCTGACCGTGCTTCTCGCCCACGCCAAGCCGCACCGGAACATATCGACCGAATTTCATACTCGCGCCGGCCCCTGCACGCTGGTGCCGCTGCGCGCCCGCGCGGACAAGCCGCATCGCTCCAGCCTCGTCTGGCTGATGTCGGCGGCCGAGGCCGACCGCCGCCGCGCGCTGGCGCCGGATGCGCTGGCGCGCGAGGTCGAGGAGCAGGTTCGCCACATCCTCGGCGCGATGGAGCTCGATGGACCTTGCGGTTTCTTCCCGATGGCGGGAATGCGCGTCGCGAGCCTTTACGGCCATCGCATCGCGCTCATCGGCGAGGCCGCGCATGTCTTTCCGCCGCTCGCCGCGCAGGGCCTGAACCTCAGCTTGCGCGACAGCGCGGCCCTCGTCGAAACCCTGGAAGATGCGCGGGCTTGCGGCGTGGACATCGGCTCGACGGCCGCGCTCAAACCCTATGGCGCGGCGCGACGCGGCGACATCTCCCTGCGGACGAACGGAGTTGATCTCCTCAACCGCTCCCTGCTCCTGGAGTTGATGCCCGTGGACCTGTTGCGCGGCGCCGGCCTCTTCGCCTTCTCGATGATTGGACCGTTGCGCCGCGCCCTGATGCGCGAGGGCGTATTGCCGCACGGCCCCCTGCCGCGCCTGATGCAGGCGCAAGGAAGACGCGCCCCAATCGCCGCCGGCGGCGCGGCCAAGGCCGGATAGGCCAAGATAACGCTAGAGCGCTTTCCGACCGAATGGACCATTCGGTCGACAAGAAATCGCTCCAGATTCAAAAGCGTGAGCATATTCTTATCGATCAGATTGATTCAATCTGATCGGAATATGCTCTAAGCAAAAAGGCGTCAGCGGGGGAACTTTTGTGCAAATCGCCACCTGGAACGTCAATTCCGTGCGGCAGAGAACAGATCATTTATTGCGCTATTTGCGCGACGTCGCTCCCGATGTTCTCTGCCTACAGGAATTGAAATGCGTTGATGAGGCTTTCCCTCGCGAAGAGGTCGAAGCGCTCGGCTATAATGCCGCCGTGCATGGCCAGAAAGGCTTCAACGGCGTCGCCATTCTGGCGAAAACGCCAATTGAAGTGACCCGAGGCCTGCCCGGCGACCCAACCGACGAACACGCCCGCTACATCGAGGCGGTGCTGCCTCATGACCGCGGGGTCGTGCGGGTCGCGTCGATCTATCTGCCGAACGGCAACCCGCCAGATACCGACAAATACGCCTATAAGCTGGCCTGGATGGATCGCCTCATCGCCCGCGCGCGGGAGCTTCTGACGCTGGAGGAGCCCCTGGTCCTCGCCGGCGACTACAATGTGATCCCGACGCCGCGCGACTGCGCCGACCCTGCCGCCTGGATCGGCGACGCGCTGTTTCTGCCGCAGACGCGGGCGCGCTTCCGCGCGCTGCTGAACCTCGGCCTGACCGACGCCCTGCGCGCCACCACGGATGAGGCCGGCCTCTACACCTTCTGGGATTATCAGGGCGCCGCCTGGCAGCGCAACAAGGGCATTTGCATCGACCATCTGCTCATGTCGCCGCAAGCCGCCGACCGTCTCGTGAAAGTGTCCATCGATAAAGCGCTGCGCGGCGAGGACAAACCGTCCGATCACGTCCCCGTACGGATCGAACTGGCCTGACGCCGTCTTGCCGCGCTAGCCGCTCGAGCATTTTTCGATCCCATGGAATCGAAAAACAGCTCTGACTCAGAAGCCCGCTCGAAAGGAAATGGTCGATCGCCGGTCCATTCTCCGCGAGAAGTTTATGGTGCGTCGTCAGCCAATGCGCCTTGATCGAGAAGACGAAATCGTCCGGCGTCTCGTCGGCCCAGCGGTGAAAGCTTCCCGGCGTTTGCGTGCGATAAAAGGTGGCGTCAATCTCGATTGCACTGAGCTTGCGGCTGGCGAAGCCAAGCCGCCGCGCGTGCGTGATTATGGATTGATACAGTCCATATTCATCAAGATCTAACGTGCTCCAGGCCAAGTCGCAGCCAAGTCGCAGCCAGCTCGCAGCCAAGGGCCGCAGCGCATCCCGGCCCGATTTCGATCGATCAATTCCGATGTTTCAGGTGATCTTCGAGGTAGGTCAGCGCGGTTCGACGTTCGCTGTCCGTCGCCGCGGCCATCGAATTTTCGTAAAGATCCTTGATCCACTGATCTTTCGCGGAGTCGTTTGCGGCCTCGCGGGCGAGGGTGATCCACATCAGGCCGCGCGCGCGCTGCGCCGGCAGGCCCTCCTGCCCCCGAAACATCATCTGGCCGATGAGGGCCTGCGCCTGGACATTGCCCTTGTCCGCCGCGAGGTAAAGCCAGCGCAAGCCTTGCCGGCTGTCCTTGTCGCCGCCGACGCCGTCGAGATAAAGCCGCGCGAGATTATATTGCGCGGTCGCGTCTCCGAACGTGGTCGCCGCGTAATTGAACATCAGCCGCGCGCGCTCGGGATCTGGCTGCACTTTCGAGTCCGCGATGCCATTGAGGCTATAGGTGCCGATCGCCACGAAGGCATTGGAGACGATCGATTTATCGCGCCAGTCCGGATTGTCTTCATCATAGCCGCTGATGATCTGCGAGAAATAATCATAGGCCTTGAGGTCGTCGTGAGGCGCGCCATCGCCTATGGCGTAGATCGTCGCGAGCTTCCATTGCGCCAGAGTCTCGCCGCCCGCCGCCGCGTATTTCAAAGCTGCGATCGCGGAATCGGACGCGCCCGAGCGAAAATCCTCGAGGCCGGCGAGCAGGGCCGCGCGGGGTGTCTTGAACGCCTGCGAAACGAATGTCTTTTCGCCAGCCGCGGCGCCGCTCGCGCCCTCAAGGGCATGGATGTTCGCGGCCGGCAAACTAACCGCCAGTCCGAACAAAGCCAAGGCTCCAAAGCGTCTCAATCCAAGCAAAGACATTGGCTTCTTTCAAAGCACGGAAAATCGCAGCCGGCGCGCACAACCGCGAACATCGCGACAACGCGCCAGAATTGAAATCGGCGCCGCCATCTGAAAAATAATTCGCTTTCGGCGGCTTCCGCATCACCCAGATGGAGGTCAATGGCTGCGCGCATCGCTTTGATCCCGGCGGCGCCGCCGGCGAAGAGCGAGCGCCGGCGGACAATCAAGCGATACGCGGTCCGCGCGGCTCATGAGGTGCGATCCGTCACCAAGCGGATCGCGTTCCTGCTTTTTCTCAAGGCGCCCGCGCTCATCGAACCGTCCTAAACGACAGCCAGAAATCAAACAGCCCCCGGAAGAAAAAACGCCGCGCGAGGACGGCGGGCGTCGGACGGGAGTTGCTTCGTCAGATCCACAATTACCGAGTCTAATGGGCCTGAAAAGGGCCGTTGTTCTTGCCTAGGTAAGTCGAGGTCAAGTTGTCTGCGCATGTGACCGAAAAAGCACAAAATTCTGTGCCAGTTTAGAACAGATGCGTTGGGAACAAACCGGAGAAGGCGTCGTCTCCCGCAGAGCGTGGATATTTCACGCATAGGGCGCACGGCCATACGCTCCCGGAACTCGTCCGGCGCCCGCCAATCGCGCTCAAATCATGGCGGAGGCGAATCCTCGGCGTTACATTTCACGTTGGCGCGTAAGAAAGCGTGAAAAAGCCACCAGCGCGACGTCGGACACGTGGTGCTCGATGCCTTCGGCGTCAAGCTCCGCGCAGTCGGGCGGCACGCCAACGGCAATCAACAAATCGACAACAAGCCGGTGCCGGGCGCGCACGCGGGCGGCGAGCGTCTGTCCCTCCGGGGTGAGGAACACGCCACGATAGAGTTTCGACGTCGCGAGGCCCTCCCGCTTCAGCCGGGCGATGCTCTTGATCGCGGTCGCATGCGAAACGCCCAGTCTGCGGGCGATGTCGGTCGGGCGCGCCTCGCCGCCGCTCGTCAGTAGATCGTCTATCAATTCGACGTAATCCTCGAGCACCGCGCCGGCCTGCGCGGAGCGCGCCTTCTCGAAGCGCAGCGCCTGCTCCGCCTCGGCCGGCAGTTCGACGGGCGGGTCGACCCTCGCCTCTTTCTTCGTCATGTTCGGCTCTCCCCCTTCCGGGGCCGGCGACCTTGCGCCCTCAGCCATCGCGTCTTCCATTTGCTTTCGAGGCTTCTTTTGGCGCGGGCGGCGCCCGCCGGAGGACGCCGCGTGATTCTTTTAACGCAACGATCCCGAAATGTCCTTCGCGCGGCGCACTGTCCCCAGCGGATTGCCGCGGACCCAGGACCCAATCCTCCGCCCTTTTCCGGTTGACCTTTTTTGTAGCCATGGCTACATTATGCAGCATCAAGATTAAATTGGCGACGGCGCCAGAATTCGCGCAAACGGGTGTGCGCTCTTTTTGCGCGAAGTCTGGGCGTCGCCGAGTTCACGCTTTTGCAGGGCTTCTGATGACGGATATCGCACAGAGCGGCGCGGTCGCCGGCCACGCGTATCGGATCCAATACGCCATTCGCGAGGTGCTCGACGGGCGCCGGCGCGGTTTCCGCGCCTTCATTCCGATGGCGGGACCCGCGGTGATCGCCTCGATCGCCTATATGGATCCAGGCAATTTCGCGACGAATATCCAAGCCGGCGCGCGGTATGGCTATGCCCTGCTCTGGGTGGTCCTCCTCGCCAATGTCATCGCGATGCTGTTTCAAGCCTTGTCGGCGAAGCTGGGGATAGTGACCGGCCGCAACCTCGCCGAAATCTGCCGCGAGGAATTGCCGCGGCCCCTCGTCTGGACGATGTGGATCATCAGCGAGATCGCCGCCATGGCGACGGATCTCGCGGAGTTTCTCGGCGGCGCGATCGGGCTGTCGCTGCTTTTCAACCTTCCGCTGATCTGGGGCATGGTCGTCACCGCGATCGTGACCTATGGCGTTCTGACTTTCGAGCGCCACGGCTTCAGAGCGATCGAATTGATCATCGGCGCGCTCATCGCGATGATCGGCCTCTGCTATGTCATCGAACTGTTCATCGCGCCGGTGGACTGGGGCGCGGCGGCCTTCCATAGCGTCGTTCCGCAACTGCAGGACGCGGCGGCCGTCACCATCGCCGTCGGCATCATCGGCGCCACCGTCATGCCGCACGCGATCTATCTGCATTCAGGCCTGACGCAGGCGCGCACGATCGCGCGCGACGACGCCGACAGGCGCGAACTGCTGCGCTACTCCAACAAGGAGGTCGTCATCGCGCTGATGTTCGCCGGCGCGGTCAATATGGCCATGCTGATCATGGCGTCCGCCGCGTTCCACGCAGGCCACAGCGGCGTCGCCGAAATCGAGACCGCCTACCATACCTTGACGCCGATCCTCGGCGCCGGCGCCGCGAGCGTCTTCCTGATCTCGCTTCTCGCGTCCGGCGTCTCCAGCTCGGCCGTCGGCACCATGGCCGGTCAGATGATCATGCAGGGGTTCGTCGGCTTCAGAATTCCCGTCTGGCTCCGGCGGCTCGTCACCATGGTCCCGGCCTTCATCGTCGTCGCGCTCGGCGTCAACGCCACCAACGCGCTGGTTCTCAGCCAGGTCGTCCTCAGCATCGCGCTGCCGTTCCCGATGATCGCGCTTCTCGTCTTCACGCAGCGCGCCGACATCATGGGTCCCTTCGTCAACAGCCGCCTGATGCGCGTCGGCGCGATCGCCGGCGCGGCGGCCGTGCTTTGCCTCAACACGATCCTTCTCTTGCAGACTTTTGGCGTGGCGATTCCCTTCCTGGAAGGGTAAGCGTTCAGCCGAGCCGCTTCAGCGCCGCGCCGAGCTTTTGCGCTCGCGCGCGCGCCTCCTCCAGCCGCTCGCGATTCTCCTCGACCACCTCGTCGGGCGCCTTGGCCACGAAATCGGCGTTGCCGAGCTTGGCCTCGATCTTTTTGGCGTCGGCTTCGAGCCTGCCGATTTCCTTGGCGAGCCGCGTTTTCTCGGCGTCGAAGTCGATGACGCCCTTCAGCGGCAGCGCCCCCGCCGATCCGCGCACGATCAGCTGGACGGAGCTTTCGGGCGCCTCAGTGGAAAAGGAGATCTCGGAAAGCCGCGCGAGACGCCGCAGCGTCTCGTCCCAATCTTTGGCGCGCGCCGCGACGTCTTCGTCCGCGCCGACAAGCGTCAGCGGGATCAGCGCGCCCGCCGGGACGTTCATCTCGGAGCGCACCGAGCGCACCTCCGAGACAAGCTCGATGACCCAGCCGATCTCCGCCTCGGCCGCGGCGTTTTCAAGCCCTTCGAGACGCGGCCAGGGCTCCAGCGCCAGCAGGTTTTTCCGTGCGGCCCCCGCATCGCCCTTGATCGCCCAAAGCTCCTCGGTGAGGAAGGGCATGAAGGGATGCAGCAGTTTTAGAATCTCGTCGAGCGCGAAGGCGGTCGCCGCCCGCGTCTCGTCCTTCGCCGGGCCGTCGGCGCCTTGCAGCAGGGGCTTCGCCAGCTCCAGATACCAGTCGCAGAAAATGTTCCAGACGAAGCGATAGGCGGCGTTGGCGGCGTCATTGAAGCGATAGGTTTTTATCGCGCTGGTGACTTCGGCCACAGCCTTCGCCGCTTCGCCCAGAATCCATGCGTTGAGCGTGACTTTGGCGGACCTTGGATCGAAGTCTTCGCGGCGCTCGCAGCCATTGATTTCGGCGAAGCGCGCGGCGTTCCAGATTTTCGTCGCGAAATTGCGGTAGCCTTCGACCCTTTGCGTCGAGAGCTTCAGATCGCGCCCCTGCGCGGCCATGGCGGCGAGCGTGAAGCGCAGGGAATCCGCGCCATATTGCTCGATGAGGCCCAAAGGATCGATGACGTTGCCTTTCGACTTCGACATCTTTGCGCCCTTCTCGTCGCGGACGAGCGCGTGGATGTAGACGTCGCGGAAGGGAACCTCGCCCATGAAATGCAGGCCCATCATCATCATGCGGGCGACCCAGAAGAAGATGATGTCGAAGCCGGTGACGAGCGCGTTGGTCGGATAGAAGCGCTTGAGTTCAGCCGTCTCGTCCGGCCAGCCGAGCGTCGAGAACGGCCAGAGCGCGGAGGAGAACCAGGTGTCGAGGACGTCTGGATCGCGGCGCAGCCAGATTGCTTGGATCAATGCCGGAACGCCGGCCGCATCTGGTGGTCCATACCCAGGAGGGTCGTCAACCGTGACTGCTTCCAAGTTTGGTGCAAATGGCGTCCCGTTAGGACCGCCCTGCGACTTATAATACGCAAAGGCCTGCGCCCGCGCTTCTTCTTCGGTATGCGCGACAAAAACTTCTGGGACGCCATCGACCGGCGGCCCATACCACGCCGGGATCTGATGCCCCCACCAGAGCTGGCGCGAGATGCACCACGGCTGAATATTTTCCAACCAATCGAAGTAGGTCTTCTCCCAATTCTTCGGGATGAAATTCGTCCGGCCTTCGCGCACGGCTGCGAGCGCAGGTTCGGCCAGTGTCTTGGCGTCGACGTACCATTGATCCGTAAGGTAAGGCTCGATGATCGAGCCCGAACGATCGCCGTGGGGAACCATATGTGGATTCGGCTCGATTGCATCGAGCAATCCCCGCTCCTCCATCAGCTCGACGATTTTCTTGCGCGCGTATTCGCGTGGCTTTCCATTCAATTCATCGAGGCCGTCGATGGGATCCGCGCCCGCGAGAAACATGGCGTTCCCCTTCAGCGTCAGATTGGCTTCCGCATCGAAGATGTTGATCGGCGTCAGCCCATGCCGCCGCCCGACCTCGAAGTCGTTGAAGTCATGCGCG
>JBKQMI010000242.1:0-57699 GCA_052146775.1 Methylocella sp. | reverse complement strand
CCGTGATGACGACCGGGATCGGCGTGCCCTTCTCCATCTGCGCGGTGCGCGCATTGAAGGCCTTGCAGAACTCCATGATATTCAAGCCGCGCTGACCGAGCGCGGGACCGATCGGGGGCGACGGATTGGCCGCCCCGGCCGGCACCTGAAGCTTCACGAAACCCGTGATCTTCTTCGCCATTTCAATGACTCCCAAACAAGCCGGCGAGGGTTAAGCAAACCCGGCCCGGCGGTTGCGGTCGTGGTGCGATGCGAGGCGCGGCGTGGCGCGCCGGGCCCTCATCTCCCACGTCTCAAGCAGCCGACGCTCCGAGAATCGGAGCAGCCGCTCAATTCTTTTGTTGGAGCATCGGAGTTTTCCCGAAACCGGATCCCACTTTCGGGCCCGATGCTCTTCTTCAATCGGAGCATCGGAGTTTTCCCGAAACCGGATCCCGCTTTCGGGTCCGATGCTCTTGCGCGGGCGGCGGCGCGCGCCATCCGCTTTATCTTTTATGAGGCGGCGAAAATTCTCGGATTCGCCGCCCGAAATCGTCCGCCTCAGATCTTTTCGACCTGGGCGTACTCCAGTTCGACAGGCGTCGCCCGGCCGAAGATCGAGACCGCGACCTTGACCCGCGAGCGGCTCTCGTCGACTTCCTCGACAATCCCGTTGAAGGACGCGAAGGGGCCGTCGGCGACTCGCACCGTCTCGCCGACTTCGAACGAGATCGACGCCTTTGGACGGTCAACGCCCTCGGCGACCTGCCCCTTGATCCGATCCGCCTCGGCGTCCGATATCGGCATCGGCTTCTTGTCGGCGCCAAGGAACCCCGTCACTTTCGGGGTGTTCTTGATGAGGTGGTAAATATCGTCGGACAGGTCGCACTTTACGAGCACATAGCCCGGAAAGAACTTGCGCTCCGAATTGATCTTGCGGCCGCGCCGCACCTCCACGACCTGTTCGGTCGGAACGAGGATCTCCTCGAACTTGGAGGCGAGGCCGCGCTGGGCCGCCTGCTCCTTGATCGATTCGGCGACCTTCTTCTCGAAGTTCGAATAGGCGTGGACGATGTACCAGCGCGCGCTCATCGGAACAGCTTCCGGCCTCTGTTGAAATGCATTCAATGCCCAACACTCAAGATCAAGGTCACGAAGAAGCGGAGCCCCTGGTCGACCGCGACGAAAAACAGGGCGGCGAAGAGCACCATGAGAACGACGAGCCCGGTCGTGATCAGGGTCTCGCGTCGCGTCGGCCAGGTAACTTTGTCGGCCTCGGCGCGAACCTCTTGAATAAACTGGAATGGGTTCGCCATCGCCAAAGAAACACCTCAGATAGTGACCCCGCGGGGACGCAGACAGAGACCCCCGGGGTCAAAACAATCAAGGCGCGGGACCCGAGGCCACGCGCCGCAATGCGGGAATATAGACATCCCGGCGGCGAACGCCAAGCCAATTCTTGGCGCCAAGGAAATTCTTTGCGCCAAGACGACGCTCTGCGGCAAGACTGTTCTTCGAATGGCTTCGGCGCGGCGTCGAAGATGCAAAAGGAGTCCCGGGGGGCGGCGACGCCGGGCTTCCCTTGCATTTTGATCCCGGTTATGGATTCGCCCACGGATTTTTTCCCGCCGCCCGAACCCTTGCCTTGTCCCGTTGCCGAGTCCCCTTCATGAAAGCCGTCCACTGCCTGAACGGGCCAAACCTCAATCTGCTCGGATCGAGGGAGCCGGAGATTTACGGCTCCTCGACGCTGGATTCGATCGCGGCGGATCTTGCGGCGGTCTGCGCGGCGCACGGGATCGTTCTGCATTTCCGGCAGAGCAATCATGAGGGCGATCTCGTCGACTGGGTGCAGGAGGCGGGGATCAAGGGCGAGCCGATCATCCTCAACGCGGGCGCCTATACGCATACCTCGATCGCCCTTCAGGATGCGATCAAGGGCGCGCGGGCGAAGGTCGTCGAGGTGCATCTCTCCAACGTCCACGCGCGGGAAGACTTTCGCCGCCATTCCTATATCTCTCCCGTCGCGCAGGGGGTAATTCTCGGTTTCGGCGCCTTGTCCTATCGTCTCGCGCTCGACGCCTGCATCGCCCTCGCCACGGCCAGCGAAAGTTGAAGAAAATGAAATATACGGGGCCGAAAGCCGCCGCGCCCGCGCCAAACAGAGTGGTGGACGCCGAACTGGTCGAGACGCTCGCGCGGATTTTGACGCGACTTGGCCTCACCGAGATCGAAATCGCCCAGGGCGACACGAAGATCAGGGTGGCGCGGCAGATCACGGCGGCGCCGGCCGCCGCGCCGGCCGCCAACGCCGCGCCCGCTTCCGCCGCCGGTTCGCCGGCCTCGCCTGCTGAGGCCGATGCGCCGGGCGCCGTCAAGTCGCCGATGGTCGGCACCGCCTATTTGCGCGCTTCGCCCGAGGCGCCGCCCTTCGTCGAAATCGGCTCGGTCGTCAAGGCCGGCGACAAGCTGCTTCTCGTCGAGGCGATGAAGACGTTCAACGAGATCGTCGCGCCCGTCGCAGGCACCGTCACCAGCATCCTCGTCGAGGATGGTCAACCCGTCGAATATGGCCAGCCGCTCTTCATAATCGAATGAGCGCCGCGGTCCCGGTGCACTGACATGTTCGAAAAAATTCTCATCGCCAATCGCGGCGAAATCGCCCTTCGCATCCTGCGCGCGGCGAAGGAGCTCGGCATTGCGACGGTCGCGGTGCACTCCACCGCCGACGCCGATGCCATGCATGTGAAGCTCGCCGACGAATCGGTCTGCGTCGGACCGCCCGCCGCCCGCGACTCCTATCTCAACATCCCGGCGCTGCTCGCCGCCTGCGAAATCACCGGCGCAGAAGCGCTGCACCCCGGTTACGGATTTCTCTCCGAGAACGCGCGTTTCGCCGAGATTCTGGCCGACCATCACATCGTCTTCGTCGGCCCGCGGCCGGAGCACATCCGCCTGATGGGCGACAAGATCGAGGCCAAACGCACGGCCGCGCGGCTCGGCATCCCGTGCGTACCCGGCTCTCCCGGCGCGATCACCGACGACGTCGAGGCGCGCGCCGTCGCCAAGGATCTCGGCTATCCCGTCCTCATCAAAGCGGCGGCCGGGGGCGGCGGACGCGGCATGAAGATCGCCTATGGCGCGGAAGATCTCCCGGCGGCGCTGGAGACAGCCCGCATGGAGTCGAAGGCGGCCTTTGGCGATGATTCCGTCTATATCGAAAAATTTCTCGAAAAGCCGCGCCATATCGAGATCCAGATTCTCGGCGACGGCTTCGGCAACGCCATTCATCTCGGCGAGCGCGATTGTTCGCTGCAACGCCGCCATCAGAAAGTTTGGGAGGAGAGTCCGTCGCCGGCGCTGAACCAGTCGCAGCGGCTCGAAATCGGCGAAATCTGCGCGAAAGCCATGCGCGAATTGCGCTACGCCGGCGCCGGCACCGTCGAATTCCTCTATGAGGACGGCAAGTTCTACTTCATCGAGATGAACACCCGCATTCAGGTCGAGCATCCGGTGACGGAAATGATCACGGGCGTCGATCTCGTCAACGAACAGATCAAGATCGCCGCCGGCTCGGAATTGAGCCTGACCCAGGAGGAAGTGACCTTCAACGGTCACGCCATCGAGTGCCGCATCAACGCCGAGCATCCGGCGACCTTCCGGCCCTCGCCCGGCACGATCAACTACTATCATCCGCCGGGCGGCCTCGGCGTTCGCGTCGACAGCGCGGTCTACGCCGGCTACACGATCCCGCCGACCTATGATTCCCTCGTCGGCAAACTGATCGTGCATGGCCGCAGCCGCAACGAAGCCCTGCTGCGCCTGCGCCGCTCCCTCGATGAATTCATTATCGACGGCATCGACACCACCATTCCGCTGTTTCAGACGCTGGTCCGCAACCCCGACATCCAGAACGGGCTTTACGACATACACTGGCTCGAAAAGTTTCTCGCCGACGGCGGCATGGACGGGGTGATCTGAAGGCTTTAAATCTCGTCGCTTCGCTGCTTCGGGATCAGGCTCCCAAGAGCATTTTTCGATCCCAGGAAATCGAAAAACAGCTCTGACTTTTTGTTTTATCGCATTTTCTTCACGCGAACCGGCGAGCGAAACAGCGGCGGACGCTCTTCGCCCGAAGGGAATTGAGAAGAGCGGCGGCCGAAGCGAGGTATCCGCTTCACTCGAAAATGCTCTAAATTTTCGAGACGAGATCGCCGCCGTGGCGTTCGAGGCGGCCGGCGAGTTCGAGTTCGAACAGGATCGTCCGCACCTCCCGCGCCGGCGCCTGCGATGCGCGCACGATTTCATCGACCGAGACCGGCGTCGGGCCGAGCAGCTCGATGACCCGCGCGGCGATCGCCGCCCGCGATGGCGGCGCGGCGGCCTCGAACGGCGGCGCCGCGAAATCGCCGGCCGCGGGGTCGATCTCGTCACCGGCGATTGCGAATTCATAGGCTGACGGCGCTTCGTCCGGCGCGGTTGAAGGCGGCGGCGGAATAAGGACGCCATCGAATTCGCCGAGGTCGAGCTCATCCCAGAAGGGAATGTCGGGCTGCGCCGCCGGCTCCGCCTCGGCAAAGCCCAGTCCTTCATCCGGCGACGGTTTCTGGCGCGCGAGCGCCTCCAGCACATCCTCCGCCTTGGTGCAAAAGGTCGCGCCATCGCGCAGCAGATCATTGGCGCCTTCCGCGCGGGGATCGAGCGGCGAGCCGGGCGCAGCGAAGATTTCGCGGCCCTGATCGGCGGCGAAGGCGGCGGTGATGAGCGAACCCGAGCGGCGCGCCGCCTCGACCACCACGACCCCGCGCGAGAGTCCCGCGACAATGCGGTTGCGGCGCGGAAAATCGCGGCCGCGCGCCTCCCAGCCGAACGGCATTTCGCTGATCGCCGCGCCATGCGCGATGAGGCGCTCCAGCAGCCCTTCGTTCTCGGCCGGATAGATATTGCCGAGGCCGCCGGCGAGCACGGCGATGGTCCCTGTCTCCAGCGCCGCCTGATGCGCGCGCGCGTCGATGCCCCGCGCAAGCCCCGAGACGATGACGTGGCCGCCCCGCGCGATCCCGCGCGAAATCTGCTCGGTGAAGGCGAGCCCGGCGGCGGACGCATTGCGCGAGCCGACCACCGCGACTTTCGAGCGGCGGAGGCACGCGAGATCGCCGCGGACGGCGAGGAGCGGCGGCGCCGCATGGATCTGGCGCAGCAGCGCCGGATAGTCCGGCTCGTAAAGCCCGACGAGAACGGCGCCGCAGCCTTGCAGCCTGGCCAACTCCGCCTCGATCGCGGATATCGGCGGAATGGCGATCGGCCGACCCGATTTTCCGCTGGCGACGAGGGCGGGCAAGGCCTCCAGCGCCGCGCGCGCGGAGCCGTAGCGCCGCAGCAGCGCGATGAAGCTGCGCGGGCCGATATTTTCGCAGCGAACCAATCGCAGCCAGTCGAAACGCTCGGCCTCGCCGAGGGGCCGAATCGCGTCGGGCGCGAGCCGCGGCGTCACGATTTGCCGATCCGGGTTTCCGTCCCGGCCCGGAGCCGCGCGATATTGGGACTGTGCTTCAACCAAAGAATGACCGCGAGCGCGAAGAAGACCGCCGCCGACGCAATGCGACCCTCAGCGAGCAGAAAGGCCGGCGCCAGGGCGCTGGCGAGCAGCGCGGCGAGCGAGGAAAAGCGCGTGATCGCCGCGACGCCCAGCCAGACGGCGATGAAGGCGAGGCCCGCGGGCGGGGCGATCGCGAGAAGACAGCCGAGAAAGGTCGCGACGCCCTTGCCGCCCTTGAAGCCCAGCCAGACGGGATAGAGGTGCCCCAGAAAGGCGCCGGCGGCGGCGGCGAGGACGGGCGGGAACGGCCATGGCGCGCCGGGGGCTGCGAATCTCCCAGCGATCGCGCCGACGATCAAAACGGCGGCGGCGCCTTTGCCCAGATCAAGCAGAAGGGTCGCCGCAGCGAGGTCCTTGCGGCCGGTGCGCAGGACATTGGTTGCGCCGATGTTGCCGGAGCCGATCGCGCGCAGATTCGCGGTCCCCGCCAGCCGCGTCAGGATCAGTCCGAACGGGATCGCGCCGCAGAGATAGCCGAAGACCAGGGCGAGAAGGGAGAGAAACAGCACGCGAGAATCCGGGGGCCGGAGACAGGCGCGCAGCCTAACCATTGAGGGGCGGAGAGGCAACCGGCCGCCCCTGTGAGAGGCCCGGGGACTCGGCCCGGGCCTCTCCGCTCAGAAGGTTTTCGTTGCCCGACGACGCGGATCAGGCGGCCTTCGAATAGATCCTGCACCAGCCCTTCGAGCTGATGACGCCATCGACCTGCTTGCAGGAAGCCGGTCCCGCAAACAGGCGGCAACTGCCGCAACTCTGCGCGCCGTTCGGCGAATCTTGGTACGCCACCACGTCTTGAGTCACCTTTTCCGCCTTGGCGCTCTGCGCGGTCAAGCCAACGAGCGCCAAAGCCCCCGCGGCGGTCGCCGCGGTTTGGAGAAGAGCGCGCCGCGAGGTTTGCGACGCGTTTTCAAGTATATTCGTCATGAACGATCCTCTCTTCATTGCTATGACGATTCCGACGCGCGCGAAGCGATATGGCGCGAGAACAACGGCCATTGCGCTCCAGCGGCGGCAGACCAAATAGGATATGCATTCGCGGATACTTGCTGATCTCCGTCAGCTCTCTGTCAGCTACCTGTCAGCTCTCTGTCAGAGTGGCGAGCATCTATTCCTATCGAGTTGGAAGATACCTAATATTAATGGCCATTTCATGGCATATATTGTTACTTATCGGCCACTATAGGTTGCGTGTAAATATTATATACATGCATCAGATTGGGACAATGCGTCATATCACGCTCATCGCGGGCCGCTTTGGTTACAATTTGTGATCCAACATTGGAGACAGCATCGCTTGATAATTGCTTTACATTGAATTATAGCTTAACCTAAGCCGTAGGCAAAAATTCTATCGCATTGAATTATGCCTCAAACTAAGCATACGGCTTGAGGAAGGCGCGCGCCCGATTGCTTGTTTGTCGCGATTTGATTCCGGTGCTTCGCGCTGAATGGGGGGAGAGTTCATCATGCCGGACGTCATTTCGAGTCGGAGCTTCGAAGCTGCTCTGGGGACAAATGCCGAGATTGACGAAACCAGTGGGAAAAGCGGCGCGGTCGACAAGCGGATCCTCGCCGGTTTCGGCGGCGTTGCGTCCCTCGCCGCGGCGATCGTCGCCGGCGGGGTCTTGATAAAGACCCCGACCGCGTCGGCCATGCCGAGTTTAGCGCGGCAAACCGGTCAGCCCTGCGCGACATGCCACACCGCTTTTCCGCAGCTGACCCCCTATGGGCGCCGGTTCAAGCTGATGGGCTATACGACGGGCGGCGGCTTGACCTTCGATCAGGCGCCGCCTCTTTCCGGGCTTTTGATCCCGGCTTTCACGCACACCCAAAATAATCAGGATACGCCGCCGACGTCATTCACCCACACCAACAACAATACGATCCTGCAGCAGGCCAGCATTTTCTATGCGGGGCAAATCTACGGCAATCTCGGCGGTTTCATCCAGGGCACATATGACGGCGCCTCGCAGCATATCTTCCTCGACTCCAGCGACGTCCGCTATGCGGACACGGCCAAATTCCTGGGTTTCGACGTCATCTGGGGCCTCGACGCCAATAACGCGCCGACCGTCGAGGATGTCTGGAATACAACGCCATCATTTAGTTTCCCCTTCGTCGCCTCGACGCTCGCGCCTCAGTTCTCGCCGCCGGGAACATTGATCGAGGGCGGTCTCGGCGCCCATGTCATCGGGACGGGCGTCTACACGTACTGGAACGACATGTTCTATGTCGATTTCACCGCCTACCAGAATCTGTCGCAACAGGTGTTGCAGGCGCTGGGCGAGCCGGGCGTCATCGGATCGACGTCGATCGACGGCATCGCTCCCTACTGGCGCGTCGCCTTCGAATATAATACCGGCGAACATTCATTCGAGGTCGGAACATATGGCATCTACGCCAACACGCTCCCCGGGCGAGTCGCCGGTTTCGGATTCGACCAAATCCTGGATGTCGCCGTCGACGCGCAGTATCAGTACATCGGAGATCCGCACAATATAACCTTGCGAATCACAAACATACATGAAAATCAGCAGCTGAACTCAACTTACTTGCAGGGCGGCGCGTCCAACCTTTACAACTACCTCAACAGCTTCCATGCTTCGGCCGAATATGTTTATGATCACACTTACGAACTGACGGCCGGTTATTTCAACGTCTCCGGCTCGGCCGACGCCCTGCTTTACGGCGCGAATTCTCTGGTCAATCTTCCCAACGGCCAAGGGTTCATCCTCGACGCCGCCTTTCTGCCGTTCAGCAAGGGCGGCCCATCCTTCTATCCCTGGCTCAACGCCAAACTTGGCATCTCCTACACGAGCTATCTGCAGCTCTTCGGCGGCAACAACAATTTCGACGGCGCCAACCACAATGCAGCCAGCAACAACACGCTTTTCCTCTACGCGTGGATCATGTTCTAGAGCTGGTTGAGGAACTAGCAGAAATTGCTTTTCCGCCCGGATCCGGTTCCGCACTCGTGGAACCGATCACGTTCATAATCTTGGATTTGATCCAATCCAAAACCAGCGCGACCGCCGCCATCTGAAGGCGCGCAACGCCTCCCGGCAAAGCGCGCCGCGCGGCCCCGCTGGCATCGCCACGCACGCCCGCCTCGTTCTCCACTTTTGGGGCAGTTCCGCTAATTCGATCCAATGTTCGTCCAAAGGAGGAGGATTATTCGCCTCAAAGAGACCGCGCACACGACCAAGCCGAAAAGCCCTTGTCGGGGCCGCTTGAATCAAGACCGGCTGACAGCTTGCGGCTATCAGCCGGCGGTTTTCTCAAGTCGATAAAAGGCGGGAAGGCGGCGCTCCGGTTTTGGCCGCGCGTCAGTGCACGGCTTCTTCGTGGAGCCTCAGATCAAGCCCTTCCTGCTCGGTCTCGGCGCTGACCCTCAAGCCGATCGTCGCCTGGATGATAGAGAGGATGATCAAGGACACGACGACGTCATAGGCGATCACGATGCCGACGCCGATGAGTTGGTTGATCACTTGTCCGGGATTGCCTTCGATCAGGCCCGGGGTGCCGCCGTATTCGTTGATCGCGAAAATGCCGGTAAGGATCGCACCCGTCGCGCCGCCGACCGCATGCACGCCGAAGCAGTCCAGCGCATCGTCATATCCGAGCGCCGATTTGACCCAGGTGACGCTGATATAGCACACGATGCCGACGATGGCCCCGATCGCCATCGACCCCGCCGGGCCGACGAAGCCTGACGCCGGCGTGATCGCGACGAGGCCGGCGACCGCGCCCGAGCAGATGCCAAGGAGGGTCGGCTTGCCGCGATGCGCCCACTCGAAAAACATCCAGGCGAGAGCCGCCACCGCGGTGGCGATTTGCGTGACCGTCATCGCCATGCCCGCCTGAAATCCGGCGGTCACGGCGGAGCCGGCGTTGAAGCCGAACCAGCCGACCCACAGGAGCGAGGCGCCGATGAAGGTGAGCACGATGTTATGCGCCGGGCCGGTATCCTTGCGCCTGCCGAGCATCAAGGCGCACATCAAGCCGGCGACTCCCGAGTTGATGTGAACCACGGTGCCGCCGGCGAAATCGAGCACGTGAAATTTCGCATCGCTGTTCGCGCTGTTCAGGAACCCGTCGGGTCCCCAGACCCAGTGGGCGACCGGCGCGTAGACGAATATCGCCCACAGCGTCATGAACGCCAGCATCGCCGAAAACTTCATGCGCTCGGCGAACGCCCCCGCGATCAGGGCGGGCGTGATGATCGCGAAGGTCATCTGGAAACACATATAGACGGTTTCGGGAATCGTCGGCGCGAGCGGATTGGGATTGCCGATCCCCGTCGATATGTCGCTTAAAATGCCTTGCAGGAACGCTCGGCTGAGACCGCCTATGAAGGGCGTGCCGGGGGTAAAGGACAGGCTGTAGGTCAGGGCCGCGTAGAGAAAGGTGACGAGAGCGGTGATGGCGAAGCTCGTCATGACCGTGTCGACGACGTTCTTCTTACGGACCATGCCGCCATAGAAGAGGCCGAGACCCGGAATCGTCATCATCAGAACCAGCGCCACGGAGGTCAGCAACCAGGCCGTGTCGCCGGAGTTCGGCGTGCAATTCGTCAGCACGCCCGGACTAGCAGGAACGGAGGCGTATTTGTCTGTCTCGGGGACGGCGGGGGTCGGCGCGGCGCATGCGGGCGTGGCCGGCGGCGCAGGCTTCGCCGCGGCGGCGGGCGCGGCCGGCGTCGCATCTTGCGCAGAAGAGGGATGGACGAAAAGGAGCATCGCCAAGAGCCCCAGAAATAGTCCGCAGGCGATTCGCTTCATCGTTCGATTTGCAGGTCTGAAAGACATGATGGTCCCGCTCCTTACAGCTGACGATCCGGACTGTGGCTCTCAATGCTGCGGCATCCGTTTCTCCGGTGCGGATCCGCATGATCTGTTCGACGCTCGCGACGAAAATCGCTCCGTTCCCGCCCGGGGCCGGGGGCCGCGGCCTCCATGATCGCGTCGACGACCTTGCCGACGAGACGGGACGGCGCCGCGACCTCGACCTTCTGAACGAATTTCACCGCATATTCGGCGCCGCGTTAAATCTCCGTAGGTCCATGTTGCTCCCCGCACGCTTTGACCTCCGTCACGGTCATGCCGGAGATCCCGACTCACGCTAGTGCGTCCCGCACTTAGTTCAGTCTGAAGGGCTCAATAACTGCGATGACGACTTTCACGGGATCGCTCCCAGACGCCGATTTGGTGAAAACGCCCGGTCAGACAGCGCCTTGCGCATGTGGCGCCGCTTCCCGGCAATCAACGGACAACAAGAACTGTGCCATGTTGGCGCCCTGTTGGCCGGATGCGGGGACCGCGCGGATGACATTGGCGGGATCGATGTCCGCCATCGACGAAAATACGCGAACTTTCCTGGGCTTTAGTGCGCACACGCCGGCATCTTCGCCGAATCAAACACAAGGCAGATCAAGAAATAGGCGGCAAGGCTAAGAATTAGGCGATTCCCCATGCCTGCCGGGAACTCACGCCTCTTCGTAAACCGTCTCCCCTGCGACGAGGGTCAGCTTGACCCGTCCCTCCATCCGCGCCTCGTCGAACGGGGTGTTCTTGCAGCGCGAGCGCAATTTTGATGGATCGAGGACATAGGGCTCTTCGGGATCGAAACGGATCAGATCAGCCGGAGCGCCGATTTTCAGCCGCCCTTGCGGCAGCCTCAGGATCTCGGCCGGGCGCAGCGTCATCGCGCCGATCAGCCGCTGCAGCGACAGTTCGCCCGACGAGACGAGGCGAAGGCCCGCCGAGAGCATGGTCTCGAGGCCGATCGCGCCGTCCTCGGCTTCGGCGAAGGGCAGGCGCTTGGTTTCGACGTCGTGCGGATTATGGTCGGAGACGATGACGTCGATGAGGCCGCTGGCGAGGGCCGCGACCAGCGCGCGGCGCTCATCCTCGTGGCGGAGCGGCGGGGTGAGCTTCAAAAAGGTGCGGTAATCGCCGATGTCGCTCTCGTTCAGAGTGAGATGGTTGACCGATGTCGCACAGGTGACGGGAAGGCCAGCCGCCTTGGCCCTGGCGATGATCTCGAGCGAAAGCGCAGTCGTGACGAGCGCCGCGTGATAGCGCGCGCCGGTCAGATTCACGAGGCGGATGTCGCGATCCAGCATGATCGCCTCCGCCTCGCGCGGAATCCCGGCAAGGCCAAGGCGCGAGGCGAATTCGCCCTCGTTCATAACGCCCTCGCCGACGAGATCGCGGTCCTCGGCGAAGTGAATGACGAGCGCGTCGAAATCGCGGGCGTAGGAGAGGACGCGGCGCAGCACCCGCGCGTTGCGGATCGGCTGGGCGCCGTCCGAGAAGGCCAGTGCGCCCGCCTCCTGCAACAGGCCGATCTCGGCGATTTCCTCGCCGCGCAGACCCTGCGTCAGGGCGGCGCAGGGAAGCACGCGCACGCGCCCGGTGTCGCGCGCGCGGCGGCGCAGGAAATCGACCACCGCCGGCTCGTCGACCGGCGGGCTGGTGTCCGGCCGGGCGAGAATGGTGGTGACGCCGCCCGCCGCCGCCGCCGCCGTCGCCGAGGCGATGGTCTCGCGATGTTCGGCGCCCGGCTCGCCGACGAAGGCCCGCATGTCGATGAGGCCGGGCGCGATCACGTCGCCGCCGCAATCGATGACGCGGGCGTGCGAAGGCAGATTCCGCGGTGAGATCTCGGGGCCGAGATCGCGAATCGCGCCGTCGATGATGAGGACGCCGCCGGCCACGCCGCTGAACGTCTCGCCATCGACGAGGCGGCCATGAACAAGCGCCAGCGGCTGGTGCGCGACCGCGCGGGAGGACGGGATTTTCAACGCACCGCCTCCAGGAAAGACCAATTATCGTGCCGCATTTTCCTCGCGCCTATTCCTCACGCCGAGCGGCGCCCGCTCCGCCTTGAACCCGCGCCGGCCATTCAACCGTTCGGGAGATGCTGCGCCAGCGCGTCGAGCACCGCCATGCGCACGGCGACGCCCATTTCGACCTGCTCGCGAATGCGGCTTTGCGGCCCGTCGGCAACCGCCGAATCGATCTCGACGCCTCTGTTCATGGGACCAGGATGCAGCACCAGCGCGTCGAGTTTCGCATGGCTGAGCTTTTCCTCGTCGAGGCCGAAGAAGCGGAAATATTCCTTCGGCGAGGGGATGAACCCGCCCTGCATGCGCTCGCGCTGGAGGCGCAGCATCATGACGATGTCGGCGCCCTTGAGGCCGCTTCTCATGTCGCGAAATACCTCGACCCCCATGCGCTCGATGCCGGCTGGCAGCAGCGTCGAGGGGCCGACCGCGCGAACCCGCGCGCCGAGGGCCGAGAGCAGGAGAATATTGGAGCGCGCCACGCGCGAATGCAGAATATCGCCGCAGATCGCGACGGTGAGACCTGCGATCCGGCCCTTGTTGCGCTTGATGGTCAGGGCGTCGAGCAGGGCTTGAGTCGGGTGCTCGTGCGCGCCGTCGCCGGCGTTGACGACCGAGCAGTCGACCTTCCGCGCGAGGAGATGCACGGCGCCGGCCTGGGCGTGGCGCACGACGATGATGTCCGGGCGCATGGCGTTGAGCGTCATGGCCGTGTCGAGCAGCGTCTCACCCTTTTTGACGCTGGACGTTGCGACCGACATGTTCATGACGTCGGCGCCAAGCCGTTTGCCGGCGAGTTCGAACGAGGATTGCGTGCGGGTCGAGGCTTCGAAAAAAAGATTGATGAGAGTGCGCCCGCGCAAGGTCGAGCGCTTTTTTTCGACCTGACGCGAGACCTCGATCGCTTCCTCCGCGAGATCCAGCAAGACGAGGATGTCCCGCGCCGAAAGCCCCTCGATCCCGAGCAGATGCCGGTGCGGGAATTTGAACTCTGGGGCTGAATCGAGCATAAAGCCATTGTCTTACAGGACCGCGCGCGCCATCACAAAGCCTTGGCGCAAAGCGTTGGCCGGCTTGGCCGAATTTGCGCACAGATTTTACGGATTTCAGCATGGTTTGCGCGATCGCGCGGGAACGGCGGCCCGCGCCGATTTGACTAAGCCCGCGCCCTCCCCCATCTTCCGCCACGAAAAACTCTATTGCGCCGCAACCTTTGCGGGCTGGAGCCAGCCGCGCAACTAGAGCGGGATAATGAAAAGTGGGAACCGGTTTTCCTCATCCCGCTCTAAACTATCGGAATCGATCACGTTCATGTTTTTGGATTGATTCAATCCAAAAACATCGTGATCTGGCGCGGACTTGACGATTGTGGCTTAACCATTGTGTTGCAGCCGCGGCGGACCATTCCGGTCCACGTGGGCGAACCGGGGATTATCGTTAATGAATGTCGTCATCGTCGAATCGCCGGCGAAGGCCAAGACCATCAACAAATATCTTGGCAAGGACTATGAGGTCTATCCGTCCTACGGCCATGTCCGCGATCTGCCGGCGAAAGACGGATCGGTCGATCCCGACGCCGATTTCGCCATGCTTTGGGACGTCGACGTCAAGTCCGCGAAGCGCCTCGCCGAGATCGCCCGGGCGGTCAAGGACGCCGACACGGTCATTCTGGCGACCGACCCCGACCGCGAAGGCGAGGCCATCTCCTGGCATGTGCTCGAAGTCTTAAAGGCGAAGCGCGTCCTCAAGGACAAACGCGTCCAGCGCGTCGTCTTCAACGCGATCACGCGGACCGCGGTTCTGGAGGCCATGCAGAATCCGCGCGAGATCGACGAGGCGCTGGTCGACGCCTATCTCGCCCGCCGCGCGCTGGACTATCTCGTCGGCTTCAACCTCTCGCCCGTGCTGTGGCGCAAATTGCCCGGCGCGCGCTCGGCCGGCCGGGTTCAGTCCGTCGCCTTGCGCCTCGTCTGCGACCGCGAACTTGAAATCGAAGCCTTCGTTCCGCGCGAATATTGGTCGATCGTCGCGCATCTCAAAACCGCCGCCGGTGCGCCCTTCATCGCCCGGCTCGTCGGCGCGGACGGCAAGAAAATCACCCGGCTCGACATCGGCGCCGGCGCCGAGGCCGCCGCGTTCAAGGCGGCGCTGGACAAGGCCGCGTTCAAGGTCGCGGAAATCGAGGCGAAGCCCGCAAAGCGCCATCCCGCCGCGCCCTTCACGACCTCGACGCTGCAGCAGGAAGCCTCGCGCAAGCTGGGTTTTGCGCCCGCGCGGACGATGCAATTGGCGCAGCGGCTCTATGAAGGCGCCGACATCGATGGCGAGACGGTCGGCCTCATCACCTATATGCGAACCGACGGCGTCGATCTCGCCCCCGAAGCCATTACAAGCGCAAGATCGGTCATCGCCCGCGAATTCGGCGACGCCTATGTGCCGAAGGCGCCGCGCAAATATACGGTGAAAGCCAAGAACGCGCAGGAAGCGCATGAGGCGATCCGCCCGACCGATCTCGCCCGGTTGCCAAAGCGCGTCGCCCGCGCGCTGGACCCCGACCAGGCGAAGCTCTACGAGCTGATCTGGATCCGCACCATCGCGAGCCAGATGGAATCGGCCGAGCTTGAGCGCACGACCGTCGATATTCTGGCCGAGGCCGGCGCCCGCAAGCTCGATCTTCGCGCGACGGGGCAGGTCATCCGCTTCGACGGCTTCCTGAAGCTCTATCAGGAGGGCCGCGACGACGAGGAGGACGAGGACGGCGGCCGTCTGCCCTTTATGGCGAAGGACGAGCGGCTGGAGAAGGAGCGCATCGACTCGACCCAGCATTTCACCGAGCCGCCGCCGCGCTTCACCGAGGCGACGCTGGTGAAGCGCATGGAGGAGCTCGGCATCGGCCGGCCCTCGACCTACGCCTCGACCCTGGCGGTCCTGCGCGAGCGCGACTATGTGCGCATCGACAAGAAGCGCCTCTATCCGGAGGACAAAGGCCGGCTCGTCACCGCCTTTCTGGAGAGCTTCTTCGCCCGCTATGTCGAATATGACTTCACCGCCGACCTTGAGGAGAAGCTCGACCGCATCTCGAATCACGAGATCGACTGGAAGCAGGTCCTGCGCGACTTCTGGCTGGATTTCTCCGCGGCGCTCGCCGGCACCAAGGATCTGCGCACGACGCAGGTGCTGGACAGCCTGAACGAGATCCTCGGCCCGCATATTTTCCCGCCGAAGCCCGATGGATCGAGTGCGCGCGCCTGCCCGTCCTGCGCCGATGGCCAGCTCTCACTGAAGCTCGGCAAGTTCGGCGCTTTCGTCGGCTGCTCCAATTACCCCGAGTGCAAGTTCACGCGGACCCTCGTCGCCGCCAATGGCGAGGGCGCGGAGACGGCTCCAGGCGAGCGACCCGGCGTCAAGGTTCTTGGCGTCGATCCCGACACGGGCGACGAGATCACGCTGCGCGACGGGCGCTTCGGCACGTATGTGCAGCAGGGCGAGGGCGAGAAACCCAAGCGCTCCTCCCTGCCGAAGACGATTCCCGCCGCGGATCTGACGCTGGATCAGGCGATCGCGCTGCTCTCCTTGCCGCGCGAGGTGGCGAAGCACCCCGAGACGAAAGAGCCGATCCTCGCGGCGATCGGCCGCTATGGCCCTTATGTCCAGCACGGCAAGACCTATGCGAATATCGGCAAGGACGACGATATTCTCAGCATCGGCGCCAATCGCGCGATCGACCTCATTGTCGCCAAGGAAAGCGGCCTCTCCGGACGGCGATTTGGCGATTCGGCGAACGCCCCTGCGCGCGTGCTCGGCGAGCACCCCTCCGGCGGCCCGGTGACGCTGCGGGCGGGGCGCTACGGTCCCTATGTCAATCACGGCAAGGTCAATGCGACCTTGCCGAAGGACGCCGACCCCACCACATTGAACCTTGAAGGGGCGTTGGCGCTGCTGGCGGCGAAAGCCTCGGGCGGCGGCGGCGGCTCCGCGCAGGGGCGCCTCCTCGGCGAGCATCCGTCGGGCGGCCCCATCACCGTGCGGGCCGGGCGCTTCGGCGCCTATGTCAACCACGGCAAGACCAATGCGACGCTGAAAGCGAACGCGTCGCCGGAAACGATTACGCTCGAAGAGGCGATCCGCCTGATCGAGGACAAGGAAGCCGCCGGCGGCGGTGCGAGAAAGAAAGCCCCGGCGCCGAAAAAGAGCGCGCCGAAGGCGGCGGCGCCTAAGAAGAAGGCCGCGCCGGACGACGACAGTCCGCCGTTCGAGACCGCCGCGACACGAAAACCAGCCCCCGCGCGAAAGCCGGCGGGCATCAAGAAACCCGCCGCCAAACCAGCGGCGGCGAAACAGAAAAAGGCCAAACAAGCGTGAACAAAGCCGCCGGGACAAGAAAGTCCGGCCACCAAACTGCGCGGACCGCGCAGCAAGATCCCCGCCCCGCGCCGACGCGGGAGGAAATCGTCGCCTTCATCGCCCGCGAGCGGGAGGCGTCTTCCGAACAGCCAGCCGGCAGAGCGCCGGCGAAAATCAGCAAGCGCGAAATCGCCCGCGCCTTCGACATCAAGGGCGATGACCGCATCGCGCTGAAACGCCTCCTGAAAGAACTCGAAGCCGAAGGCGCCATCGAGCGGCGCCGCAAGGGCCTGCACAAGGCCGGCCTTTTGCCCGCGACGGTGCTCGCCGATTTCTTCAGCCGCGACCGCGACGGCGATTTTCTCGCCGCGCCCGTCGACTGGGATCCAGCCCAAGGCGCCGCGCCCAAAATCCTCGTCGCCATCCCGCGCAGGCAAAAGCCCGGAACGCCGGCGCCGGGCGTCGGCGACCGCGCCCTTTTGCGGGTCGAGCCGCTCCCTGACGCCAAAGCGGGCGAGCCCACCTACAGCGGGCGCGTCGTCAAACTGCTGGAGCGCGCGAAATCGCAAATCCTCGGCATCTTCCGCGCCCGCCCGGGCGGCGGCGGACGCATCGCGCCGATCGACAAGAAAAACGTCAATCGCGGCGAACTCGACGTACTGCCCGGCCAGGAGGGCGAGGCCCGCGATGGCGACCTCGTCGCCGTGGAAATGCTGCGCACCGGCCGGCTCGGCCTTCCCTCCGCCCGCGTGCGCGAGCGCCTCGGCGCCTTCGACAGCGAAAAGGCGGTGAGCCTCATCGCCATTCACACCCACAAGATTCCGAATATCTTCAGCCCCGAGACCATCGCCGAGGCGGAGCGCGCGCGGTCGGCGACGCTCGCGGGGCGCGAGGACTGGCGCAAGATTCCGCTGATCACCATCGACCCGGCCGACGCCAAGGACCATGACGACGCCGTCCACGCCGAAAAGGACCCTGAGCCCGGCAATCCCGGCGGCTTCATCCTCACCGTCGCCATCGCCGACGTCGCCGCCTATGTCCGGCCCGGATCGCCGCTCGACCGCGAAGCCCTCGACCGCGGCAATTCGGTCTATTTCCCCGACCGCGTCGTGCCGATGCTGCCAGAGCGCATCTCGAACGATCTCTGCTCGCTGCGCCCGCATGAGGACAGGCCCGCGCTCGCGGTGCGGATGGTCATCGCCGCCGACGGGCGCAAGCTCTCCCATGACTTCCACCGGATCATGATGCGCTCGGCCGCCAAGCTCGCCTACGGCCAAGCCCAGGCGGCGATCGACGGCGCCCCGGACGAGACGACGGCGCCGCTGCTCCAGCCGGTTCTGGCGCCTCTTTACGCCGCCTATGCCGCGCTGAAGCGGGCGCGGGACGCGCGCGGGCCGCTCGAACTCGACCTGCCCGAGCGCAAGATCATTCTCGACGAGAAGGGCGGCGTCGATCGCGTCATCATCCCGTCGCGGCTCGACGCCCACAAGCTGATCGAGGAGTTCATGATCCTCGCCAATGTCGCGGCGGCCGAGACGCTCGAAGCCAGGCATCAGGCGCTGATCTATCGCGCGCATGACGAGCCGACGCTGGAAAAGCTCAATAACCTCGCCGAATTCCTGTCCTCGATCGGCATCAAGCTCGCCAAGGGCCAGGTGCTGCGCCCGGAGCAGTTCAACGGCATCCTCGCCCAGGTGAAGGACACCGACAACGAGCATCTCGTCAATGAGATCGTGCTGCGCACGCAGGCGCAGGCCGAATATGTCGTCGAGAACTATGGCCATTTCGGCCTGAACCTGCGCCGCTACGCGCATTTCACCTCGCCGATCCGCCGCTACGCCGACCTCATCGTGCATCGCGCCCTGATCGCGGCCTTAAATCTTGGTCCGGACGGCCTGCCGCCCGAGGCCCGCGCGGAATTGCCGGAGATCGCCGGCCGCATCTCCGCCGCCGAGCGGCGCGCCATGGCGGCCGAACGGGAGACCGTCGAAAGGCTGATCGCCGCGCATCTTTCCGACAAGATCGGCGCGAGTTTCGAGGGGCGCATTTCCGGGGCGACCCGCGCCGGGCTGTTCATCCGCCTGAGCGACACCGGCGCCGACGGATTTATCCCGGCCTCCATGCTCGGCGACGATTATTTCCGCCATGACGAGGGTCTGCACGCGCTGATCGGCTCGCGCACGGGCAAGATGCACCGGCTCGGCGACATGGTGACGGTAAAGCTCGTCGAAGCCGCGCCGCTGGCCGGCGCCCTGCGCTTCGAACTTCTGGGCGAGGGCCGCCCCGCCAAGGCCAGCATGAAGGCGCGGGCGGTTGCGCGGCAGAAGCCGGGACCTAAATCTGGCTCGAAGCCAGGAACTAAGTCCGGGCGCCGCGACGCCGCACGGTGATCGCAGCATGTGAAACGCAACGAGGGAGGCAGGCATGCTCGACGATGGATTGTTCACCATTCCAAGCGATTTTTCGGTCGACGATACGATCAGCCGGTTCGAAGCGGCGCTGCAGGCCAAGGGCGTGACGCTTTTCGCCAAGATCGATCATGGCGCGGGCGCCGTTGAGGCGGGCATGACGCTGCGGCCGACGTTTTTGCTGATTTTCGGCAATGCCCGCACGGGCGCGCCGCTGATGCAGTTGAACCAGCGGATCGGCATCGACCTTCCCTTGAAAGTGCTGATCTGGCAGGACGCGGACGAAAAAGTCTGGCTGACCTACAATGATCCCGCCTGGCTCGCCACCCGGCATCGGCTCGGCGACGCGGCGGCCGAGACTGTCGCCGCCCTCGAAAACAGCCTCGCCGTGCTTGCGAGGGACGCCGGCGCCGGGTGAGCTTCCGGCCGCCCCCGCGCGTCAAAACCGCGCAATGATCGCCGCGCTCAGGCGCGTTTTCGCGCGCCGCAGGCGCGTTCGCGCTAATAAATTGCTGCAAAACAAAAGGTTAGAGTTATTCTACGATTTTCACGGCCGGAAAACAGCGCTTGAATAGCCGCTTACCCTGCGGGCCAAAAAAGAGGTATCAATTGATCCTCGAAAGGGCGATTGCATGCTGCGACGAACGAGTGAGGACGCGCTCATGCCGGCCCCCGCGCTGGATTTGCCCATTTTTGCGGCGCAGGGCGATGCGGCTCCGAAACGCGACATCTGGCTGTCCCTGCGCCGGGGTTTCCTCGGACGCTGTCCCGCCTGCGGCGAGGGCAGAATTTTCGGCTGCTATCTCAAGGTCAACGCCGCCTGCCCCCAGTGCGGCGAGGAATTGCACCATCACCGCGCCGACGACGCGCCGCCCTATGCGACGATTTTCATCGTCGGCCATATCGTCGGCTCGCTGATGCTGCTGGTCGAGACCTTCTGGCCGGACGCGCCGATCTGGCTGCACGCGATGGTCTGGCCGACCTTCGTCGCCATGCTGTCGCTGTGGTTCCTTCCGCGCATCAAGGGCGCCCTCATCGCCCATCAATGGGCCTTGCGCATGCATGGCTTCGAGACGGCGCAATCGTCGCCTTCGCACGAGCGGGCGCCATAGACCGGGATGGGGAAAAGTGGGATCGCTTTTCCGCCCGCAATCCGCTCTAAACTATTGGAATCGATTACGTTCATGATTTTGGATTGTCTCAATCCAAAATCATCGTGATCTCGAGCGCCGCACCCGGACAGCGGGAGCCAGCTTCGGCGAAGCCGATCGCCTGGACGACGGGCGGCGCCTTCTTGTATATCTGCTTCAGCGCATGGTCTGATCCGGAACGACCGCTGCTTTTCAGCCTCATGCCTTGAACTCATCTCATCTGGAAAAATCGCCGTGCTCAACCGGCCTGACCGTTCTGGAAAGCGCGGCGGCGAACCCTCCCTTGGCGGCCCCTTCGCCGCCATAGCCTGCGCCATCGCAACCGTCTCCATCGTCGGCGTCGGTCTTTCGCTGACCATCACGCTGATCGCGGTGCGCCTTGGCGAGCAGGGCTTTTCCGCGCGCGCGATCGGCTTCAATACGGCGGCGGCGGGAATTTCGACCCTGCTTAGCGCCGGGCTTATTCCGCGGCTGGCGCGGCGGATGGGCGTGCGGCGGTTGCTGGTCGCCGCGCTGCTCTTGTGCCTCGCCTCCCTCGCCGGCATGGCGGCGACCGGCGATTACTGGGCCTGGCTCGTGTTGCGGGCGATCTTCGGCGCCGGGCTCACCGTCCTTTTCGTCCTGAGCGAATATTGGATCAACGCCGTCGCCCCGCCGCACCGGCGCGGCTCGATCCTCGGCCTTTACGCCGCGAGCGTCGCCCTCGGCTTCGCCGCAGGTCCGCTCATTCTGACCGCCCTCGGAACCGCCGGCCCGAGCGGGTTCCTTGTCGCCATCGCGGTTTTCGCGGCGGCGGGCGTCCCGATCATCCTTGGCAGCGGCGCCGCGCCCGAGCTCAAGACCGCATCCTCCGTCTCTGTCCTCGGCTTCATGCTGATCGCGCCGGTCGCGACCCTCGCCGGCCTGCTGCATGGCGCGATCGAGACCGCCAGCATGGGCCTCCTGCCGGTCTACGCCCTGCGCTCCGGCCTCACGGCCGAGGCGGGCGCCGCCTTCGTCACTTTATTCGCCCTCGGCAATGTCGCGTTCCAGTTTCCGGTCGGCTATGTCGCCGATCAGATGGAGCGCGGCAAATTATTGATGCTGATCGCGCTTATCAGCATCCTCGGCGCGCTTGCGCTGGGGTTTTCCGTAGCCGGCGGCGGGATCGGCTTCGGCGCCCTGCTACTGGTCTGGGGCGGCATCGTCGGCAGCCTCTACGCCGTCGCGCTCGGCTATCTCGGCTCGCGCTACGCCGGCGCGGATCTCGCCGGCGCCAACGCCGCTTTTGTGATGCTCTATTCGATCGGGATGCTCTCCGGGCCGCCGATCATGGGCCTTGGCATGGACGCCTTCGGGCCGCGCGGGTTCTTCTTCACCATCGCCGCCCTTCTCGCGCTCTATCTTGGCGTCGTCGCGGCAAAACGCAGGCGCCAGCCGGCGCGATAATCCCTCGCGCCGCCGTCATGCCTCGGGGCGAGGCGGCTCGACGTCCCGCGCGGCGGCCATCCGCCATGGCCAGCGGCCTTCGATTTCCAGGACCAAAGTCCAACTGAGAAAGGTGCGCACGAGGACAAGGCCCGCGAGGACGCCAAGGCTCGTGAAGGTCGGCTCCAGCGCAACGGTCTTGACGATGTCGGCGGCGACGAGGATCTCAAGACCAAGCAACAAGGTGCGGCCGATGCGGATGCGATAATTGTCGTAGGGGCTGCGCTGCGATCGACCAAGGAAGCCGAGCGTCGACCAGAGGATGCCGAAGACGATGACGATCACGCCGAAGACGTCGATCGCAACGCCGACGATCCGAATCCAGTGGGCGATGTCGGCTTCGAGCGTGACCAGTTCGGCGGCGGCGTGTTCCAAGGCGGCTCATCCGTGGGTCGGCGGGACCGGCGTCGCGGGACATGCGATTCGCCATCACAGCTTAGCAGCTTCAAGCCGGTTTCGCCGCTTCTTGACAAGCGGGCCGCGATCCGTATGGTCCCAGCTTCCAAACATCTTCGCCCCCCGAGCTGCTGGGCTCGGGCGATGGGCGTTCGCCGCGTTAAAGGACTGCTGGAATGGCCAAGGCCGCTATGCTCAAGATCAAGCTTCTGTCCACGGCGGACACGGGCTATTTCTACGTCACCACGAAGAACGCGCGGACCAAGACCGAGAAGCTGTCGTTCAAGAAATACGACCCGAAAGTGCGCAAGCACGTCGAGTTCAAGGAAACCAAGATCAAGTAGCCCAGCCGGCGCGCTTGGCGAGTTCCGCGAGATAGGCGCTTCGCGCCTCCGGCAGCCTCTGTCCGCGTGGGCCGAACACATCGCGGTTGAGAAAAAACTCCGTCAGCCTGAACCCGTCCCGGATGTCCCCCGGCGGCGGGTTTTTGCGTTCCGGATCCTGATCCAGAGCTTCCCCGCGCAAATCCTCATGGCGCAGGAACGGCGGCAGCGGCAGTAGCCGGCCCCGATAGGGCGCGCCGGCCGCCAGGGAGACGGCCCGGCCAGATTTCGGCGACACATAGGCGAGATCATGCGTGTCTCCGGTCGCGGCGCAGCGCGAGAGATCAAGCCCGAACCCCGCCTCGCTCAGAATTTCAACTTCGAGCCGGACCATCAGCGCCGGCAGCCGTTCGTCTTCGATGTGGTCGGCGATGAGGCTCGCCGCCTCATAAAGCCCCGGATGCGGGTCGCGCTCGGCGATCAGCCGCAGCAGGGCGCTGATGAGGCCGACGGCGTGCAGCGCCTCCGCGCTCGCCATCAGGCGCGCGGTGCGAAGACGCGTCGGCTCGACCGTGAATGCGCCAAGATGCTCGTCGAGACGGGCGCGCCACACCAGTTCCGCGCTGTTGCCAGCCTGCAGGAAAGGCTGCATGCGGCGCGAGCGGCCGCCCTTGACGAGGCCGAGATGGCGGCCATGCGCGCGCGTCATCGCCTCGACGATGACGCTCGTCTCGCCATATTTCCTGACCCCGATGATGAGGCCCTCATCGCGCCATTCCATGAGTTCAGTCCCGGAATGAGTCCCGCGGCCGATTCTCGCGCATTTTCGGGCCGGGCGGAACTCGCGTCGCCGCTGCGCCGCCCATGTAAGATTGCCGCCCCGAATTGTCCGGTTTAGCGCCCGAACCGGTCAAAAACCTGTTTCACGTGAAACAGTCCTCATGGAATGAGCACCATCGAGCCGGTCGTCTCGCGGCTTTCGAGGGCGCGATGGACGCTGACGACATCCTCCAGCGGATAGGTCCCGTGCAGGGGAATCGTGACCTCGCCGCGTGAGACGACGCGCAGCAGATCGCGCGCCATACGGACGAAATCCTCGCGCTTGGCGGCGTAGGTATTCAGCGAGGGACGCGTGGCGAACAGCGAGCCCTTGGCCGCCAGAAGCCCGATGTCGAACGCCTCGATCGGCCCCGAAGCCGAACCGAAGCTGACAAAGAGGCCAAACGGCTTCAGGCAATCGAGCGAGGCCGGAAACGTCGCCTTGCCGACGCCGTCATAGACGACGTCGCAGAGCGCGCCCTTTGTGATCTCCTTCACGCGGGCGGCGAAATCCTCCTCGCGATAGAGGATCACCTGCTTGGCGCCGGCCTTTTTGGCGAGGCTCGCCTTTTCCGGCGAGCCCGCCGTCCCGATCACATGGGCGCCGAGCGCCCGCGCCCATTGGCAGAGAATGAGGCCGACGCCCCCCGCAGCCGCATGGACGAGGATGGTGTCGCCCGCCTTTACTTTGAAGGTCCGGCGCAGCAGATATTGCGCGGTGAGGCCCTTCAACATCATCGCAGCCGCGACCTCGTAGGGAAAGCGCTTCGGCAACTTGATCAGGCGATCCTCGGCGACGACCCTCTCCTGCGCATAGGCGCCAAGGCTCGCCACATAGGCCACACTGTCGCCAACCTTGAAGTCCTTGACGCCCTTGCCGAGGGCGATCACTTCGCCGGCGCCCTCGTTGCCGGGCGTGAACGGCGGCGGCGCCGCGTAAAGGCCCTTGCGGAAATAGACGTCGATGAAATTGACTCCGATCGCGTGATTGCGGACGAGGACCTCGCCGCGCCCCGGCGGCGGCAGTTCGATATCCTCGATCCGCATCGCGTCCGGGCCGCCGGTTTCGTGAACGCGAATTGCTTTGATCATATCTTCTCGTCTCTCGCGGCTCCGCCCACGGCATCATGGCCGCCATCTGGATCGGCGGCAAGCTGCCGTTTCTCCGCGTTCGCTTTTGAATCGCTTGGCGATCCTAACTTCATCAGGCGGTTGCAAGACCTCCAGGTTCGAGGGCCGCCGCTTTTTTCGCCCGCATTTCCGGCCGGCGTCAGGACCGCTCCGGCCCCTCTTCGACGACCATGGCGCCGATATCGGCCTCGCAGACGAGGGCGCCATCGACCAGGGCTCTCCCGGAAAACCACCACATGTTGCGGCGGCGATTGGTCCGCGTCATGTGGAATTCAACCCTGTCGCCGGGCAGCACGGGCTTGCGGAACTTCGCCTTGTCGATGCTCATGAAATAGACCAGCGGAACCGCCCGTTCGGCGGAATGGGCCCTGATGCAGAGGGCGCCCGCCGTCTGCGCCATGCCCTCGATCAGGAGCACGCCGGGCATGACGGGACGGCCGGGGAAATGGCCCTGAAACTGCGGCTCGTTGATGCTGACGTTCTTGATTCCGATGCCGAACGAATCGCCTCTCGCCGAGACGATCCGGTCGACCATCAGGAAGGGATAGCGGTGCGGCAAATATTTCAGCAGTTGCAGAATATCGAATGATTCGATCGTCGCCGCCGCCTCGTTCATCTTCGCGCCTTCGGGCGAGGTGTTTCCCATTCTTCTCTTTCTTGGACAGGGCGGACGCCGCGCCGTTTTCCTGAGGCTCAAACATGTCGGGAGAACCGGATGAAGATCAGGGGCAGGAAAAAGTCAATCGCCGCTGCGGATCAGGAAAAGCGGAAGCCGCGTTTTTCCCACTCAGATTCTGGATCGGATCGATCCAGATTCACCGCGATCCGCCAGCTGCGGCGCCCGCCTCGAAGAGGACGAAATCACGGAGGCGCACGGACGGGGCGATCGACGCTTGCGACGGGATCACGCATTTGCGCCCGACCATCGTGTCGCAACCGATCTGGACAAGATTGCCGATTCTGGTCCCCTCCCCAATCACGGTATCGCGGGTGGAGCCCCGATCGAGAGTCGAATTGGCCCCGATCTCGACATCGTCCTGGATGATGACGCGTCCGATGTGAGGCGCCGCAGCCGCGTCGTCCTGCGCGCCGGCGCCGCACGAGTCGGCGTGGCCGATGCGAACGCCCGGATGCAGAAGCACGCGGTTGCCGAGGAGGGCGTTGACGATCGTCGCCTGCGCGCCGATCGCACACGCGCGCCCGATCCTGACGCCGGGACCGATCACGCTATTGGCGCCAATGATGGAGCCCGAGCCGATTTCCGCGCGAGGCCCGATCACAACCCCGGGATCGACGACGACCCCGGACTCGAGACGCGCCTCGGGGTGGATCGTTGCGCCGGGACTGACGCCCGCCGCCCCGAAGAGCGAACCCGGCCGCAGCGCAGAAGGGTACATCCTCGCGATGGCGAGGGCGAACGCGCGCCCGGGACTTTCCGTCACCAGCGCGATGGTGTGCGCCGGAAGCCGGGACGCGAAGCGTTCCGCCACGAGACAGGCGGTGGCGTTGGTCGCCGCCAGGCGTTCGATTCGGCGAGGATCGGCGAAATAGGCGAGATCGCCGGGTTCGGCTTCATCGAAGGGAGCGCCGCTATAGATGCAGGGCGAGAGATCGGCGCCATGAGGCGCCTTCGCCCCCGTTAGGGCGACGAGATCCGCGAGGGAAAGCTGGATGTCGCGAAAAAAGAAAATCGGATCGCTCATTCGGCGCAGGCCAGATCGGAAATCAGATGGAAAATCGGGCGATCGGCCAAGTCCGAAAGGCCTGCCCGCAACGCGCAGACGCCTCCTTCCCTGGCGAACAGGCTGTGGATCGAGGCTCCGGCGCGCGCGGGAGAGCGTCAACAAGCCCGCGGCGCAATCATGGTTCGCGCCGCGCAAGCCGTCATCAGAAGGTGGTGCCGCCCGTGAAGCGGAAGAACTGGGTCTGATCCGAACTGCTCTTTGTGATGTCCTTGGCGAAGTCGAAGCGGATCGGCCCCAGAGGCGAGGCCCAGATGAGCGAGGCGCCGACCGAGGATCGGATCGTCATCGCCGCGCCGCCGAGGGTGATGCAGGTGCCTTGGGTGTAGAGCGGAGCGACGTTGTTCGGCGTGCACACGCCATTGTAGCTGAAGTTGGTCTTGCCGCTATAGTTGAACAGACTGCCGGCGTCGGTGAAGACCGCGCCCTTCAGTCCGATATCCCTCGGCAGACCCCAGATCGGGAATTGCACTTCAAGACTGCCGCCGAAATAGGTGGTGCCGCCAAGGGGGTTGCCCTGGTTGCCATAGTAGCCGGTGGAGGTGTCGCGCGGGCCGATGCCGTTTGGCGCGAAGCCGCGCACAAGGCTCGGACCCAGATTAAAATTGTCGACAATGGGAAGTTTATTGCCGCCATCGCCGCCAAAGCCGAAGATCTCGCCGCCCTGCACGTGAACGATGCCGACGACCTGGTCGATGATCTCATGGTAATAGCGCAGATCGCCGGTCGTGCGCACGAACTGGGAATTGCCGCCGGCGCCGGCGATGTCCTGGCGCAGCTCCGCAAAGATGCCGCTGGTCGGGCTTTTGCCGTTGTCGAGCGTGTTATAAGACATCGTATAGCCGAACATCGACGTCAGCGTATTGCCCTGGGCCTGCTTCAGCGCCAGCGAGGCCTCGCCGTTGCTCAAGCAGCTGTTGCCGTAATAGGGGATGGTCCCGTTGAAGCCAGGCGTCGTTCCCCAGATCGGAAAGTTACAGTCGTCGTAAGGATGGGCCGAATTATTCGGGATCGTGATATCCGTATTATAGAGCGAATAACGCGGCGAGAAAGTGATCTCGTCGGTGACGGGCAGCCCGAGGCGCAGCGTGCCGCCGGTGACGAAGTTGCTGTAGTAGGAATACTGGCTGACGCTGCTCTGCTTCGCATAGACGTCGAAGCCGGCAGCCATGCGGTTTCCGAGGAAATAGGGCTCGGTAAAGCTGAACTCGACGCCGCGGGCGTATTGTCCCTCGGAGACCGAGAGGCGCACATATTGACCGCGTCCCATGAAGTTCGATTCCGAGACGGCGACTTCGGCGATAAATCCGTCCGCGGTCGAATAGCCGCCCGACACCGACAGAGAGCCGGTCGGCTGGTCCTCGACGTCGACGACCACGACGACGCGATCGGGCGTCGAGCCCTGCTCGTTGGTGATCTTCACCTTCTTGAAGTAGCCAAGACTGTTGAGACGCCGTTCGGCGCGATCGATCAGAGCCTTGTTATAGGCGTCGCCCTCGCCGATCTCGAATTCGCGCCGGATCACATAATCGCGCGTCCTGGTGTTGCCGCGGATGACGATGCGCTCGATATAAACGCGCGGGCCTTCCTCGACGACGAACACGATGGCGACCGTGCGGGTGGCGGGATCGCGGTCGCCGCGCGGACGCACCTGCGAGAAGGCGAAGCCGTTCTTCGCGACTTCCTTTGTCAGGGCGTCCGTGGTCTTCTGGACCTGATCGCCATTATAGATCTCGCCCGCGGACAGGCGCAGGAACGGACGCAGCGCGGCAGCGTCGAGGCTCGGCAGATGGGAGTCGATGTCGACGGACGAAACCGCATATTGCGGCCCCTCCTCGACGGTGATGGTGATGATGTAGCCGCCCGCCTCCGGGCTGAACTGCGCGTCCGAGCCGGTCACCCGGAAGTCGGCATAGCCGTTTTTCAGATAGAAGCGCCGGATGAGCTCGAGATCCGACGCGATCTTGTCCGGATCATAAACGTCCGACGTCTTGAAAAACGACATGAAATTCATTTCCGTCGTCTGCATGAGATCGCGGAGCTTGTCGGAGGAATAGACCTGGTTGCCGACGAAATTGATGGTCTTGATGCCGGTCTTTTCACCCTCGTCGACGGTGAACACGACGTCGACCTTGCCGTTGGGAACATCGACGATCCTCGACGTCACCTTGGCCGCGGCGTGGCCGGAGCGGCGATAGGCGTCCTTGATGCGCTCGACGTCGGCCTCGACGGTCGCCTGACTATAGGGCCCGCGCGATTTGGATTGCACCTCGGCCGACAGGGTCTCCGTCTTGATCTTGCTGTTGCCCTCGAAGGCGACGCGATTGATGATATTGTTTTCGGAGACGACGATGACGACGCGGCCGCCTTCGCGGCTGACCCGGACGTTGGAGAACAGCCCGGTGGCGTAGAGAGCCTTCACGCCCTTGTTGACGGCGTCCTCATCTGAGCCGGTGAAATAGGATTCGATCGTTTCGGTGTCGACACGATGGTTGCCGCTCACGGAAACGCCCGCGGCGAAGGCGCCTTGCGTAACGCCGATCAGCGAGGTGAAAACCAGGGCTGCGAGGAGGAGCCGGTTCAGTTGGCGACGCATTGCTTGCATTTACGACCCGTCTCCACGTGCTTTGCCGCCGGCCGCTGTCCGGACGCCAGATAATTGTTCCCACTGGCTTATCGGGAATGGCAGCGGATGGCGCGCAAACCCTCAGCTCTGCTTCTACAAGGTTTGACCCCGGCTGCAAATCAAGATTCGCTCAAAATCTCGGTTTTGCGGCGGGCGTGGCGATCAAGACACGCTTTGCTGTGATTAGAAGGTTAAGCGTTAAAGTTAATGTTTTACATCAATCGCCGCCGCGCGCCTTCAACCCCAGCGCATCAGTTGCCGCGTCAGACGCAAAATGTCGTTATAGGTCGCAAAAATCATCAGGCCGGCGACCAGCGTGAGGCCGATCTTGAAACCGAATTCCTGCGCTTTTTCGCCCAGCGCCCTGCCCCGCACGGCCTCCACCGCGTAGTAGAAAAGATGTCCGCCATCGAGGAGGGGAATGGGCATGAGGTTCAAGAGCCCGACCGAGATGGAGAGGACGGCGGCGAGATTGAGCAGAGCCGCGACGCCGATCTTGGCCATTTCGCCCGAAACCTCGGCGATCCGGATGGGACCCGACAGTTGATCGGCCGATTCCTGGCCGGTCACGAGACCGCCAAGATAGGAGCCCGTGCGCGCGACGACATACCAGGTCTCGGCGGTCGCGCGCGTGAATGATTCGACGAGGCCATAGCGCTGCACGCGCCAGTTTTCGGGCTTGCCGCGCGTCTCGACGCCGAGCACGCCGACGCGCGTCGTCCCGAAGGGGGTCGTGATCTCCCGCCGGCGCGGGGTCGCGACGAGTTCGAGCGTCTTGCCCTGACGATCGACGTCGAAGGTCAGGGCCGTATCGCTCGCCGTCTGCACGACGCGCTGCATGTCCTCGAAGCTCTCGATCTTCCTGCCGTCGATCGAGATGATGAGGTCGCCCGGCTGAAATCCGGCGGCTTCCGCCGCGCTGCCGGCCGTGACGTTATCGACGAGAGGCGCGAGAATGCCGCGCCCGCTGATGTAGAAGATGCTGGTGAAAATCACGATCGCGAGAAGAAAATTGGCGATCGGACCCGCGGCGACGATCGCCGCGCGCTTGCCCACGCTCTGCGCGAAGAAACTGACCGCGCGATCCTCCTTCGACATGGCGGCGGCGGCGTTGACGTCGGTCATCGAGGCGCCGTTGGCGTCGCCATGAAACTTGACATAGCCGCCGAGCGGCAGCGCGCCGACGCGCCAGCGCGTGCCGCGCCGGTCGTGAAAATGGAAAATCTCCGGCCCGAAGCCGAGCGAAAAGGCGTCGACCCTCACGCCGCACCAGCGGCCGACGAGGAAATGCCCCAGTTCGTGGAAGAACACGACAAGGCTCAGCACGAAAATGAAAGGGACGATATAGGCGCCGGCCGACCAGATGTGCGTGAGAATCGTCATTTCAGCTCCTTGGGCGCATTCGCTTCACGATTGAGGCGATCATGCCCGCCATCCATTCTCCCGCCCGACGGGATCAATGCCGCAGCGCCGCGCGCGCCCGCTCGCGCACCGCTGCGTCAATCGCGAGCGCTTCGGCGATCGAGTCCGGCTCGCGCGCGACCCCATCGGAGAGCGCCGCCTCGCAAGCGTCCTCCACCAATCGGGCGATCTCGTGAAAAGAGATGAGCCTTTTCAGGAAGGCCTCGACGGCGACCTCATTGGCGGCATTCAAGACAGTGGGGAGGCCGCGGCCGGTTCGCAAGGCGTCGAGCGCCACGCGCAGGGCGGGGAACCGGTCGAAATCAGGGCGCTCGAAGGTCAATTGGCCAAGGGCTGCAAGGTCGAGGCGGCGCGCCTTGGTGACGATGCGCTTCGGATGCGACAGGCAATGGGCGATCGGGACCTTCATGTCGGGCGCGGCGAGGCCCGCAGTCACCGAGCCGTCCGTGAAAGCGACGAGGCCGTGAACCACGGACTGGGCGTGCACGAGCACGTCGAGCCGCGCCGCCTCGATGCCGAAAAGGTAGTGCGCCTCGATGATCTCGAGGCCCTTGTTCATCAGGCCGGCCGAATCGATGGTGACCTTCGGCCCCATCGACCAGTTCGGATGGTTCAGCGCCTGCTCGGGCGTCGCCTTGGCGATGGCCTCCTTCGTCCAGGTCCGGAACGGGCCGCCGGAGGCCGTCAGCGTGATCATCTCGATAGCGGCGGGTTCGGCGTCGCCCATCGCCTGGAAAATGGCGTTGTGCTCGCTGTCGACCGGCAGCAGCCGCGTCCCCGAGGCCGCGGCCTGGCGCATGAAGGCGGGGCCGGCGCAGACGAGGCATTCCTTGTTGGCGAGGGCGATGGTGCGGCCGGCGGCGAGCGCTGCGAAGGTCGGCGCGACGCCCGCCGCGCCGGCGATGGCGCCCATGACGATATCAGCCGGCTGCAAGGCCGCCGCGATGACGGCCTCAGGCCCCGCCGCCGCCTCGATCGCGGTTCCGGCCAGCCCCTCTTTCAGATCGGCGTAGCCGGCGGGGTCGGCGAGCGCGGCGAATTGCGCGCCAAGGCGCCGCGCGACGCGGGCGAGCGCCGCGCCATCCCGGCCGCCGGCGACCGCCTGGACCGTGAACGCGCCGTCCGATCCGGCGATGATCTCGGCGGTCGATTGTCCGATCGAGCCTGTCGCGCCGAGCACGACGACGCTGCGCGGGCGGACCTTGGCGGCCGCGGCCTTCCGCAATTGCGTGATTTGCTCCAATGCCGCCCCGTCTCGTGTTGTTTTGTAAGGATTATTAGCAAAAGATGACACTTATGCACCGCTTCCGCGCGGCGCGCCGATCGCCAGGTTCGGCGCAAGAACGATGCCGGTTTCTCGCAATCTACTGACGACCCGGGGCTTTTCTGCGGCGCCCGTTGCGTTGGCGGGCCGCCCTGCGCCGCCATGCGTTGCGAAAATCCGGCGACAAGAAAACGCGGCGAAAAGACAAAATCAGAGCCAATCGAAAAGATCCGACGGCGCCGATAGCGGCCCATGCAGGGCCGCGACCACGGCCATGAAAGCGGCGGCCGCGACAAAACCATCGAGGCGATCCATGAAGCCGCCATGGCCGGGGATCAGGGCGCTGGAATCCTTGGCGCCGAAGCGGCGCTTGACGATCGATTCGAAAATATCGCCAGCCTGCGACAGCAGCGCCGCGACGAGCCCGAGCGCGAAGATCGGCGCCGCGAACCGCCCGCCGCCAAGCCCCAGCACGCCGATCGCAGCGCCGATCAAGGCGCCGGCGAACACCCCGCTCAGCGTCCCGGACCAGGTTTTCGAAGGCGAAATCTGCGGCCAGAGTTTGGGGCCGCCGATCAGACGGCCGCCGAAATAGGCGAAGACGTCGGTGCCCCAGACCGTAGCGAAAAGCCAGAAAATCGCTCTCGGCCCGAAGGCCGGCGCGGCATAGATGGCGTAGACCGAGACGATCAGCGATCCCGCATAGACAAGGCCGCCGAAGGCCCAGACCCGTCGTCCCGGGCCAGCCGCGAGGGCTAGCGCGAGGCCGCCGAGGCCAAGGACGCCGCAAGCCAAAACGAGCTCGCCCTGCGCGCCGAAAAAAGCCGTCAGGGCCAGCCCCGCAGCGACGATCAGAAAGCGCAGGCGCGGCCGGCCGGCCCCGATCAGATTTTGCCATTCGAGACCGACGGCGAGCGCGCCGCAGAACCAGATGAAGGCGAAAACGACGCCGCCCCGCCAAACGGCGGTGAGCGCCGCCGCGGCGAGGATGAGTCCCGAGACGAACCGCGGCAGGAGATCCGCGAGGCGGCGCCGACGCTCGCGCATGGCTTCGCGGACGCCCAAGGGGGGCGGGTCGTCGCTGGGCGGATGGGCGGCGCTGTCATTCAGCATCGCGACGGGAACCGGCGTCTGGAGAAAGCGGCTCATGTCCTCGCTTCGCCGTTTTCCGCCGCCGCTGTCACGCCGCCGAAGCGGCGCTCCCGGGAGCCGAATTCAGCGAGCGCGGCGGCGAAGGCTTTACGGTCGAAATCCGGCCAATGCATCGGCAGGAAGACAAATTCGGAATAGGCGGCCTGCCACATCAAGAAATTGGAGAGCCGCTTTTCGCCCGAGGTGCGGATGATGAGATCGGGATCTGGAATGCCCGCCGTGTCGAGCCGCTGGGCGAAATGGGCCTCGTCGATGTCGGAGGGCTTGATGCGGCCCGCCGCGACATCCTCGGCCAGCGCACGCGCCGCCGCCGCGATCTCCTGCCGCGCGCCATAATTAAAGGCGACGATCAGGGTCAGCCCCGTGTTCGCGCGCGTCAACTGCTCGGCCTCGACGAGGAGGCCGCGAATGTCGGGTTGAAGATCGTCGCGCCGGCCGATCACTTTGACTTTGACGTTCGCTTGATGGAGGTCGCCAAGATCGTTGCGGATGAAGCGCTTCAGCAAGCCCATCAGGTCGGATACTTCCTCAAGCGGCCGGCTCCAGTTCTCCATCGAGAAGCTGTAGACCGTCAGATAGTCCAGACCGAAGTCGATCGCCGCCCGGACGGCGCCGCGCAAAGCTTCGAGACCGCGCCTGTGCCCCTCAATGCGCGGCAGCCCGCGGCTCGCCGCCCAGCGTCCATTGCCGTCCATGATGACGCCGACATGCGCCGGAACGCCGCGCGGGCGTGAGTGCGCCGCGAGGATCGGCTCGTTCGAGATCATGCTCCGCATGACGATGTCCTGGTCGCGAATGGTTCGCCGCGACTTTGCCGGCGCCTCAGCTTCTTTACGCAGAATTTCACGGAAAGTCCCAATCTCGACTGTCTCGAAACAATAGCTCAAAATAATAGAACGCAACTCTCTCTGCGACGAGGGCGATTTCCGATGCCGCCGAAACGGAAATGTCCTTAATTTCTCGCCATATCGAATATTCTTCGAAAAAGACGGCCTCCCCCTCGCCTGAAATCCTTATCGAAATTCGAACCCAGAGGCGACCGCGCGTCAGGGCGCAACGTCCTGTTGCAAAACGTTCTATACTAAAAAAAGCCGCTCAAACCTGCATGATTTCGCGCTCTTTCACCGCGAGCGCGGAGTCGACGTCGCTGACGCACTGGTCGGTCGCTTTCTGCACTTCGCTCTCGTGCCTCTTTTCGTCGTCCTCGCTGATCGCTTTGTCTTTCAGCAATTTCTTCAATGCGTCGAGGCCATCGCGGCGCACGTGCCGGACCGCGACGCGGGCGTCTTCGGCGTATTTATGCGCGACCTTGACCATTTCCCTGCGCCTCTGCTCGTTGAGCTCCGGGATGCGGATGCGCAAAATCTGGCCTTCGATTGTCGGCGAGAGCCCCAGATTGGAATTGCGAATGGCCTTGTCGACCGCGCCGACCATGCCCTTATCCCAGACCTGAACAGAGAGCATGCGCGCCTCGGGCACGCTGATCGTCGCGACCTGGTTCAGCGGCATCGCCTGACCATAGGCCTCGACCTGCACAGGTTCAATGAGGCTCGCCGAAGCGCGCCCCGTGCGCAAGCCGCCCAATTCATGCTTCAGGGTCGCGATCGCCCCCTGCATGCGTCGTTTGAGGTCCGAAAGATCGAATTCTGCGTTCATCCCTAAAACCCCGATGCCTGTCGGCGCAGGATCCTTCGGGACCCCGCGCTCGCGCCCTCGAGCGCGGCCGAAGGCGCCCCCTGGAATCGAAGGCGCGCCCGGAAATGGCCGCACGAGATAGCGCGCCTTCCGCCGAACGGCAAGCGCCGCACATGAGCGCTTTGTTGCTTACGGCCGGCAATTGGCGGAGTGGGAAGACGAAAAGCGGAGCCGCTTTTGCGCCGGCATCCCGCTCCAAACGCCTGCAGGCGATTACGGCGAAACAAGGCTGAACTTGCCCTGCCCCCGCAGCGCCCGGCAAATCGCGCCAGGCTCGCGGATCGAAAACACGATTATGGGCATCCGGTTCTCCCGCGCGAGCGCGAAAGCGGCTGTGTCCATGACGGCGAGGTTTTTCGTGATCGCTTCATCATGGGTCAGACTCTCGTAGCGGGTCGCGGCCGGGTCCCGCTTCGGATCCGCCGAATAGACGCCATCAACCTGCGTCGCTTTCATGATGAGGTCGCAGGACAGTTCGGCCCCGCGCAGCGCCGCGCCGGTGTCGGTGGTGAAGAAGGGATTGCCGGTGCCCCCGGCCAGAACGACGATGCGCCCCTTGCCGAGGTGATGCAACGCCGCCTGCCGGGAAAAAGCTTCGCACAGCGAAGGCATCGGCACGGCGGAGAGCGCCCTCGCGCTCTTGCCCTGTTTCTCGATGGCGTATTCGAGCGCGAGCGCGTTCATGACGGTTGCGAGCATGCCGATCGAATCGGCGCGCGCGCGCTCGATTCCCTTGTCCGCCCCCGCGATGCCGCGAAAGAAATTGCCGCCGCCGACGACCACCGCGACCTCGACCCCGAGCGCCGCGGCGCCCGAAAGATCGGCGGCGATCCGCGTCAAGGTTCCCATGTCGAGGCCATGGCTCTGCGCGCCCATCAGCGCCTCGCCGGAAAGCTTGACGACGACCCGCCGCCAGGGCGAAGAGCTGGAGCCGCAATCGGACGCGGGATCGCGAGCGGGCGCAGCTTCGGTTTGGCCGGTTTCGGTCATGGCGCCGCCATTCTCAAAGGGGGGGGGGGATCTCCGGCGCCCGGCCAATATCGCGAGACGCCAGCGTCGAAACTGCCACTATTGAAAAACGCCGCTACTTGGCGCATGCCGCTTGGCGACGTCAAGTGATATGCATTTCATAGCGATTAAACCGTTAACCGGGCGCTGCCGGCGGGTCCGGGAGTGTTTTCGAGCGAATCGAATGCCCGTTCGCGTGAAGAAAATGCGATAAAAACAAAAAGCTAGAGCTGGTTTTCGATTCCATGGGATCGAAAAATGCTCTGGCGACCGCAACTTCGAGCCGGAATCCGAGCGGACGAAAACGACGCCATGCCGCACCAAACCGCGCAAAACTCGATCAGACTGCGGCTCATTCTCATCCCATCCTGCATTCTGGCGATTGGCATCGCCACGGCGATCGGCGTCACCTTTTATGGTGCGAAGAGCCGGATCGCGTCCGAAATCGCATCGGGGCTGGCGCTCGGCGACCATTTCATCCGCTACGCGCTGGACGGTCTTCCCAACGCCCGGAATTCCGACGTCGCCATCGAGAGCCAGGCGCTGGGCCGTCTTCGCGAAGGCCTCGCCCATGTCCGCCACATCAAGGTCCTCTTTCCCGCGGCGGCCGGCTCAGGAGCGCAAGAGGCGGATTCGCACGGGCAGCTAGAGGCGGCCCCGCCGGCGCCGCTTCGGGCCGCGCCGGCCTGGTTCGAGAAGCTGCTGCGACAGCCGCCGATCGTGAAAACCTACCCGATCCGAATCGGCGGCGGCGAGCGGGGCGAAATCGTGATGGAGAGCGAGGCGGCCGACGAAATCGCCGAGATCTGGTCAAGCCTTTTGTTTCTCACCGCGATGCTGACCGCGATCTCGATCGCCATCGTCGCCCTCATTCTGGTGACGGCGCGCCACACGCTCGCGCCGTTGCGCCAGGTGGTGGAGGGACTGGACCGGCTGGGCCGCGGCCAGTTCGGCGGCGTCGGCGAGATCAGGATCGCCGAATTGCGCCGCATCGGCGAGCGTTTCAACAGTCTCGCGGCGACGCTGGCGCGATCCGAGGCCGACAACCATTTGCTGATCGACCGCCTGCTCTCGATCCAGGACGCGGAGCGCAAGGAGCTCGCCCGCGAGCTGCATGACGAGTTCGGCGCCTCGCTGTTCGGCATAAGGGCCGCCGCCTCCTGCATCGTCGAGGCGGCGTCGTCAGTTCCCGCAGACGCGGGACAAAGGCGCGAGATCATCGACAGGGCGAACAAGATTTCCGCCCTCGCCGATGCGATCCAGAAGCAGAACTACCGCATCCTCGACCGCATCCGGCCGGTCATCCTGCACCAGATGGGCCTTGCCGACGCCTTGCGCCAGCTTGTCGAGCAATGGCGCGCGCAGCATCGCGATTTCGCCTGCGCGATCGAAATCGCCGGAGAAGGCCAAATCGCCGGGGGCAAGACCTTCGGCGAAGAGGTCAGCCTCACGGGCTACCGAATCGTGCAGGAATGTCTCACAAATGTCGCCCGGCATTCGAAGGCGGGCGCCGTTCGCGTCGGCATGGAGGTTTGCGCCGCCGCCGGGGGAGGATCTGAAATGCGCGTGCGCGTCGAGGACGACGGCGTCGGCCTGCCGCCCGATTTCCGATTTGGCTTCGGCTTCCTCGGCATGAGCGAAAGGGTGCGCAAGCTCGACGGCGGCCTCAAGATCGGCGCCTCGGCGCTTGGCGGCGCTTCGATCGAGGCGCGCATTCCGATTAGCGCGGGAGAGACGCGAAAGCGCGCGAACCCGAGCGCCGGCGCGACGCGGGCGGAGGCGACGGCCATTCATGACTGAGCGTATCAAAATCCTCTTGATCGAAGATCATCCGATCGTTCGCGACGGCTGTCTGCGCATTCTCGCGCGGCGGGCCGATTTCGACGCGATGGAGGCGAGCTCCGCCCAGACGGGTCTCGCGGCGAACCGCAGCTTCTCTCCCGACGTCATCATTCTCGACCTCGAATTGCCCGACGTCGGCGGCCTCGAAGCGATCGAAGAGCTGCTGCGCGACAATCCGACGACGCGCATCGTCATCTTCAGCATGTACGAGGCGGCGACCTTCGTCACCCGCGCGCTGGAGCGCGGCGCGCGCGGCTATGTGACCAAGAACGACGATCCGAACGCGATTCTACACGCGATCGACAAGGTTTTGTCGGGCGCCGTCTTTCTTTGCCACTCGGTGGCGCAAAGCCTCGCTCTGGCCAATCTGGAGCCGCCCGAGGATCCATTGCGGCCCTTGAGCGAAAGGGAGCGGCAGGTCGTAACCCTGCTCGGCGAAGGCAAAAACCTCACAGAAATCGCGGCGGCTCTTGCGATCGGCTACAAGACGGCGGCGAATATCGTCTCCGCCGTCAAGCAGAAGCTGCGCATCGGAACCAGCCCGGCCCTGATCAAATTCGCCGTCGAATTGAAGGGCAAGGCGAGAGCGTGAACCCGAAAGTCGCCGGGTTTTTGGATCACATCTTCCGGTCACGCTGAAAAGAGTAGAGCATGACCCCCAAAACTTGCAGGGTCATGCTCCCGGAGCAATCGGCCGCGCTTCGCAGCTGATGGTTATGGCTTGGCGGGAGCCGCTGGGGCTGGAGCCGCGGGAGCCGGCGCGGGCGGCGCGGCGCCGCCGGTGGCGTCGGGCTTCGCGGTTTCGAGTTTCTTGCGCTCGTCCTCGGCGCGCTTTTGCAGCTCGGCCTGCAATTTCTTCTGCTGCTCCTCAAGCACCTTCGGATCGACCGCCGGCCCGTCGAACGCCTTGTCGAAGCCTGCGAGCGGCACCCCGAAGGTGACGAGGTTATTCGCCTGGTTCTTGACGTCGACGTTCAGCGTCGAGCCCTTCTTCAGCTCGGCGATGGTCGCTCCCTTGACGCTCGCCTGCGCGAAGCAGCCGTTCGGAAAGCAGATCTCAAACGCGCCTTCCGTCGGCTGGCCGCTGTCTACGGAGAAGCGGAACCCCGGCCGCAGCATGAGCCCAACCGGCATCAAGAGGCGCACGACGCGGGTCTCGTCGCCCTTGACGTCATAGACGGCGACCGCGAGCACCGGCGGCTTGTCTTTCTCCGCGCTGAAATCGCGGGTCGTGTAGCAGATTTCCTTGCCGGACGCCTGATCCTTGCCGCAGACCTTGGTCCACTCGTTCTGCGTCGGCGACAATTCGACCCTGAACGGTCCTTGCGCCGGCGCCTGTTGTGGGGCTGGCGATCCGGGGGCCGGCTCGGCGGGCGCCGCCGGCGCGGCGGCCGGTTTTGCGGGGGCCGGCTTTTTTGCTTGCGCGAAAGCTTCCGCACCGGCCAGCAAAAACAAGCCAGCCAAACCAGCCGCGCCGAAGCGTTTCAACGAGAAAGACATCAGAATTCCTTTCAAATGATCGGCTCTAGTAGCTCACGCTTCCCGGAAAAAAACATCCCCACCGGAGCGGCGATCTGCGTCCGCGGCGTCGAATTGTCCCGGCGAAGACAAAACCGACATTGCGCGCGCCGTCAAGGATGGCGCCGCGATGCGTTGGCCCTTATGTCTTATTTTTGCTGCGCCGCTGGGGTTAACCAACATGCGCCCGTCTGGCAAGTGCGCTTTTGCCAAGTCCGCTTTTGACACCTGCGCTTTTAACAAATCCGCGTTGCGATCTTGAGGCGCTTCAGCCTGCGCCCCCTTCGCCCTCAAAGAGATTGGCCGGCGACACGCATGATCGAATGGTCCAAAATCCAGCGATGAAGAAGATCCCGGCCCGAATCGTCGCGGCGGCGGCGCTGGTCTGCGCGTTTATCGGCGCCCTTTGCGCCGAGCCGCTCGACGCCCGCCCCGACGCCGGGTCGCCAAAGCCCGCCATCGCCATGCATGGCGAGCCCGTGCTTCCCGAATCTTTCGACCGCCTTCCCTACGCCGATCCCGGCGCCGTCAAGGGCGGACGCGTCTCGATCGGCTTTCCTGGCGCCTTCGACAGCCTCAATCCCTTCAATCTCAAGGCCGGATCCACCGCGCAAGGGCTGAATGGCAATGTCTTCGAGACGCTGATGACGCGCTCGCTGGACGAACCGTTCACGCTCTACGGGCTGATCGCAAAGACCATCGAGACCGACGCCGACCGCAGCGTCGTGACCTTCCGGCTCGATCCGCGCGCGCATTTCTCCAATGGCGCGCCGATCACCTCCGAGGATGTTCGCTTCACCTTCGAACTGCTCAGGGCGCACGGACGCCCGCAGCATCGCGCCGCCTTTTCGCTGGTGAAATCGATCGAAACGCCGGATCCGCTGACCGTGCGTTACCAAATCGACGCCAGCGGCGACCGGGAAATGCCGCTGACGCTCGCCTTGATGCCCGTGCTGCCGCGCGGCGCGGTCGACCTCGCGAAATTCGACGACGCCAGCCTCGACATCCCGATCGGTTCGGGTCCCTATAAAATCGCCGAGGTCAAGCCGGGCGAGCGCCTGATCCTGAAGCGCGATCCCAGCTATTGGGGCAAGGATCTCCCCGTGCGCCGCGGCCTTTTCAATTTCGATGAAATCGACATCGAATATTTCCGCGACGCCAACAGCCTGTTCGAAGCCTTCGCCGCCGGCCTCCTCGATTTTCGCGAGGAGACGAACCCTGTCCGGTGGCTCACCGCCTATGATTTTCCGGCCATGCGCGACCATCGGGACGTGCGCGCGACCCTGCCGATCGGCGGCCCCAAGGGCATGGAGGGATTCGTCTTCAATCTGCGCCGGCCGCTCTTCTCCGACGTCAAGGTGCGCGAGGCGCTCGGCCTGATGTTCGATTTCGAATGGATCAACGCCAATCTCTACGGCGGTCTTTACAGGCGAACCCAGAGCTTTTTCGACGAGTCCGAACTCGCCTCCACCGGGCGGCCGGCGAGCGCCGCCGAGCGGGCGCTGCTCGCGCCGTTTCCAGGCGCCGTTCGCGAGGATATTCTTGAGGGACGCTGGCGCCCGCCTGTGAGCGACGGCTCGGGCAACGACCGGACGATGCCGAAGCGCGCCCTTAAACTGCTGGACGAGGCGGGATATGCGCTCGTCGACGGCCGCCTCGTCAAGGACGGCGAAGCGCTCGCCTTCGAGATCATGGCGGCCGATCGCAGCCAGGAGCGCCTCGCCCTCAATTACGCCGATTCGCTGGCCCGCGTCGGCGTCACGGCGAAGGTCCGGCTTGTCGACGAGGTGCAATATCAACGGCGGCGGCAGAAGTTCGATTTCGACATGATGATCGGAAGCTGGCTCGCCTCCGCGTCTCCCGGCAATGAGCAACGCTCGCGGTGGGGTTCAAGAAGCGCCGGGCAGGAAGCCTCGTTCAATCTCGCGGGCGTCCAGTCGCCGGCGGTCGACGCTCTGATCGCCGCGCTTCTCGCCGCGCGCATGCGCGAGGAATTCGTCACCGCCGTGCGCGCCTATGATCGCGTATTGTTATCAGGGTTTTATATCGTCCCGCTATTCCATGCGCCGGACCAATGGATTGCGGCCTCGGCGGCGCTGGCGCGGCCGAAAGAGCTGCCGCATTACGGTTCGCCGTCCGGCAGTTCGACGCTCGATACCTGGTGGCGCAAGCGCCCTTGATACGGCGGAAGGCCTTCCAAGATGCTGTCGACCGATTTCACGTCCATGATCTTGCTGGCCCTCGCCGGCCTTATTCTTCTTTCGGGTTTGCGCATCGCCAACCAATATGAGCGGGCGGTGGTGTTCCGGCTCGGGAGATATCAGCGCACCGCGGGCCCTGGGCTTTATTACCTCATTCCATTGGTCGATCAGGGGCGGACCGTCGATCTGCGCACGATGACGACCGAGGTGGCCCAGCAGGAGGCGATCACCAAGGACAATGTGCCGGTCAAGATCAACGCCGTGATCTGGCGGCGCATCTTCGATCCGAAAAGCGCAATCATTGAGGTCGTGAATGTCGGCGACGCGGTCATTCAGGTCGCCGTCACCGCGCTGCGCAACGTCATCGGCCAGCATACGCTCGACGACGTTCTGAAAGAGCAGGAGACGATATCGGCGGCGCTGCAGGCCTCGATCGACCGCGTGACGGAGCCCTGGGGCGTCAAGGTCGAGCGCGTGCAGATGCGCAACGTCGAGATCCCCGAGTCGATGCAGCGCGCCATGGCGCAGGAAGCCGAGGCGTTGCGCGAAAAGCGCGCGCGCAAGATCAAGGCCGAAGCCGAAGTCGAGGCCGCGTCCCTTCTCCGGCAGGCCTCGGAAATCATCATGCATAGTCCAGCCGGCCTCGAATTGCGCCGGATGCAGATGATCACGGAGGTCGGCGCCGAGCAGAACACCATGACGATCATCATGATGCCGAGCGAATTCGTCGAGATGGCGCGCGGTTTCGCGGGGAAAGCGGGATGAGCCTGCGCGAGTGAACAAAATGTCGATTTTTTACACATTCGAGTCGGAATGGTTATCAAATGACATTTGATTGGTTAATGATCGACTAATATAATCCAAAATTAATTGGTAAATTTATGGCCCGGCTTGGGCGCTGCGCACCTCGGTCGCACGCCTGTCATGTTTTTTGACGCAAGGTCTAAGGCTTCGCCAAAGGTCAGGGATTGAAGCGCGCAAGGTTGGACGCGAGCCCAATAGGAGCCTTGCATGAGCGCAGCAGAGCCGCTGCAGATTTCGGTCGACTTGATCGGCGACGTTGCGAGCGCCGAATGTTTCATCGGCTTGCATCTGATTCGCGCCGTCGTCGCATCGGCGCCGGGACTCGCCGTCGACATCCGCTGGCACCCCTTCCAGATCGATCCCGATCTGCCGCCGGAGGGCCAGGACCACACCGCCTATATCGAGGACAAATACGGCTCCCTGCTGGAGGCGCGCGAGGCGCTCGCGAGCCTCGCCGAAGCCGCGCGCGAATTCGGGCTCGCCTTCGCCTTCGACAGGATCAGGCGGCAACCCAATACGCTTGAGGCGCACCGGGTCGTCCGCCTCGCCCGCAGTTTCGACGCCGACATCAAGATGGTGGAGGCCCTCTTCGGCGCCTTCTTCCACGACGGTCGCGACATCGGCGATCGCGCCGTCCTCGTCGCCCTGGCCGCCGAAATCGGCCTCGATCCCCGCCTCGTCGCGGACTTCCTCGCGGGCGCCGGGGACACCGAAGCGCTGCAACAGGAGTTGACCGGATTCCGCGCGCTCGGCGTCGAGGATGTGCCCCGGTTCGTCATCGCCGGAAAGAAGACCATCAGCGGCGTCATCCCGTCGGAGGATTTCGCCGACGCGCTGTTCGCCTGCGTCAAGGACGAGTAAGAACGACCGGCTGCGCCGGCGCTGACGCCCAAAGCGCCGCCGCCGGAGATCGAGGCGCGCCGACGGCGCCGTCGATTGACTGGCGGACTTAGAGCATATTCCGATCAGATTGAATCAATCTGATCGACAAGAATATGCTCAAGCTTTTGAATCTGGAGCGATTTCTTATCGACCGAATGGTCCATTCGGTCGGAAAACGCTCTAAGTAGCGGCGCCAGAGCGACAAGTCTTGAAACCTGCATTACGCGAATTAAATCAAAGCGTGTCTGTGTTCTGCATTCGGAACACCGACCGGGTGCAGGGAGATAAGCATGGTAAACCTTAGCAGTCGGGAAATGGCCAAGCCTCAGGACTGGGTGAACCTAGTCCTCGCGGTGCTGTTATTCATTTCGCCGTGGGCGCTCGGCTACACTGAACATATGCACGCTGCGCGGACGGCTTGGGCCAGCGGGATCGTGATCGGCGTCATCGCCCTCGCCGCGATCGTTCAATTCGCGGAATGGGAGGAGTGGCTCAACCTGCTCCTTGGCGTATGGCTGATCTTTGCGCCGTGGATCGTCGGCTTCTCCGGCGTCGTCGCGGCTATGCGCACGCATGTCGCGCTGGGCGTCCTGGTCGCCCTGTTCTCGGCTTGGGAGTTGTGGATGGTGCGCCACGAGACCTCGGCTCATGCCTGACCGACGCGACAGGGGCTGAGGCGTTCCTGTCGAGGTTTCGCGAGCGCGGAGGCAAGCCTTGGCCGCTGAGCGTCGCGAGGGCTCAACGGCGCGGGTTTTAAAATGCGGCGATTTTGGATCGCAACGACCCAAAATCATAAATATAAATGATTCCAATAGCTTATGGCGGGATGCGAGCGCAAAAGCGATTCCGCTTTTTCGCATCCCGCGTGAGCCGCTTACGCGGCCCATACAGCGGGGAGACGCGTCATGACAACCTATATCCTATTGATGAACTGGACGGATCAAGGCGTTCGACAGATAAAGGATTCACCCAGGCGTCTTGACGCCGCGAAACAGGCGCTGAAGGACGAGGGAGGCGAATTCAAGCAGATTTTCCTCACCATGGGCATTCACGACCTGATCGCCGTCTACGAGGCGCCGGACGACGCCGTGGCGGCGCGCTTCACCATGCAGCTCGGCATGCTCGGCAACGTCCGCACGCAGACGCTCAAGGCATTCCCGGAGAACGCCTATCGCGCGATCGTCGCGTCGCTCGCCTGAACCGCCGGAAGTTCCGGTCTCAGTCCATGATGGAATCGAACCCGCAAGGGATCGAACGCGGTCGCTATTTGCGTCGGCGGCGCGAGGGCGCCGCCGCCGGAAGCGGCTGTTGACGCGGGGAAGGGACGCGTCGGCCCAAGAGCGCCGCAGGCGGGCGGACGAAATTAAACCCCGAGGAAATTAAACCCCGATGTGCACAGATTATCGAGGGAGGCGCCTTGCGCCCGCCGCGCCGCTCGCGCCGTAATCTTTCGGCGGCGAATCGCACACGATCCTGTTTTCGGTTAACCAAACGCTAACGCATTGGGTAAACATTCAATCCTGGACCATTTTCGAGCGAAGCGGATACCGGTTCGCGCTAAGAAAATGCGACAAAATGAAAAGTTAGAGCTGTTTTTCGATTCCGTGGGATCGAAAAATGCTCTAGCCGGATTTTCCGCGGGCCGCGGAGGCCGCGCCATGACCCTGGTCCCATGAAATTCACCAAACTCCGCATCGCGGGCTTCAAAACCTTCGTCGAGCCGACGGATTTCCTGATCGAGCCGGGCCTCACCGGCATCATCGGGCCAAATGGCTGCGGCAAGTCCAATCTCGTCGAGGCGATGCGCTGGGTGATGGGCGAAAGTTCGTCGAAGAGCATGCGCGCGTCCGGCATGGACGACGTGATTTTCTCCGGCGGCGGCGGCAGGCCCGCGCGCAATATGGCCGAAGTTACGCTCATTCTCGACAATGGCGCGCGCGCAGCGCCCGCGGCCTTCAACGACGCCGATATGATCGAAGTCTCGCGCCGCATTGAGCGCGAGTCCGGATCCGCCTATCGCGTCAACGGACGCGAGGTGCGGGCGAAGGACGTGCAGCTATTGTTCGCCGACGCCTCCTCCGGTTCGCGCTCGCCGGCGATGGTGGGTCAGGGTCAGATCGGCCAGCTGATCGCCGCGAAGCCGCAGGAGCGCCGCCGCATCCTCGAGGAGGCCGCCGGCGTCGCCGGACTGCATTCGCGCCGGCACGAGGCCGAATTGCGGCTCAAGGCCGCCGCCGACAATCTGACGCGCCTCGATGACATTCTGCAGCAGCTCGACACGCAGTCGAAAGGCCTTGAGCGGCAGGCGCGGCAGGCGGCGCGCTATCGCGACCTCGCCGGCTCCATCCGCCGCACCGAGGCGCTGCGCGCCCTGATCGATCATCGCGAGGCGGCGCAGACGCTGGCCGAGGCGGAGGCGCAGTTCGAACGTTTCACCAGCGATGTCGAAGAGCGCACAAAGCTTCAGGCGGAGGCCGCGCGGGCGCAAGGAATCGCCGCCTACGCCCTGCCGCCGCTGCGCGACGCCGAACTTGCGTGCGGCGCCGATCTGCAGCGGCTCATCATCGCGCGCGAAGCGCTTGACGGCGAGGAAAAGCGCGCTGCGGCGCGAAGCAGCGAGCTGGCGCAGCGAATCGCCCAAATGACCAGCGATCTCGCCCGTGAACGCGCGTTGATCGCCGACGCCGCCGGCGTTCTCGAACGCCTCGATGCCGAGGCGAACGAACTCCGCGACGCCGCGAGCGGGGAAGGCGCCTTCGAGACAGCGACGCGCGCGCGCCTCGCAGAGGCGGAAGCCGCCCTGGCGGCAGCGGAATCGGAGCTGTCCGAAGCGCAGGAATCCCGCGCCGGCGTCGAGGCGCGCCGCGCGGCTTGCGAAAGCGCGCTGCGCGACGAACGCGCAAGGCTCGCCCGCACCGAGGCCGAGTTCGCCAAGGTCGCCGACGAACGGGACGCGCTTCTGGCGCGACGCGGCGCGGGCGAGGATTGCGCCTTGCTGCATGAGGCGCTGGCGCAAGCCCTCGAAGCCGCCGCCGCGTTCGAGGCGGAAATTACCGACCTCGAAGCGGCGCATGCGAAGGCGCGATCGCTCGAAACCGATGCGCGCGGAAAACTCACCGAGTCCGAGCGCCGGGCGCAAAAACTCGGCACGGAAGCGCAGACCCTCTCGAAGCTGCTCAACGCGGCCAGCGGCGGCTTCTGGCCACCGGTCACGGAGGAGATCGCCGTCGCCAAGGGCTTCGAGGCGGCGCTCGGCGCGGCCCTGGGCGACGATCTCGACGCCTCAACCAATCCGTCGGCGCCGGCCCATTGGGCGGAGACCGACCGGCGCGACGATCCGCCGCTGCCCCCCGGCGTCGAGCCGCTGGCCAATCTCGTCAGCGCGCCCGTCGCCCTCGCCCGCACGCTGAACCAGATCGGGCTCGTTCCCCGCACCGAAGGCCGCGCCCTCTCGCTCTTGCTGAAGCCCGGGCAGAGGCTGGTCTCGAAAGAGGGCGATCTCTGGCGCTGGGACGGGTTCGTTCAGGCCGCCGAGGCGCCGACCCCGGCCGCGCGCCGCCTCGCCGAGAAAAACCGCCTCGGCGACCTCGTCGTCGAGGCCGAAGCCGCCCGCGCGGCCTCCGACGCCCTGAAGGCCGAGGCGGAAGCGGCGCAAAATCACGCCGCCGCTTGCGCCGCCGCCGAGAGCGAGGCGCGACGTAGCCACAAGACCGCCTTGCGCGAGGTCGAAACGGCGCGCGAAAAGAATGGCGCGGCCGAACGCGCCGAGGCCGCCGCCGCCGCGCGGCTTTCGGCGCTCGACGAAGCCATCGCGCGTCTGACCGGCGCCCGCGACGAGGCGCGGGAGAAATTCGCTGCGGCGCAAGCCGCGCTCGATGATCTCGCCGACTCCGCCGATCTGATCGAGCGGCTTGAAATCTGCCGCGCCCGCGCGGGCCGCGAGCGCGCCGTCGCCGGCGAGGCCCGCGCCGAACTGCAGGCCCATCTGCGCGAGGCGCAGGCGCGCGCCAAAAGGCTCGACGCGATCGCGGGCGAGCGCGCATCCTGGCTGACGCGCAGCGAAGGCGCTGGCGGCCAGATCGGCGCCTTCGAGACGCGGATCGCGGAGGCGACCGCGGAGCATGAAAAGCTGGCCGATGCGCCGGACGCTTTCCTTGCGACCCGGCGCGCGCTGATGAATCAAATCGACGCGGCGGAAGCCGCCCGCAAGGAGGCCGCCGACCGGCGCGCCGCCGCTGAGACAGCCCTCTCCGAGGCCGATCGCGCCGCGCGGGCAGCCCTCGACGCGATGAGCGCCGCGCGGGAGCAAAAGGCGCGCGCCGAGGCGCGGATCGAGGCGGCGCGCACGCGCCGCGACGAGATCCTGCGTCAGATCGGCGCGGAGCTCGATTGCGGAGCCGCGGAGCTTCCCGCCCTCGCAGGCGTCGGCCCGAACGATGAACTCCCCGCGGCGGCCGACGTCGAAAGGCGGCTTGAGGGCCTGAAGCAGGACCGCGAACGCCTCGGCGCCGTCAATCTCCGCGCCGAAGAGGAGCTCAACGAGGCCGAGACGGCGAAGGCCAATCTCGCCGCCGAACACGCGGATCTGACAGAGGCCATCCGGCGCCTGCGCCAGGCCATCCAGAGCCTGAACAAGGAAGGCCGCGAACGCCTGCTCGCCGCGTTCGAGAAGGTCAACGCGCATTTCGCGGAGCTGTTCACCACCCTCTTTGGCGGCGGCGCGGCCGAGCTGCAGCTCGTCGAGTCCGACGACCCGCTGGAGGCTGGCCTCGAAATCATCGCGCGCCCGCCGGGCAAAAAGCCGCAGGTGATGACGCTGCTCTCCGGCGGCGAACAGGCGCTCACCGCCCTCTCGCTGATCTTCGCGATCTTCCTCGCCAATCCGTCGCCGATCTGCGTGCTGGACGAGGTCGATGCGCCGCTCGACGACGCCAATGTCGAACGCTTCTGCGATCTGCTGAACGAGATGCGGAAGAAAACGGAGACGCGCTTCATCACGATCACGCACAACCCGATCACCATGGCGCGGATGAACAGACTTTTCGGCGTCACCATGGCCGAACGCGGCGTCAGTCAACTGGTCAGCGTCGACCTCGAAGACGCCGAACGCCTGCTCGAGGCCGGCTGAACGCCGGACGGGGTTTTCTTCGAGTTTTCTCCGGGGATTGTTTCGCTCTTGATTTCAACATGTTAAGCATTTCAGTCTAAGTCTTGACAGAGGCCTCGCGCGCCCATATGTTGCGCCGGCTTCCGAGCGCTCGCCCCGCAGCCGCTGTCATTTCTCTCGCAGCCCATCCCGAAGCCGCCGTGCTGTCTCGCTTTTCGTGCGATGGCAACCTATAAATCGCTTCCGCGCTGCTTCATTGGCGCGGGGACGACAGGGGAGCGGGCCAGTTGGGCGAGCGCGAAAAGCCTCGGAACGAGGAACAGAAGCGCGCCGATGCTTCGCGCGAAGCGGACCGGCGCGAAAGCGCGGCGTTGCGATCACGGCTCGACAGATTGTCGGCGGATCTCGACGCCAGCAAGAATTTGAGCGTCGGAAACGACGAGAAGGATCTTGGCCTGTCGGCCAGCTCCTTCGGAGGTGCGATGAACCTCGGTTTCCGCGTGCTGGCGGAATTCGTGTCGGCGGTGGTCGTCGGTGCGCTGGTTGGGTGGCAACTCGACAAATGGTTCGGGACGTCGCCGCTGTTTCTTCTCGTTCTCCTCCTCCTCGGGACGGCGGCGGGATTTTGGAATGTGTATCGCATCGCCGTCAAACCGTCGGGTCCAAAACCCTGAAGGCTCGACGGCGGCGCAGGTTTTGGCTCCGAGGCGAGAGAGGGACGACGCGTGGCGGAAGCAATGGACCCGATCCATCAGTTCAACATCGAACCGATCGTAAAGCTGCATCCGTTCGGCGTCGATACGTCCTTTACCAACGCGTCGCTGTTCATGGCGTTCATCGTTCTGGCCGCCTCGGCGCTGATGATCTATGGCACGTCGGCGCGGTCGATCGTCCCGGGCCGACTTCAGTCCATGGCCGAGATGAGCTATGAATTCGTCGCCAACACCGTCCGCATGTCGGCGGGACAAGAGGGGATGAAGTTCTTTCCCTTCATCTTCACGCTTTTCCTGTTCGTCCTTTTCGCCAATTTGATCGGCCTCATCCCCTACACCTTCTCGGTGACGAGCCAGATCATCGTGACCTTCGCCCTCGCGGCCCTCGTCATCGGCCTCGTCATCGTCTACGGCTTTCTCCGCCACGGAACGCATTTTCTGGGACTGTTCGTTCCCTCGGGCGTGGCGCCGGCGCTGCTGCCCTTCATCGTTCTGATCGAAGTCATCTCTTTCATGTCGCGCCCGATCAGCCTTTCGGTGCGTCTGTTCGCGAACATGCTGGCGGGTCACATCACCCTGAAAGTCATGGGCGGCTTCGTCGCAGCTCTGCTCGGCGCCGGCGCTTTCGCCATCATCGCGCCGCTCCCGCTCGCCGCGACCGTCGCGCTCACCGGCTTCGAGCTGCTGGTGGCCGTGCTGCAGGCCTATGTCTTCGCCATTCTCACTTGCGTCTATCTGAACGACGCAATTCATCCGGGCCACTGAATAAATATCAACAACAGATCGGTGCCCGCTTCCGCAAGCCTAGGAGTTAAATATGGATGCTGCTGCAGCTAAATTCATCGGCGCCGGTCTCGCCGCCATCGGCATGGGCGCCGCCGCTATCGGCGTCGGCCTGATTTTCGGTAACTTCCTCTCCGGCGCCCTGCGCAATCCAACGGCATCCGACGCACAGTTCGGACGCGCCTTCATCGGCGCGGCGCTTGCGGAAGGCCTCGGCATCTTCGCCTTCCTCGTTGCGATTCTCTTGCTCTTCGTTCTTTGACGCAATCTGCGATGCGCCCGTCCGATCATGGGCGCATCGTTTTCCGCCAGAGCGGGATGAGGAAAAGTGATAACCACTTTTCCTCATCCCGCTCCAACTTCTTAGAATCGATCACGTTCATGATTTTGGATTGATTCAGTCCAAAATCATCGTGATCCAAGTACAACGCTTTAGGATTTGACCATGGCTAGCCCAACTCCCGAAGGCCACACCAGCGGCACGGTCGAGCCGGCTGACGTCGGCCATGGGGCGCACTCCTTTCCGCCGTTCGATTCCGCCAATTTCGCGTCGACGCTTATCTGGCTCGCGATCAGTTTCGGGCTGCTCTATTATCTGATGTCGAAAATCGCGCTGCCGCGCGTCGAGGGCATTCTCAAGGCCCGCGCGGACAAAATCGCCGAGGACCTGAAAAGCGCGCGCGTCGCCCGCGAAAAATCCGAAAAGGCCGCCGCGGAGCACGACAGGACGATCGCCGACGCAAGGGCGAAGGCGCAGGCTCTCGCCCAGAGAACGCAGGCGCAGATCAACGCCGAAAACGACGCCAAGCGTCATGCGCTGGAGGCCGAGCTCAACGGCAAGCTCGCCCTCGCCGAAAAACAGATCGTCGAAACCAAGACGACGGCGATGGCGAGCGTCGAATCCATCGCCAAGGACGCAGCGGCGGCCATCGTCGAACGCCTGACCGGGCGCCCCGCCGATCCCAACGCCGTCGCCGCGGCTTTCGCCAAGACCAAAAGCTAAGTCCGGAGCAAGACGATGTTGAACGCTGAAACCTTCGTCGCCTTCGGCTTTATTCTTTTCGTCGGCCTGCTCGCCTATCTCGGCGTTCACAAATCCCTCAACGCCGCTCTCGACAAACGCGCCGACCGGATCAAGGCCGAACTCGCCGAGGCCGAAAGGCTGCGCGCCGAGGCCGAAGCCGTTCTGGCTTCCTTCGGCAAACGCCTCGAAGAGGCCGAAGCCGAAGCCGCCGCTGTCGTCAGGCAGGCCCACGCCGACGCCGAACTTCTCGCGAGGGAAGCGGGCGAACGCCTCGCCGATTTCATCAAGCGCCGCACCAAACAGGCCGAAGACAAAATCGCCGCGGCCGAGACCCAGGCGACCGCCGACGTGCGCGCCGCCGCCGCGGACGCCGCGACCAAAGCCGCCGCGACGGTGCTGAAGGGCGAGGCGCAAGGATCGTTTGGCGACGAGCTCATATCGAAGAGCATCGGCGATCTGAAGTCCCTGCTTCATTAAGGCGCCAGCCGCGGATGGCGCGCCGGGCCGATTTGACAGTCGCCCCGGTGGCTGTCGACGCCATCATCGACGACGATCGCCGTGCTGCCCCCGATCTCGGCGCGTGCGCGCGTCCCCAGATAGCGCGCCCGGCCGGCGTTCGATTTCGGCAAGCTCCGCCCCGCGCGCGGCTTCGAACCGCGCCGCGGCGCCCCGGCGAAGCGAATCACATCCTCCTTGCGAACGACGATCGGCTCGGCGCCGTCCACCATCGCCAGCTCCGGCGGCTTTGGCGCGCCGAACTGCGGACGAGATCAGATCCAGAGGCGCGATCGAGCCGCGCCGCGATCTCGGCCGCCACGGGCGCGCCGCCACGCGGCAGCGTGAGCACGACCGGATGCGATCTCCTGTATCCGGAAAGCGCCTCTGCCAGGCTGCGGCCGGCGCCGGAGCGGTTGACGAAAGCCATGGCGAACCGTCCTTCCGGCGGGCGAGCGAAGGCCGCTCTCGTCACCGATCGAGGCGGCCTATATAGGCTACGATATCCGCGATTTCGCTGCGCGACAGGGTCATGTTCGGCATTTTGGGATGCGGATCCGTGAGGAAAGCCTTGAGCTTTTTCGGCTCCTCTCTCCGATGCGCGATCGAGGCGAAGGTCGGCGCATCCGAATTTGCGAGCGTCTGATCGGGAGCGACCACGTGGCAGGCCGCGCACCAGCGCCTGGCGATAATTTCGCCCTTCGCCGGATCGTCCGCGAAAGCGCTTTGCGGCGACGCGGCGAGCGCAAGCATCGTCAATGCGCCGCCGACAAGGCGCCCTTTGCGATGCCATTGGCGGTACGCGCCGAACAGGGTGGGAAAAAGGTGCGGCCGAGATCCTGGCATAGATTCGCTCTCTTTGAAGACGACGGGGCAAGCAAGGCGAGGATACCGACTGGCGCGCCGCTTCCGCCTTGCGCCAGGACAACGGCCGAGAGCCGGACATGGCCCGAATGGATCCACGCGCGTTCGGCGTTGGCTTCATAGCCCGATCCGGCGCATTGTTTCTCCTGTTTACGCGACTTGGCTCCAACATGTCCAATAAGGGTCCCGTCCTCATCACCGGCTGCTCGAGCGGCGTCGGCCACGCTGCCGCACGTGCGTTCCGCGCCGCGGGCTACGCAACATTCGCGACGGCGCGAAATCCAGCGACGCTCGGCGAGCTGGCCGCCATCGGCTGCGAGACCCTCACGCTTGACGTCACCTGCGAGGCGGCGCGGCGCGCTGCGGTCGAAGCCGTGGAGAGTCGCTTCGGCGCGGTTGGCATTCTCGTCAACAACGCGGGCTATGGCCAGTACGGCCCGATCGAGGAAATATCGCTCGACGCCATGCGCCGCCAGTTCGAGACCAACGTCTTTGGCGCAATGCGGCTCGCGCAGCTCGTGTTGCCGGCGATGCGGCGGGCGGGAGAGGGACGCATCGTCAACGTGAGTTCGGTCGCAGGGCGCGTCAGCATCATGGGCGGCGGTGCCTATCACGCCGCCAAATTCGCGCTGGAGGCCATCGCCGACGCGCTGCGCCCCGAGGTCGAGCCCTTCGGCGTCGATGTCGTCAACGTGCTGCCCGGTCCGATCGCGACGCATTTCGAGGCGACGTTGATAAAGACAATTCCGGACCTCGACGCGGCTGCCGGCCCGTACGCGAACTTCAAAAGAAGTCTCGCCCGCAGCATGCATGCGTTCCTGATGCCGGGCGGCTTTGGCGTCATGACCGCGGAGCATGTCGCGCGGGTGGTTTTCAAAGCCGGGACGACGGCGCGGCCGCGCACGCGCTACAGCGTCGGCTTCATCGCCAGATTGGGGCCGTTCGGCCGCGCGCTCACACCCGACCGCGTGGTGGACGCAGTGACCCGGTATGATATTTCGAGCAAAGGCGATTGACGCCGCGGGGGACCCGCCCGTCCCAAGTTAGCTGTCCACGCTGACCGCGCGCGCGTCGCTCTCTTCCAGAAACGCCAAGGCGTCAGCCTCGCTCTCGAATAGGATGACCCGCCCTTGCAAATCAGCGACTAAAACGCCGTGCAGATAGAGGCGCCATTTTCCATCTTCCAGCCTGACGATTTGATGGCGCGCGCTTTCGATTTCGTCGTCCATGACTTGACTGGCGCTGGCTCCGCGGCGGCGGCGAGATTGCTTTTCACCCCCCTCGATCATCAAAACGCCACGCCGCACATCAGTCCGCCTCGCGGCCGAACGCGGCCCGTAATCTGATCTTGGCGGCTTCAAGCGTTCGTCTTCGGCCGGCGCTCAAATTTTTGCCCGCCCTGTTGAGATAGAACGTCAACATCGACATCGCCGAGCGGAACGGCGAGGATTTACGCCGGTTGCTTTGCTCCGCCGAACGTTTCAGGGATTGGGCGATCCGCACCGGATCGTCGCTGCTGAAAATGCCCTCCTCGATATCGAGCGCATTGCTGTATTGCGTAACCTTGGCCGTCCATTTGCGGCTCCGCTTGTTTCCTCGCCGCATGGCTCGCCTCCGACGCGGTTTGCGCTCTTTAACGAGATGCGCCGCGATCCGTTCCGTCGCCATTCAAAAGCTCGCCGGAGGCGCCCGCCCGCGTGGCCCGCAGCTTGCTCGTCACCGGCGAGGCGATCCTGTGCTGTGCGGCGGGCGCCGCCGCGCGCCAACAAACGCGAAGGTCCCGAGCATGATCAAAGTGCAGATTGAGCGCCCCTATATCGAGGCGATGATCGAGGAGTTCCCGGATCTCGCCGCTTTGAAGGAGCAACTGCGGTTCGGCGACAAGGTTGAGGTGGCGTTCAGCCAATTGTCCGACGCGCAGCTAGGCTTGCTCGGCGATCTTTACCGGCAGGCCGGCCCCGGAATGCAGGTTCGCGCCGCGCAATTGTCAACTTTGCGACAAGCCTTGAAAGACAAAGGTGTCCGTTTCGGCGCCAACGACCTCGAAATGGTGTTGCCGGCCATCGTCCGCTATCTGCTGACCGACGCCATAAGGGGGTGGGTTTTTACGGCGAATGTGGCCACAAAGCCCCTGCCCTATGTCATCACGCGCCTCGACTTCACGCCCGCCTCGAACGAGGAGGCGCCCCGGCTTTTCATCGAGCTGAAAGCCAACGCCAAGGGTGCGGTGGCGGTCAACACGGTCAAGGTGACCGGCCCCGATATCGATGGCAAAACCATCGGCGAAATTTTCGCGGCGAAGGGATTTTTGAAGGAGACGCCGGAGCTGATCGCCGCCTATGACGAAACGATCGAGCGTTACTTCAGCTGGCGCGCCCAATATGGCGGACAATTCTCGGGCCGCGGCACGGGTTTTTACGCCGAGGATCCGAATTCGTCTCACCGCGAGATGGATTGGTCGCGCAAGGATATCGTGGTGCTTTCCACCACCGGCGGGGCGGCCCGTCTCGTCAATGATGAGAGCATTTTGACATCCCGAGCCCTGACCCTCGACGTGCCGGGCGAAATTCTCGCGCCCTATCTCCGCCGCGCGTCAAAAAGCAGCAAATTCGACGCGGAGGACGAGGTCAAGGAGTTGCAGGGGACGCTGCCGGAGGGGTTGTTTACCAAAGTCCCGATCCACGCCTTCATTTTGATGTTCCATCTCGAACTACATCATTATCTCTGGGTCCATGTCGACGACATCGAGCCCTACCAATACAAGCCCGCGCTGAAGCAAAAGCTTGTATTGCCGGCGGAGCAAACGGATCTGATCGACATCCTCACCGCCGAGATGGATCTGTTGATGGACGACATCGTCGCCGGAAAGTCGGGCGGCACCACGGTGCTGTGCGCCGGACCGCCCGGCGTCGGCAAGACCCTCACCGCCGAGGTTTATTCGGAGATCATCAAGCGGCCGCTCTACAGGGTCCATTCGGGTCAGCTCGGCCTCAATGTGGCGGCGATGGAGAACGCCCTCAAGGAGATCCTCACGCGCGCGCAACGGTGGGGCGCGGTCATGTTGATTGATGAGGCCGATGTCTACATCAAGAGGCGCGACGACGACATGACCATGAACGCCGTGGTCGGCGTATTTCTGAGGGTGCTTGAATATTTTAACGGTCTGCTATTTCTCACCACCAACCGCGTCGACGATATTGACGAGGCGATCATCTCGCGCTGCATCGCCCTGATAAAATATTATCCGCCGGACAGCGTGGCGCGCCGCAAAATATGGAAGGTGATGGTCGATCAGTTCGGGCTGGAGGTGGACGAGGATTTGATCGGCCGGCTGGTCGATGTTTTTCCCGCGGCGACTGGGCGCGACATCAAGGGACTGGCCAAGCTGGTCGGCAAGTTCTGTCACCAGAAAAAGGAAAAGCCGTCGCTCGACGCCTTCAGGCGATGCTCGATTTTTCGGGGCATGGACATGAGCGACGCGGCCGCCTCATGACTGAACGGCGGTTCGATCGACCGCGCGGGTCACGGCGCGCGCTGGGCGGCGGGACGCCGCCGGCAGGAATCGTCCACCACCTCGCCATTGGCCGGGCTGAGGCCGATCCAGTCGTCCACCAGCGCCATGTCGAAGCCGGCCTCGCAGCGCTCGCCGACCTGTATCAGCGGACGGCGGATCAGCAGCCTGTCCTCCAACATCAGCGCGAGCGCGGCCCGCTCGTCCAGCGACTCCGGCCGCACGTCGCCGGATTTTACGCGCGGCGCGGCGCGATTGAACCACTCGGCGACCGGACGGGCGCCGAAGAACGCGCGCAATCGCTCCGCGGTCCAGGGCTCGGCCAGGAGACTGCGCGCGATGACGGTGTGGCCGGATGCGGCGAGCAGCGCCTTTTGCCGCGCATTGCCGCTACAACCGGGCTTTTCCCAGAACTGTATCGTCGCCATTTCGATGTATCTCCAAAGTGGACCGCGCTTCCGCAAGAATGCGGAGCAGGATTACGCTACCTGAGCGTCCGGATGTTGCAACATCGCGCGTGACGCACATTATATAAAGATGTATACAGCCAGCAAGACCGCCGACATCGGCCGCGGCGGTTTTTCTCGCGCGCAGTTCGCCTTTGGCCGCGTAGGAACCCACAAGACCAATCTTTCCGGCCAAGACTCGAAAGCAACGACGATGCGCATCGGACTTTTCTGCACGTTCGAGAACCCACAGCGTAATTATCATTCGGCTTACGCCGACCAGATCGCGCTTGTGCAGCTTGTCGAGAAGATCGGCTTCGATGAAGCCTGGGTCGCCGAACATCATTTCAACCCGGACGCCGCGAGCGCTTCCTGCCTCGCCATTCTGGCCTATCTCGCGGCGCGCACGGCGCGCATCAGGCTCGGCTCCGCCGCGTCGCTGTTGCCGTTTCACAATCCAATCCAAATCGCCGAAGACGTGGCGACGCTCGATATTCTGTCGGACGGCAGGTTCGATTTCGGCGTCGCGAAGGGCGGTCCGTTCCCAACCCAGAACAAACATTTCGGCATCGGCGGGGAGGACGGTCGCGCGAAGACGCTTGAGGCCCTGAACCTCATCGAGAAGCTTCTGACAGAGGACAATGTGCATTTCAAAGGCGAATTCTTTCACGCCGACGATGTGAGCGTGACGCCGAAGCCGCTGCAAAAGCCGCTGCCGACGTTCATCGCGACATCGACCCCCGATATGGTGAAACTGGCGGCCGAGCGCGATTATGGCGTCATGGCCGGCCCGCCTTTTCCTCTGGCGAGCGTCGGCGACACGCTTCGCCTCTATCGCGCCGCCGCGCCGCAGCGCGATCCAAAGCTGGTTCTGATGCGCTTCTATCACCTCGCGCCCACGCGGGCGCAGGCGTTCGACGAAGCGGCGGTCCTTCTGCAGCCCTTTGTCAAGCGCATGAAGAAGACGACGGCGACCATGCAGCCTGCATGGACGCCGTGGTTCGAATTGAACCGCGTCGTCGCGGACTCGCTGATCGGGACCGCCGCCGAGGTCCGCGAGAAAGCGCTGCGGATCGAAGCCGATCTTCAGCCCCGCAGCCTGATCCTGAAGCCGATCAGTCCCGACCTCGCGAAACGGCGCGCCGATCTCGAATCCTTCGCCGATTCGATTCGATCCCGCGCAGCCCGGCGATTTGGATAGAGGATGGGTCGGACGCGCGGCGGCTTGTTTAGCCGACAATTTTCGCGACGCGCGGGCCTCGCCCGAATGCCGGATGCTTTGCGCGGACACGGATCGCCTTGACCGTCGCCTCGGCGATCGCACGCCCTCTCTGGTCCGAGCCCGTCCAGTTGGCGGCCCGCCCGCGCGGGTCGATTTCCAGAAGCTTGACCCCTTGAGGCACCAAGGTGGCGTCGCGCGCGACGCCGCGCAGATAGCCGTCCATCGGGGCGAAGATCGGTGCGCCGTCATGATTGCCGAGCGCCATGCCTTTGAAAATGCGCATGCCGATATCGACGGCCGTGCGCCAGATTCCCTGGCGATCCGAATAAATGAAACGGTCCTTGCCGACGCCGCCAAGATCGCGCGCCACGCCATCGGCCGGATCGGTCGCTCCTTTCTCGACCAGTCTTCCGGTCCTTGCCGGATGCGTTTCAATGGCGATGTCGCAATTGATCCCGATCTCGAAATTCGGTCCGAAGCCGACTGTGAGCCGTGAGATCCCGCGCAAATCGGGCGTGACGCGATATTTCTGCATGCGGGCGTCGATCAGCGCGTCGGGCGAGCGCAGCGCGATGAGATCGGTCAATTGCAGCGGCGTGACGACGACATGTCCGGGCTTGGCCAGAACATCGGCGATCTCGATCAGCGTCTCCGCCCGTTCGCCCGTGATGCCGTCGACTTGCGCGCGGTCCTCGAATAGGGCGTCGTGGAAAGCCATCCCGCGGCGGATCACGGGCGGAAAGGGATCATGGCTCAAGATCACCAGATTGCCTTCCCAGCTCAGCCTTACGGCGGTCGCAGACGCAATTTCATTCGTCCCCAGAATAATGGCGAGGGGTCGCGCCTCGGTCGAAAACAAGGGTGCGAACAGGACGTCAGGCATTTTTTGGCTTCCTCTTGGCTCGCCCTCTTTT
>JBKQMI010000241.1:0-29100 GCA_052146775.1 Methylocella sp. | reverse complement strand
GCGCGCTCCGAAGCTTCAGTCCTCCGGAAGCGCCGCACGCGGGTTTCAGTATTTGGCGACTTCCGGGAATTTCTCGATCATCTCAACTCCCTGCTGCACATATTTCGAGCCTTCCTCGGCCAGTTTCTCGAGCGAAAGGAAACCGAAGCGATGCACATCGCGCAGTTGCTTGTTGACGACGATCAGCCGGCCGGCCATCAGCACCTGGCGGCCGAAGCCTTCGTGGCTCATCTTCATCATCGGCGACACCATGCAGCCTGTTGCGCGCTCGATCGCAAGCCCCACGGCGTTGAAGAAGAGCTCGACCCGCCACAAAACCTCGGGATCGGGATCGCCGATGATCGGAAGCTGCTTGCGCGCCTCCTTGTCGACGATATAGGGCGCGATGAGATCAAGATCGCTCTTGCCGTCCCAAGACCCGTGCATGTCCTGGGCGCGCCACTGTTTGATGAGCTCCTTGACGAATGGAGCGTCGATTGCGGCGCTTTCCGCGACGGCTGTTGCATCTGACATTTCTTAAACCTCTTCCTCAAATTCGAATTTGCGCTCCTGGCCCTTGCCCATGACCTTGCGCAGCCATGGCGGGGGCGAGCCTTTGAGAACGTCCTGAAGCTTGTCGAGAAGACCGGAGATGTCCTCGGGCTGATTGACCTTCATGGGATGGATATTCTGGGCGACGACGCGAGCCGCGCCCGATCCGCCGATCGCGGCGACATAGAGAATCGCGCAATCCTTGATGGCGTCGAGCTTTGGCTGGAGCTTGTCCTCGTTGCCGTCCTCCTGAAGGTCGCCCGCGAACTCGAAGGTCTCGACAAAGGAATGGCCTTCGGGCGTGACCTCATAGACCGAGATGTTTTTCGCCCAGCCGAAATGAGCGTCGACCCGCTTCAGATCCTGGGTTGCGAATCCGACTTTCATAACGCCTCCATTCTTGCTGTTTCGTTCGCCGTCTCAAGCCTCGCCGCCTGAGCTTCGATTCCGGACCTGTTCGCCTCGGAGCGCCAGCTATCCGGCTCGGGTTCATGCGCGCTGGCGATAAAGAGATTGCCTATCTCGAAAATCAGGTTGCGCGACGCGCGATAGCCGATCGACGTTTCGTGCCCGGCCCCGAGCCTGTCGAACATCGGCACGCCGGCGCGAAAAAAGGGAATGTGAAGCCGCTCGGCCGCCTGCCGGCCATGCGAATGGGTGATGAGCAGATCGCAATCCTTGGCCCGCGCCTCGAGATCTTCGAGATCCCCGATCAGGACGGTTTCGACCGCCAGTCTTTGGAGGAGCGGCGATTCCGTCGTCGTGACCGCGGCGGCGATAACCGCGCCAAGATCGGTCAGCCAGCCCGCCGTGTTCCACAAAAGGTCCGGCTCGGCGCCGATCGCAATGCGTTTGCTGCCGAAGAAGAAATGTCCGTCGAGCATCGCGTCGACGAGCTGACCGCGCTGCTTGCGATATTTCGCCGGAACCTCGCGCCCGCTCGTCTTGGCCAATAAGGTCATCAGTTCGTCGTTCGGCGCAAGTCCCGTCATGCGGTCGAACAAAGCAAAAGGCGTTCCAGTCTTTTTCTCCAGCGTCTCCGCGGCGAGGCGCATCTGCTCCCCGATGGCGAGCGTGACGGACGCATTGCCCAGCGTCGCGATCTCGGAAAGGGATGTGCCACCAAGCGTCGTCGGGGTGAAGTCGTCCGGAATGTGCCCATCGAGCGAGCCGGAAAGATCCGGAAGGAACACCGGCGTCAGGCCGAAGTCCTCGATGATGTTGCGCAATTCGTCGATGTCGCCCGGCGTCAGATGGCAGCCGACGAGCACGTTGATCCGGTCGGGATCGCGCATCGCGCCAGCCGGGCGCTCCAACGTCAGCTCCTGAATGAGCTTCGCGACGGTCTTGGCCCAGCCGTCCTGAAACGCGTCCTTGAAATCGGGCGTCGAGACATACACCATCTCGACTTCGGAAAGCTCCGGATGCCTGCTGCGGATGAGCCGGATGAACCCTTCGACGTCATCGCCTTTGGTCTCGGTCACGCCAGTGGAGCAGATGCCGATGATCGCAGGCTTCGCCCGCTTCACGATGTTGAGGACGGCCTGCTCGACGTTATCAAATCCGCCAAGGACGGTCGCGACTTCGCTCATCGCGGTGGTCTGCAGTGGAATAGCCTCGCGAAAATGTCGGACCAGCAGGACCAGCCCGAAGGAGGTGCAACCCTGCGAGCCATGCAACACAGGCATGCAGCCGCCGACGCCCATCATCGCCATGGCCCCACCCATCGGCTGGCTCATCTTCAGCGGATTGACCGTGCAGGCTTTCTTGGATTTCTGGACCGCCGCCATGGCTGCACTCCTCACTCAGCGGCGATTTGAGTCGGGATCGGATCCGCGATCGCGGCCTCCGGCTCGGCAAACATCTCCGAGGGCTCCGTCTCCCAGGGCGCAGCGCGGCGCGCCTGCTCCCACACGGGATTGTAGAGCGCCTTGTCGATCTCGCGCACGAGTTCGACCATGCCGACATATCCGGCATAAGCGTGATGGCGCTCCTGATTGATGTCGAGCCAAGGCATTTTCGCTTTCAGCGAAATGAACTGAGAGCGGCCGCCGGACAGCATGATGTCGGCGCGGGCGTCCTTCAGCATCCTATACATCTCGCGCGGCGTCATGTCGTCGATCATATGAGCGTCCTGGCCCATCAACTCCTTGATCTTTTCCTTATCCTCTTTTGTCGATTTCTTGACGCTGGTGCCGACAAGCTCACACCCAGCTTCCTGCAGGGCAGCGACGACGGACCAGGATTTGACGCCGCCGGTGATGAGCAGCACGCGCTTGCCGGCAAGCCGCGCCCGATAGGGCTCGATGCCTTTCCAGGCCAGCGCTTCCTCGCGAGCGACAACAGCTTCCGTCCGCTCCATCAGCTCGGCGGGGGCGCCTCTTTGGATGAGGAGCCGCGCGATCTCCCGCAGCGAGTCACTGGTGTCTTCGATGCCGTAGAACGAGCCTTCGAAGAAGGGGATCTCGTAACGCTCCTCCATTTTGCGAGCGACATTGATCATCGCTTTGGAGCAAACCATCATCGCGGCCCGGGCGCGGTGTGACCAGGCGACTTCCTTGTATTTTCCGTCGCCCGAAATGCAGGAAAGGATACGGATGCCGAGTTCGTCGAGCAGCGGCTTCACCTGCCACAGCTCGCCCGCGAGGTTATATTCGCCGATGATGTTGATGTCGTAGGGCGTCGTATACTCCGGCTCCATCGTGCCGATGACGTGATTGAGGATCGCCTCACCGGCAAGCTTGTTGCCGAGATTCTTCGGGCCGACGAACCCTGGAGAGATGACGGGTATGACCGGCTTGCCGAACTTCTCGGCTGCGGCCTTGCAGACGGCGCCGATATCGTCGCCAATCATCGCAGGCACGCAGGTCTGATAGACGAAGATCGCGGGCGGGTCGTATTTATCGATGATTTCCTTGATCGATTTGAACAGCCGCTTCTCGCCGCCGAAAACGACGTCGGTCTCATTGATGTCGGTGGTGAAACCCGTCCGATAGAGCTGCGAACCCGATGATTTGGCGCCGCGATTGTCCCATGAATTGCCCTCGCAGGCGATCGGACCGTGAACGAGATGGGCGACATCGGTGATCGGTTGAAGCGCGATCTTGGCGCCGTCAAAGGCGCAGCCGCCAGCGGCGGCGCCTGGCGCCAACTGCTTTGTGCAGCCTTTTTTCCGCTCTTTTTCCGACTTCGCCTGATTCTTTGCGCAGGCCGGCTCGTTGAAAACCTCTTGCACCGTGTTCGCCAGCGAAGTCATGCGGACCTCCATCAAGATTTGGAGCCCAAGCGCTCATCAAAGGGCCCCTTCAGAGCGCGCCAGGCGATCAGGTCGGATCAGCGTATATCGTAGCCAGCGCCCAGGATCAGCCGCGACCGCGTTCAAAGCGCGACGCAGAGAATCCGACTGGCGCAGGCGGCGCGGCGGAGAGGCCCGCCGAACCGATTTTCCTCAGCGAATGATATCGAAGCTGTAGTCCGACTTCGCGACCACGTTGGTGTTGCGGTCGATCTCATCGAAGATCTTGTCGAGGATCCAGACAAGCACGTTCATCGCGCCCTGATAGCCCCACACGGGATAGCGATGGTAATGATGCCTGTCGAAAATCGGAAAGCCGATGCGGATCAGCGGCGTTCCCGTATCGCGATCGAGATATTTGCCATAGGTGTTGCCGATAAGGAAATCGACCGGCTCGGTGAAGAGCAGCGAGCGCATGTGCCACAGATCCTTGCCCGCATACGCATGGCAGTCCTTGCCGAACGGCGACGTGGCGAAGAGTTTCTCAACCTTCTCCGCCCAGGGCTTGCTGCCGTTGGTGGCCAGCACGTGAGTAGGTTCCGCGCCAAGTTCGAGCAGGAAGGCGGTGAGCCCGAGGCAGAGGTCCGGATCACCGTAAATCGCGAATTTCTTGCCGTGGATATGCGCATTCGAATCGGCGATCGCGTCGATGAGACGGCCGCGCTCCTTCGTCAGCTCGGCCGAGATGGGCTTGCCGGTGATGCGGGAGATCGCCATCAGGAACTCGTCGGTGCCATGCACCCCAAGCGGATGGTTGAATGCGACGGTCTCGTGGCCCTTCGTTTCGATATATTTCAGCGTTTTCTCGGTGCTATACTCCTGCATCGAGATGGTGGCTTTGGCGTGGAGCGCATTGGCCGCATCCTCCAGCGTCGTGCCGCCGTCATACATACGGAACTCGCCGTCAGTCGGCGTATCCCAGACGTCGCTGTTGTCGCCAAGGATCGTATATTCGACCTGCATCGAATTGAAGATGCGCTTGATCTCGCGGAGGTTGCCGACCGTATAGCCGTCGAAGCCGCCGATGAAGTTGATCTTCTCGCCCGGAACGCGCTCCAGCGCCGGCTCGGTCCTCGCCTTGCCATCCCAGAAATGCTCCACGATGCCTTTCATCACATTGTCGTAGCCGGTGATGTGGCTGCCGACGAAAGCTGGCGTGTGAGCGAAGGGAACATCAAATTCCTGGGGAACGGATCCCTTTTCTTTGGCCGTCTTGATGAAGGCGTTGAGATCGTCGCCGATGACCTCAGCCATGCAGGTCGTCGATACGGCGATCATCTTCGGCTTGTACATGTTGTAGGTATTGGCGAGGCCGTCGATCATATTGTTGAGGCCGCCGAACACCGCGGCGTCTTCGGTCATCGACGAGGAGACGCAGGATGTCGGCTCCTTGAAGTGACGCGAGAAATGGCTGCGGTAATAGGCGACGCAGCCTTGCGAGCCGTGCACGAACGGCAGCGTCTGCTCGAAGCCGACCGCCGCGAACACGGCGCCAAGCGGTTGGCAGGCCTTCGCCGGATTGACGGTCAGGGCCTCGCGGGCAAAATTCTTCTCGCGATACTCATCAGTCTTCGTCCATTCGCGAACGCGCTCAAGTTCCGCGTCCGCAACCGGATTTTCAAAGTTCTTCTTTTTGTTCTCGAACATCTCCGTGTATTCCGGCTGACGGAACAGAGTCATGTGGTCGAGAACATTTTCGGGATTCTGTGGCATGTTTAAACCCTCAATCGCTCCGCAGGCGGGGCCGCGCTCTCTAAGGCGAGAACGCGGCGTAATGTACTCAGGCAGCCCAAGGCGTCTTGGTCAGCTTCCAGATCGGCGAGTTGATCGCCATGTCCATGTCGCGAGCGAAGATCGCGAAGCCGTCATAGCCATGGTAGGGGCCCGAATAGTCCCATGAGTGCATCTGCCGGAAGGGAACGCCCATCTTCTGGAAGACGTATTTTTCCTTGATGCCGGAACCGACGAGATCCGGTTGGATTTTCTCGACGAATTTTTCGAACTCATAGCCAGTCACGTCGTCATAGATCAGCGTGCCGTCCTTCACGTAATGGGTCGTGCGCTGATAGTCGTCGTTGTGTCCGAACTCGTAGCCTGTCCCGACGACCTCCATTCCGAGATCCTCATAGGCCCCGATGACGTGCCGCGGACGCAAGCCGCCAACGAACAGCATCACTTTCTTGCCTTCGAGGCGCGGGCGGTATTTCGCGATCACGCCTTCGGTTAACGCACGATATTTCGCGATCACGCGCTCGGCGCCGTCCTTGATCTTGTCATCGAAATGGCTGGCGATCTTGCGCAGCGATTCCTCGATCTTGGTCGGTCCGAAGAAATTATATTCCACCCACGGAACACCGTACTTTTCTTCCATGTGCCGCGAGATGTAGTTCATCGAACGGTAGCAATGCAGCACATTCAGCTTGGCCTTCGGCGTCGCCTCGAGCTCGGCTATCGTGCCGTCGCCCGACCATTGGGCGATGACCCGAAGGCCCATTTCCTCAAGCAAGATGCGCGACGACCACGCGTCGCCGCCGATATTGTAGTCGCCGATGATGGCGACGTCGTAATCCGTCAGTTCGATGCGCGCGGGCTTGCCTTCCTGCTTGTCGAATACCCAGTCGCGGATGGCGTCGTTGGCGAGGTGATGGCCGAGCGACTGCGACACGCCGCGGAAGCCTTCGCAGCGGACTGGAACAATGGTCTTGCCTTCGTATTGTTTCGACTTCGCCTTGGAGACGGCTTCAATATCGTCGCCGATGAGGCCGATCGGGCACTCGGACTGAACGGTGATTCCCTTGTTCAATGGGAACAGCACCTGGATTTCGTCCATGATCGCGGCGAGCTTCTTGTCGCCGCCGAACACGATGTCCTTTTCCTGGAAGTCGGAGGTGAACTGCATCGTGCCGAAGCTGTCGATGCCGGTCGTGCCGATATAATAGTTCCGGCGCGAGGCCCAGGAATATTGTCCGCAGCCGACGGGGCCGTGGGAGATGTGGATCATGTCCTTGATCGGACCCCACACAACGCCTTTCGATCCAGCGTAGGCGCAGCCGCGGATGGTCATCACGCCGGGGATCGATTTGATGTTGGATTTAACGCCGCAGTCGGACTTGCCTTGCTCGAACGTGCCGAGGTGCTTGGCGCGTCGCTTCGCGGTCTTTTCCGGATAGATTTCGAGGACCTCTTTGATGAGCTCCTTGTTCCGGGCCTTGATGTCTTCGATGGTTTCAGCTGGCGCCAGGCTCATGGGTACACCTTATGAAATCTTTGGTCGGAGGGACGGGCGTCGATCCCGCTAGTCGGCATCGACGCCCGGTTGATTTATCAGCCGAGGGCGGCGAGTTCGGCGGAGGACTTACCGACCATCGACTCGTCGACGGCCTTCATAATGCCGTGCTCCATCAACAGGTCTTCGAGCTCGTCCATCGTGATCGGGGTCGGAATGATGCCGTTCCCCTTGTTCGCGTGGATCCGGGTGGCCAGCGAGCGGTAATGCTCCGCCTGCGCGCAGTCCGGCGCGTATTCGATGACCGTCATGCGGCGCAGTTCGGCGTGCTGGACGATATTGTCGCGCGGGACGAAGTAGATCAGCTTGGTGCCGAGCTTCTTCGCGAGGGACTCAGCCAGCTCGTATTCCTTGTCGGTCTGACGCTCGTTGCAGATCAGACCTCCGAGGCGCACGCCGCCGGAATTGGCGTATTTGAGAATGCCCTTGGAGATGTTGTTGCCGGCATACATGGCCATCATCTCGCCAGACATGACGATGTAGATTTCCTGCGCCTTGTTTTCACGGATCGGCATGGCGAAGCCGCCGCAGACCACGTCGCCGAGCACGTCATAGGAGACGTAATCAACGCCGTCATAAGCGCCATTCTCTTCAAGGAAGTTGATCGAGGTGATGACGCCGCGGCCGGCGCAGCCGACTCCTGGCTCCGGACCGCCCGACTCGACGCAACGGATGTCGCGGAAGCCGACCTTCATGACGTCCTCGAGTTCGAGGTCCTCGACGCTGCCAGCTTCGGCGGCGAGGCTCAGGATGGTGTCCTGCGCCTTGGCGTGAAGGATGAGGCGGGTTGAATCGGCCTTGGGGTCGCAACCGACGATAAGAATTTTCTGGTCCATCGCGGCGAGCGCCGCGAGGGTGTTTTGCGAGGTGGTCGACTTACCGATGCCGCCCTTGCCATAAAATGCGATCTGTCGCAGTGAGGACATTGCTTGCTCCTTAGATCCCGTTAGTTCCCATCAACGCCCCGAAATGCGGGCCGAAGACTTTATTCGTGATGACGTCGCGCGGCGCAGGGCGCCAAGGCGCCGAGGCGCCGTGGTGCGCTTTCTGGAGGATGCAGCCTTCGCGGCAACCGCTCACCTAACGCGAAACATATTTCGCAAGCGCCGTGCCACGCGGCTTTTGACTTGCTAGCATTTTGTTTTATCAACTGAATTTGGAATAATTGGAGTTCGTCCAGGCCTTGTAGCAAAGACGACATTTGTGTCCGTGTTCGTATGAAAGAAAACAACGGCGATGGACGCCGACATCGGTCCGCGCGGCGGCGCGAAGGCCCGTCGGCGGGAGGAGAGGCCCGGTACATAATTTGCAACTTCCCCGGAGGAAGATTCGAAAACAAAGAGGGCGACATGCAGATAGGCGTAGAGACATCGCGAGCGGTCGAGAACAAGCGCATCTTCGTCGTCGACGACGATGAGATCATTCGCGCCGCCCTGCAATTCATGCTGCACGATGAAAATGAGACCCATGAGGTCGCGAGCCTCGACATCGCCTTCGCCAAGGCGGCTGAATGGAAGCCGGACCTTATCCTGCTCGCGGCGTCGATCGTGCGGGGCGCCGGCGTCGGCGCGCTGTCGCAGATTCGCGAGAAGATCGCCGGCGTAAAGATCCTGGTGGTGGTTGACTCGCCCAAAGACGAAATCGCGCGGCAATGCCTTTCGGCGGGGGCCCATGCCGTCATCGCCAAGCCGCTCACGATCGAAAGCGTTCGGGAAAGGGTCGACGTGCTTTTAGGGCGCCGCGCCGGGTTTGCGATACCGCTCACCGTCCTCAAGACGCCTTAGATCACGATGATTTTGGACTGAATCAATCCAAAATCATGAACATAATCGATTCCGAAGGCTTAGAGCGGGATGCGGGCGGAAAAGCAGCTCTACTTTTCCTCATCCCGCTCTAGGCGCCGAATGATAACGGATCAGTTGAGGACTTGGCCGTGACGACCGGCCGCTCGCCGATCCGCAACGGCGCCAGAGTGCTCGCGCGTGATTGCGGGGCAGGATCGTCCGAGCGACAATCCGCCCCGAAGTCGTCCCCCGCCTTTGGAAATCACGCCTCGGCCGCAGAGGCCAGTTCGGTCGCACTGACACCGTCCGCTGTCAACTTTGCGACAAAAATGTCCAGAGGCATGTCGATCCGGACGATGTTCTGCTCGCGCAAAAACCGTGCTTCGTTGCGCGTCGGCGGTTCCGCCAGAACGGCGAAGTGACGGTCGGAGGAGCGCTTCATGATTTGGCGCGGGAAAATGCGCTCAATCTGGGTCGAGAAACGGCAGCCGAGAAATAGAAAGATCTTGCCGCGCCTGATCGACGTGACCGCCTCGGGGATCGGCGTTTGAATGTCGATCTCCGTCAGGATCTCGACATAATCCGAATCGGAGATAATGAAATTTCTCGCCGGCGCGACAGAGCCGATCGGCTGATAAAGCAGGGATTTCCAGCTCAATGTCTCGTCCGGCGCGTCCGCCGGCGCTTTCGCGCCCGAACTGTCCCGCATGCGCGGGGCGCCCTCTATCCGCGAACCGTCGGGGCGAAAATAATGCACCCATTCGCCGAAATGCTCGGCCTGGCTGACGCCTTGCGCCATACCCCAGTCGGTGCGCGCGGCAAGCGCCTTTTGCGGGAGATCATCGTACCAAGCGTTGACAAGCAGCGGCAATCTGGGCCGCGCCGCAAGCCACCGATGCAGAACAGTCGGCGGCATCGGGTCATCGAACGTCTTCGTCATGGCGGTGGTGACCGTCTTGCGATGCTTGAAATTTTCGATGAATTGAGCCGCCGCCGTCAAATTGTTGCGAATCTTGTGCGGAACGGTGGCGGCGGCCGTCAGCTTTCCGACCAGCACATCCGGCGAGTAAGGGAGAGCGCAATCCGCGCCCGCCAACGCCAGGACGCCCGGGCCGAGATAGGGAACGACATCGCCACGATCGAAGGCCGCAAGAATTTCACCAAGCATGTTAGTCAATCTCCCTCTGACAGGCGGCGTCGCTCGCCTCGTTCATTGCTGGGCCGTCGCCTTCGCCGCCGCAATTTCGTCAGGCGTGAGACGAAAGACGCCGCGGCCGCCCGAAAGGCTCTGGAACGAAGACCCCGCCGCGCCGCTGCTCAGCTTGTCGAACCATTGCTGCGCACCGAGAACCGCCGGACGCTCGCTGATTTCGGTCACCGTTCCATCCGGCGCGAAGCGCACGTGAATGAGAAATTTGTCGCTGGAAGCCATGGTCTTTACCTTTCCATTCGATCGTCCGGCGCATGATCCAAAGGGATCGCACGCCGGATTTGGTTCAGATCACACGAAGCTCAACACTTCGACGGTGACATTCTCGGTCCCGAGACGGACCTGACAGGCGAGACGCGATTTCGATCCGACGCCGACGATCGAATCAAGCCTCTCATTTTCGAGCTTGCTCATCTTCGATATGCCCTTGCGGCCCTCGAGCACGAAGACATGGCAGGCGCCGCACTTCGCTTCGCCATCGCATTTGCTCGTGATCTTTTCGCCCGCGGCGAGAAGCGCTTCGAGAAGCGTTCCGCCTTCAGCGGCGTCGATCGTCTTTCCCGAAGGCGTAATTGTCAGAACCGGCATCTCATGCTCCTGTTGGTTTTGTTTGCGGCGCCACGTTCAATAAATGGCGGTTCCGGCGCCGATGTTGATTGAGGCGTCCTTGATCGTGCCGACGATGAAGGCCACCTGCTCCTCCGTCAGATGGGCGTGGAACGGCAGCGCCAGCGCGCGGTCGGCCACCTTCTCTGTGACGAAAAAATCGCCGCGCCGGTAGCCCATTTCGAAATAGCAGCGCTGCAGATGCAGCGGCTGCGAATAGGCAGCCGACTCGATCCGTTCGGTGCGCATATCGTCAATGATCGAATCGCGGCTCGAGCGGGAGAAGCGCGTTCCGAGATGGACGACATAGAGGAACCAGTGCACCTCGTCGACATCCGGCGCGATGTAGGGATCCTTGATGCCTTCGAACGAACGCAGATAATCGTAATACCAGGCCTCGACGCGCTTTCGCCGGGCGAGAAGCACATCGATCCGGCGCAATTGCGCAAGTCCCAACGCAGCGGCGAGATCGCTGAGATTGGCTTGCAGCGGCGCGACGGACCCGATCACGACGGAGGCGCGCTCGTCGATCCGGCGCGACCGCAGCCGGCGAATCGCATAGGCGCGGTCGTCATCGTCGGTCGCAACCATGCCGCCTTCGCCGCAGGCGAGCGCGCCGGGTTGGGAGAAGTCGAAGATGGCGCAGTCGCCGAACGAACCGACGCGGGATCCTTTGTAGACCGAACCAATCGCCTCGGTGGAGTCCTCGATCAGCACGACGCCCGCGCCTTTCGCGAGCTCGCGCAAATTGTCCCAGGGCGCCGGGTGGCCATTGGCGTTTGAGGCGATGATCGCGCGCGTGCGCTCGGTGAGGCAGGCGGCGGCCTTGTCCGGTGCGATGGTCCCGGCCCAGTAGTCGATGTCCGCGAACACCGGACGCGCGCCCGTCAAGGCGATGGCGTGGACGGTTTCACGAAACGAATGGGCCGAAGTGACAACCTCGTCCCCCTGACCGATTCCGTAAGCCTGCAGGGTCAGCAGAAGCGCGATTTCGCCGCTCGAGACGGCGATCGCGTGCTTGCGGCCAAGATATTGCGCGAAGGCCGCCTCGAATTCCTCAACGACGGGCCCGGCCGACAGGCGCGGCGACAGAAGCGCCTCACGCACCGCCTCGAGCTCGATTTCCGAAATATCGGGATCGCTGAGGGGCAGCCAGGTCGTTTTCACGTGTCGCCTCCCTTCGAGGACAAGACAAACCCTGTGGCCACCGCGGGATCGGAGGTGATCCTGACGCAGTGATCGCGTGCGTCGAGCAGGTAGAGATTGCAGCGCGCAAAAGTGCGGAACGGCGTCTCGTCCGCGACGTCATGCGCGTCGCAGCGGCTGAGCGACAAGCCCGGCAACCGCTGCCGCAATTCAGCAATCGTGGCCGCGTCGGCTTCCGCCGACGCGAGCATTTCGCCGATCGCAAGGAGGTTCTGCTCGCTGACGCTCATCTCAGTCCTCCACGCCCTCGCTCAGGCGCCGCGCTTCGACGGTCACGGGAAGCGTGGTGTCCGCGCTCATTTCCGGCAAGGCCAGTTGCCAACCATTGGCGAGCGTAATGCGGCCGCCCCACATTTCCGGCCGCTCGCAATCGACGATCGGCTCCTCGAGATCCTTCTTGGGCACATAGGCCGAGAGAATTCCCTCGTGGCTTCTTCTGATCATGACTTTCACGGTGCGCCTTATGGGGTTGGGTTGAACGGCGACTGCGGACAGTCGATTGGCCGGCTCGATCACGCCCCAAATCGTCGCAGACGTTTCGGGATCATGGGAAAATTAAAGGGATAAAGAGCACGATGATTCCAATCTTCCATCTTCGTGCGCTCGAAATCTCCGTGCGGCTAGACCGGCGCGATTTCCTCCGCGAAACAGCCGATGACTTTGTGCTCGCCGAACTCAACGAGATAGATCGGCGTTTCGGTCTCGACATGGGCGCCGACCTGGACGATCTCGCCGGGCTCGCCCGCCTTCACAAGCAGGGCGTCGGCGGGTTGTTCCGGAAATGAGCCATCATTGAAAAGATCGGCGGCGGCGCGGACGCGCTGCCCCCATTCAAATTTCGCCGTGCGTTGATCGCTCATTCCGTTTTCTCGCTTTTCACTTCGGTGATGGCGTCGATCGGGTCAAGTTCCTTGCGCTTCATGCCGACGCGGTAGCCGGTGGAGACGAACTCGACTCCGTAGATGTAGAACTGCTGCAGGAAGGTGCCGATGCTGACGACATAGCCCTCGTCGCCCTTCTTGCAGAGAATCTCGCCGATCTCCTTGCCCATGAATGTGCCGTCGTTGCGTATGGTCCGTTTCGCCCGGACCTTGTCGCCATAATTATACAGCGGCTGATCGTTGAGTTCGACGACGGCGCTGTCCCGGCTTATGTTGGTCATCGGCCATCCTCCGCGGCTGGACGCTCCTTCGCGTCGACCGACGCGAGAGCTGGCGAGGTGAAGATTGCAATGTTTGACGAGATGCGGTCGCGGGCGGCCTCGCGCACGATCGGGTCTTCGTCGTTCAGAAGCTGGCGCACGACCTCGACGTCGGCCCGCAACACGATCTCATAGCGAACGCGCCAGTCCGGATCGCCGGAGAAGGCGCCAAGACTCGCCGGATCGACGCGCCGCGCCACCTCAAGCCTGACGCCCGCCTCGGGATCGGTCGCCATCCTTGGGAGATGGCCAAGACCGATGCGCACGGCGACGACGCGCCGGACTTCGACATCAGCGTCGCCGATCATGAGGACGAGAAGATCGGCGGGAATCCGGCGCGCCACGGTCTGGCGCACGAGATAGTCGACATCCTGGATCATTGGGATGAGGTCAGCGCCCTCAAGCCGTTGCGCGACGCGGATGCGGACCTCGCGATGCGGATCGCTGCGAAGGCGCAGAAGATAACGCGTCGGCAACCGCCGGGCGGCGCTCCACCGGACGGCTTCCTCGGGATCGTCGAGAAGCGGCGGCAGATGAAATACGTCCGCGGCTTTCGCGGCGCAGGCGCGCACTTCAAAATAGGGATGGGTCAGATAATATTGCGCGAGCGCGGGATTCCAGTCGAAGAAGCGATCGATGCGCCGCGCGTAGCGATCATGAACGCAGGCCTTGAGCGGCTGGCAGCGTTGCCAGGCCAGAAGATCGCGATGTGCGCAAGAGCCGCAGTCCACGACCTCGCCGCGCCAGTCCAACGCCTCGTCGATGTCAGTCATCGTCCTCGACTCCAAACCTTGCGGCGATGGTCATAAGGAGACCCGCGTTGATCTTATCGGAGGGATCCAGCGTCAACAGTTTCGTCACCGCCGCGCGCCCCTCATCCAGCGCGCCAATCCGCATTTGAAGATAGGCGTAGCCTTTCAGCGCGAACATGAAAAAGCGCGGCAGGATCGCCGTGTAGGACCCGAAATTCGCGTCCTCCCGGTTGACGTCGCGCCATTCGCCCGAGAGGCCGAGTTCGCGCGTCGCCTTGGAAAGGCACATCTGCGCGACCTCGAGCGCCTCCAGCATGCGGCCCTTGTAGAAATAGAACCGATAGAGGCCGATCAGCGCCGCCGGGTGGTCCGGCGCAATTCGCAAAGCCGCCAACAAGTGAGTCTCGGCGACATCGTCCTGATGGTACGCCTCGCCCGCCTCGCGCAGATGCCGCTCCGCGCCGGCCGGCAGTCCAGCTCCGAGGATCGACGCCGCGATGGCGTCGATCTCGAGTCCGTCCGTCGGCGGCGCGCCGAAGTCATCTATGGCGAACATGCGCTTCCTATTTCGCTGACGAGAATGCTGGCTCCGTAAAAGCCGCCGACTCGCTGCTGCTGCTGCAGCCGCACGACGCCTTTTTCGGGTCGATGAAGACGAAGCCGGTCTTCGCCGGGGTATCGACGAAATCGATCGTGATTCCGTCGAGGAGAATGCGGCTTTCCGCCGGCAGGAACAGCTGAACGCCGTCCTGCGTAACCGCCGCCTCGCCGGCCCCGGGCGCCGGCTGCACGCTGAATTCGGCCGAAAGGCCCGAGCATCCGCCGGGGCTGACAAGCAGCCTGAGGCCGCTCCCCGGGCCGCCGTCGAACATGACGAGCCGGCGGATGAACTTCTGCGCCGCTGGCGTCAGGACGATATTCATGCCGCGCCTCCGGCGGGCTGATAGCGCGGAAGCGCGTTATCAATCACGCAGGTGTTGTCAACCGGGCAGACGGCGACGCATTGCGGTACGTCGAAATAGCCGATGCACTCGGTGCACTTCTTCGGATTGATGACGAAGGTGCCGCCTTTTTCGGTAATCGCAACATTGGGGCATTCGGCTTCGCACGCCGAACATGAGGTGCATTGCGATGCGACGATCTTGTAGGTCATGTGTTTCTCCTTTCTCGACTTCAGAGCGCGGGGTTTGATCAGACTTCGATGTAGGCGCCTTGACGAATATCGGCGTCGCCGCGGACGACATGCTGGATATCGCCTCGGTTCAACTTTCCGAGATAATCCTTGAAATAAGCGATCGCGGACTGCTCGATGAACTCGAAGGCGTATTGATCGACCGGCTCGATGCCGGCGGCGATCAGCGAATCTTTCGGACAGCCGCCGATCTTGGCGACAAACACGGCGGCGCAATCATTGATCGCGCGAATGACCGTCTCAAGGCTGTCTTCGTCGCCATAGCCGCCCTGGCAATAGAGATCGACGCGACGATGTCCGACGAATTTCGCGCCTTTGGTGCTAAGTTCATAGATCTGGAACTCTTTGGCGTGGCCGAAGTGTTCGTTGACGCGCCCGCTCCCCTTGGTTGCGACAGCGATGAGAATGGAGACGTCGCTCGCTTCGCCGGCAAGGGTTTGCAGCTCGGCGTTCTTGGCCTCGACCTTCGCCATGCGCTCTTCCTCGACCTTGTTCTGGTAGGCCTGGCGCGCGTCGATGTCGTATTTGACCTCCATCTCCATGATCTTGTCGGTGGTGAATTCAGCGCTGCGATCCTCGCCGAGAAGCCCGACGGCGTCGGCGCGGCACTGGCGGCAATGCCGCATCATGTTCATCTCGCCTTCGCAGCTGTCCTGCAGCGCCTTCAGCTCCTGAGCGGACGGACCGCGCTGGCCGTTGAGGCCGAACACGGTGCCATGTTCGGGGGCGGAGATAAGCGGCATGATGTTGTGCAGGAAGGCGCCGCGCGATTTCACCGCCTTGTTGACCTCGACGAGATGCTGATCGTTGATGCCGGGAATCATCACCGAATTGACCTTGCAGAGGATGCCCCGCTCGGTCAGCATCTCAAGACCCTGAAGCTGGCGGTCTGTCAGGATCTTCGCTGCCTCCTTGCCTGTCACGCGCTTGTTTTTCCAGAAAATCCACGGATAGATTTCAGCGCCGACTTCCGGATCGGTCATGTTGATGGTGATCGTCACATGATCGACGTTGAAGCCCGCGATCGTGTCGACGTGATCGGGCAGCGCCAGGCCGTTGGTGGAGAGGCACAGCTTGATGTCGGGCGCCGTCTTCGAGATCAGCTCAAAGGTCTTGAAAGTCTTCGCCGGATTGGCCAGCGGATCGCCGGGACCGGCGACGCCGAGGACGGTCATCTGCGGGATCGTCGATGCGACGGCCAGAACTTTCTTGGCGGCCTGCTCGGGCGTAAGCTTTTCGCTGACGACGCCAGGGCGCGACTCATTGGCGCAGTCATATTTGCGATTGCAATAGTTGCATTGAATATTGCAGGCGGGCGCGACGGCGACATGCATGCGCGCGTAATGGTGATGCGCCTCCTCGCTGTAGCAAGGATGGTTCTTGACTTTCTCCCACACGTCGGGAGCCATATCGGCGGGGCCGGCCGACGTGCCGCAGCTCGCCTTGCCGCTTCCGCCCGATGTGCCGCACCCTTTGTGATCGGCGATCTTTTGCAACATGTCGTCAAGCCCCTCGGCTTTGACGGCTTCGAATTCGGTGAGTTGAAATGCCTCTTCCATATCGATTCCTCGCGGTAGGCTCTGCGGCGGAACATTCCGGGATCACGGGCTGGAGCCCGTGAGGCCGCCGCTGATGAGCAACGCTTTGCGGAGAGGTTTGCGCAACAAGCGTGCCAATGCTTTGTTGTTTTGCAAGCTATTGATAATAAAGAATATTTTTGATCTTGCGGCGAGATGTCGCGATGCGGACACTTGTCTGGAAACGGCTAGGCGCGTGTCGCTAAATCGACATTCAATTGCGCTGCAATCCGGCGCCGATCCCGCTGCAATCCCGGCCCTTAATCCCGGCGCGGGGCGTCGGCGCTGGCGCTTCCAACAGGTGAGGAGCGTCGTCGGCGCGCGGCGCGAAGGCGCCGGCACGCGCGAAGAGACCCATTCATTTGGTCGATTTTTTGGTCAGTTCGCCGGATCGATGTCCTGGGCCAGTCGCTTCGGCCGGGCGCGACGCGAAGGCTCGCTGGAGGCGGCGTTGATCGCGCGCATGACAGCCTTCGCCGTGGCCCCTCCGGCTCTGTCCATGCCGGTCCATGTCGCCTGGCGGACGCGCGGCTCCAGTTCGGCCAGAATGTCGCCCTCAACGACTTCGGCGCCGTCCCGCACGACGCCGACAAGAATGCCGTCGATCGCGGCGCTGACCGCGGCGCCGCTGACATGGCCGACGACGAGACGCCGGAATGCGCGCGATCCGAGATCGACCGCCGTTTGCCACAGGCCGCGCCTGTCCGCATAGACAAAGCGTTCGAGCGAGCGCCTTCCCTCTTCAGCGTCCCCCGCGATCAGAACGGCGGGCTTGCCGGAAAGAACAGGCAGGGCGACATCGCAGTCGACCCCCGCCGTGAAACCAAGCCCAAGCCCGATCGTGAGCCGCGCCAAATTTTTGAGATGAGGCCTTTGCGCCGCCTCTTGCAATCTGGCGTCGACGATAAGATCGAGGCCGCGAAGAACAAGCAGGTCCAGGAGCCCGAGCGGCGTCACCGCGACCGCATTGACGCAGGCCAGCGCAGCGAGTACCTCAAAGCCGGTTTCCGCGCGCTCCGCGACAACCTCGTCGATGGCGGCGCGGTCGCCGAACAGAGCGTCGTGGAAGGACCTTCCGCGCCTGAAAACAGGCGGGCTGGGATCATGGGAGAGGACGACGCCCCAGCCATTCCGGTTCAAAAAAACCGCGATGGCCGACGCAATCTCGTTCGTGCCGAGGATAACCGCGAAGGGTTTCGGCGACAGATCGCGCGTCCGAAGGTGCGTATCGTCGCTCATGCTCAAGGCCTCCGCCGAACGCATAGCAAACGACGGGCCACTGCTCTTTTGCGCGGCAGGGCGGCGCATAATGGCGCAGTCGGCGCAAAAAGCCTCAGCTATATTTATTAGGGTATAGGATATCGCGGGTGCGAGATAGTAAGTCCTTGATAAATATATGTGCGAAAAACGACAAACGAATCGGGTCATGTCGCTTTCGGTCCAATTCCGCCGCCTGTCGCCGCTCGAAATGTAACCTTTTCTACATCACGGCACGCGACTTGCTGCGCACAGCGATCACCATTCACGATTCTGATTGAAGGGAAGTGCGATGGTCCTGCAGCCAAAACCCATGATCGCGGCGCCCGAGGGGCGCGGGAACGATCCTGGCGAGACGGCGCTTGTCGGCGTTTACGAAATTTCGAAGCTGCTGGCCTCGGTCAACCGGCTTGAGGTCAATCTCGCGGGCGTTCTGACGCTGCTGTCGAGCTTTCTCGACATGCGCCATGGCCTGATCGCCCTGCTCGACAACAGCGGCACGCCTGAAATCGTGGTCGGCTCCGGCTGGTCCGAAAACACCGCCAAGATCTATTTCGATCGCCTGCCCGAACGCGCGATCGGACAGATCGTCACGACGAAGATGCCTCTCGTCATCGAAAATGTCCGCACGTCGCGCCTGTTCGCCGGCTCGGACATTTCGGGATGGGGGCCGAAGGATGGTCAGCCCTATTCATTGATCGGCGTTCCGATCAAGGATGGCGACGACGTTGTCGGCACCCTGACGGTCGATCGCGTCAATTCGGGCCGCTCGCATGTCCGTTTCGATCATGATGTCCGCTTTTTGACAATGGTCGCCAATCTGGTCGGACAGACCCTGCGGCTGCACAAGCTTGTCGCGCATGATCGCGAAAGGCTGATGCAGGAAAACGCGCGCCTCGAAAAAAACAGCCGTCTGCGCCAGCCCGAGGTCAGATTCAGCGGAATTGAGGGAATCGTCGGCGACAGCCCCGCGGTGCGCGCTGTCGTGAAGAAAATCAAGATCGTGGCGAAGAGCCGGTCGACTGTCCTGCTCCGCGGCGAATCCGGCACAGGCAAGGAATTATTCGCCGCGGCGATCCATAATCTGTCGTCCCGCCTCGGCAAGCCTTTCATCAAATTGAATTGCGCGGCCTTGCCCGAGAGCGTGCTCGAATCGGAATTGTTTGGTCACGAACGGGGCGCCTTCACAGGAGCCCAGGCGCTGCGCAAGGGCCGCTTCGAACTCGCGGACGGCGGCACGCTGTTTCTTGACGAAATCGGCGACATCTCCTCCTCCTTCCAGGCGAAACTGCTGCGCGTCCTGCAGGAAGGCGAGTTCGAGAGGGTCGGCGGCATGCGGCCGATCAAGGTCGACGTGCGACTCGTCTGCGCCACCAACAAGAACCTGGAGCATGCCGTGGAGCGCGGCGAATTTCGCGCCGACCTCTATTATCGCATCAGCGTGGTGCCCATTTTCCTGCCGCCGCTGCGCGAGCGCGAAGGCGACCTGATCCCGCTCGCCAATGAATTCCTGCGGCGATTCAACACGGAGCAAAGATCTGACCTGACGCTCTCCCCCTCGGCGATGGCGGTGCTTTCGCATTGCAAATTTCCGGGCAATATCCGGGAGCTCGAGAATTGCATGCGACGAACGGCGACGCTTGCGCCAAGCCACGAGATCGAAGCCGCCGACTTCGCCTGCCAGAATGATGGATGCCTCTCCGCGGTCTTATGGAAAGGCACGGAAACCGTTCAGTTCGCGCACGGAATCATTCATCCGTCCCCGACCGCGCCGACGCCCGCCGCGCCGATGCGCGAGGTCCGCGAGACGGCCGAAACCACGGCGCATTTCCCGCAGCCCGCGGCTTCGCCGGCCTCCGAGGCCCTCATTCCGGGCGGCGCCGATCACCGCTCGGACCGGGACAGAATCGTCGACGCCATGGAGCGGGCCGGATGGGTCAAAGCCAAAGCGGCGCGCATTTTGAACCTGACCCCGAGGCAGATCGGCTACGCACTGCGAAAGCACAATATTCGGGTCAAGAAATTCTAGAGCGGGATGAGAAAAAGCGGGAGCCGGTTTCCCGGTCCCGCTCTGAACTGTTGGAATTGATGACGCCGAGACCGTGGCGCAAAATCGCGAGATCAAGAGCATGATGATTCAATTTCGAATCATTATGCTCCGCGCGCGTTTCGCCGGATCAGACCGGCCTGTTTTCGTAGCGGTTCTTCACGGGTCCCATGCGTTCGACCCCCTGTGCGAAAGTTATCGGATCGTACTTTTCCTCGAATTTCGACGCGGCGTTCGCAACCGCATCGGTCTTGCCGCCGACGCTCGACTTCTTCAGGGTGGTCTTGTCGAGGTTCAGCAATTCGAGCAGTTCGTTGTAGACTGTCGATTCATCGAGCGGCAGCACGTAAAATGGCGCGCCGCCCACTTCGACCCGATATTTGCTCAGAAGGTCGATGTTGTTGCAGAAGGCGAAATATTTGCCCTCGGGGGTCAGTTTGCCTTTTAGAACATCCGCCAGAGCCTGCAGATGTTCGAAAGACTGGAGATAGGCCGCCAGAAACGGGATGGTCGGAACGCCCGCGTCGGCGACGGCGATGACCTGTTCCGTGGTCAGCTCCGGCGGTCTCTTCTCATCGGCGAATTGCGGCGCGAATTTCAACGCGATTTCGCCGCGAAAGCCAAAGCGGCCGGGCTTCTCCGTCGGCCCCTTCAGAACCGCGTTGAGGAGCCGTCCTTCGGCATCGAGCGAAGCGAACGCCGTATCAGTGATGCTTGTCATGTTCATTTCCCAAATCGTTACGAAGCCAATCAGCCAGTTTCTCGAAGGCGCCTTTCAACCTGTCCCGGAGGATTGGGTCCGTCGCGACCTCATCCAACGCCGCGCCCATACAGCCGAGCCAAGCGTCGCGCTCGGCGGGACCGATGCGAAAATGGCCATGCCGCTGCCTCAGCCGCGGATGACCGCGCTGCGCCGAATAGGCGGCAGGTCCGCCAAGCCATTCGCCGAGATAGAGTTTTAGAATGGCCTTCGTCGGTCCGAGATCGCTCGCGTGCATGGCGCGGATGGCCCGCGCTTGCGGTTGCGAATCCATGTTCCGGTAGAAGGCCTCAACGAGCCGGTCAACGCCGTCTTCGCCTCCGATCAGGTCGAAATCCGGATTGCGTTGCGTTGAAACCTTGAGTTCCATGGGGCGTAATACCAAAGCCTGCGCCGGCGAAGCGAACGGAGTTTAAGGATGATGCGGTAGAGGGCTTATCAAGGGCGCTTCAAATTCCAAATTGTCGTCCGGCGCCTCGCGGCCAAGCGTTGCCCGACGTGTCGTTGCCTGACGTGTTTCGAACATCCGCGGACGCAAAACCTCCGTCCCGTCATTCGGACGCCGCCAGAGCAAATCTTGCAAAGCGCGCAGCTTTCTTCGCCAAATCATGCGTTAAAACAAAGGGATGAAGCAGCATGATCGAGTTGCGTTTCGTCATGCTCCAGGGGTGCGGCTCATTCATTGACTTTGATCAACCCTTCGACTCTGACCAACCCTTCGGACCCGAACGATGAGGTCGGCGCCGACGATCTCCATGCCGGCGGGCGGCTCAGGAAGATTGAGAACGCCGATGGCGTCGGCTGGTATGTCGAGCAGTTCATGCTCGTTCTCGACGAGAAAATGATAATGGGGGCCTGTCTTGGTGTCGTACCAAGCCCGCGACCCCTGCACCGCGATCTCGCGCAGCAGGCCGGCGTCGGTAAATTGATTCAACGCATTATAGATCGTCGCCAGCGAGATCGGCGGGCGCGCCAGTTGCGCCTCGGCGTGCAGCTTTTCGGCGGTGACATGGCGGTCTCCGCTTCCGAACAACAGCGCGCAAAGCTCCATGCGCTGACGCGTCGGTCGCAAGCCCGCGCCGCGCAATTTGGCGCGCAACGCCGACTGAAACGGGCGGGCCTTGTTATCAATCGCGGGCGCAGGCCGAAAATTCGGCCGGTGCGGGACTGGCGGATACATTGCGACAACCTCGGCGGCAACCTCGAACAGGCGCTGGCGGACGCTTCGCCAGCGCAGTTTTTGTCGGATTTCCGTCAATCAAGACGTCAACCAACGGCCTTCATCCGTAGCCAGCACGCATCGTGCCAGTCTTGCATCAACCTCGGGTTCGGCCGCGCGCGCCGCGATGCGCGGCTCATGGGGCCGCCCAAAGCGGGCAAATCGCCTTTCTCGCAGCGACGCTTTGTCGGAAAAGCTACAAATGGCGGCGTCGTGCGACCCAGAGCGCGGTCCCAAAAAGACGCCGGCCTTCTGGATAAGATCAGGCGGCGAAACCGAAGAAACTCCTATTGCGGCGGGCCTTGTTCGAGTTGGCGGACAAGCAGGCGAAGCTGCATGTCGGCCGGATAAAGCGCTGCGAGTTCGCGGGCGTGCAGCAGGGCCGTCGCCCCATCCCCCGTCTCCCGCGCGATCGACACAAGCGCGAGGAGGATGTCGCGGTCGGTCGGATGGCGCCGATGCGTCTCTTCGAGCAGGGCCATCGCCTGCGGATGTCCGCCGATCGTGTTCAGCGCGATGGCGTAGACATAGGCGTAGCGCGCATTATCCGGCGCAAGTTCGCTCGCCTTGCGCAGCTCGGCCAGCGCCCCGGCGTAATTCCTCCGACGCACGAGAGAGAGGCCGAGCGAATGATGCGCATCGGCGTTATCCGGCTCCAGCGCGACCGCCTTGCGCAAAAGCTCCGCGCCCGCCTCGTCCGCGCCCCGCGCCCGGTCGAGATCGGCGAGATTGACGAGGGCCGGCGCGAAAGCGGGGTCAAGGCGCAGCGCCGTCTGGTATTCCGCTTCGGCTTCGGCGCCCTGCCCCCGCCGCATGTCGAAAAGACCGAGATTGAGATGCGCCTCGGGGCGGTCGGCGTCGGTCATTTCGGCGTCGACAAGCTCCAGATAGGCGGCGGCGAGCGCGGTTCTCTGCTCGTCCGTCATCGCGCTCTGGTCCGCGCCGGCGAGGGCGCGCGCGACCTCGACGCGAACGGCGCGGATGGGGTCGCTAAGCAGCGGCGCGAAAGCCTCGACCATCGCGGGCGGCGGCGCGGCCGGCAGAGCGCGCGGGGCGGCGGCGCGCACGAGCGGATCCCGATCCTTCAGCGCCGCCTCGATGGCGGTTTGCGAACGCGGCGAGGCGTAGGGCGCAAGAAGCGCGAGTGCGCTCGCCCTCGCGATTGCGGGCTGGCTGGCGTCGGCGATCAGTTGATCGAGGCGCTGCTCGGCGTCCGCGGCGCCGGTGCGGCCGGCGTTTAGCGCGAGGCCGTAATGGCCCTGCGTCTGGCGGCCGCCGGGAAACCATTCGGCGACCAAGCGCGCGGCCCATTCAGGCCCCTTGTCGGCGTGGCACGCAGCGCAGGCGTTCGGAGTCCCGATTGCGAGCGTCAGATCCGGGCGCGGAACGCGCAGGCTGTGATCGCGGCGCTCGTGGACGATCATATAGGTCTTGGCGGGCATGTGGCAGTTGACGCATTGCGCGCCCACGCTGCCCGGCTCGTGATGGGTGTGGGCGGCGACATCGAATTTCGCCGGCAAATGGCATTGCGCGCAAAGCGCATTGCCCTGCGCGCGCAAGGCGAGGCTGTGCGGCTCATGGCAATCCGAGCAGGTCACGCCCGCATGACGCATCCGGCTCTGCAGAAAAGAGCCATATTCGAAGACCTCGCCGTCGATCTGCCCATCGGCATGATAGAGGCCCGGCTCAAGCAGCGCCGGCAGAGCGGCGTCGAGGAAGGGCGCGCCGACCGGCGCGTCCCTGGCGATGATTTTGCGGCGCGCATGGCAGGGCGCGCAAATATCGAGTTCGCGGCCATCCGCCGGCGCCGTCCGCTGAGCGATGCCGGTGTCGGGGTTCATGCGCCAGACGTCCTTCGCCGGCGCCGTGAGCCATGTGGTCAGGCCCAAATGCGGGTCATCCGCCGCATTCGGCGCTGCGCCCCCGGCCGCCCGCTTGGCCCAATCGACGTGGCGCGAGCCGGGACCATGGCAGGCCTCGCAGGAGACGTTCACATCGCTCCATGTGGTCGCATAGGCGTTGGCGCCAAGGTCGTAATTCTTTTTCAGATCCGTCGAATGGCAGGCGGCGCATTGGTAATTCCAGGTCTGGTCGCGCCCGGTCCAATGCAGCGGACTTCCCGGGGCCAGCGTCTCGTTGGGATAAAGATGCATCCAGCGCTGGCCGCCCTGATCCTTCGGCCGGCTGTCCCAGGCGAACCCAAGCGCCTGATAGCGCCCGCCCGGAAAGGCGATGAGATATTGCTGCAGGGGATAGACCCCGAACGCATAGGCGATCTCGTAGTCGCGCAGCGTCCCATCCGGCCCTTCCGTCCGCACCATGAAGGCGTCGCCGCTGCGGCTGAATGTCGTCGTCACGCCGTGATGGTTTAGCGTCGCATCATTGAAATCGCCGAGCACGGTCGCGGGCGTCGCCTTCCGCATCGCCTCGGCGTGATGCGAGCCCGACCAGCTTTGCGTCTCAGCCGCGTGGCAACCCGCGCAGGCTACGGCGCCAACGAACGCCGCCTCGGCGCGTTTGGTCTGCTCGTCCGCAAAAGCGGGCGCGGCGAGCAGCGCGCAGCCGAAAAGCGCCAAGCGGAACAGCGTGACCCAGCAAAACTTCATGCGCGTCCTTGTACGGGAAATCGTCTCCCGCACAAGGCGTCTTCGCCTCAGCGGCGGCGGCGCTATTGCGCGCGCCCGCAACCTGTCACTGCGCCTCCCGCACGGGCGGCAACGGAAAGCCCTTCGGATCGGTGAGCGCGTCGATCATCGCCTTCCCGGGCGAATAGCTGCGCAAGATCAGATAGAAGGGACCTTTCGGCGCCGGCAGCCAGTTTTCCGGCGGCGCGCCGGCCGGCTCGTCGGCTTGAATGGAGATCGTCACCGAACCATCCGCATTGCGCTTCAGCGCATTGTCGCTGCCGAGCGCGTAGCGATTGATCGAATTCGGCACGGTGTAGTTATTCTTCCCGTCATACATGGTCAGCGACCAGAAGCCGGGCTCGACGAACGGTGGCGTCTGCCGCAGCGTCAGCTCGTAGCGCTTTGCGCCGTCGAGGAGCTTTCCCTCCGCGTCGGCCAGCCCGTAAATATAGATCGCCTCCTTCGGCGTATTGGCTGTTAGCCCCACCCTCGCGGTGACGGCGCGCACCTTGTAGTCCGCGCCGAAATTGCCGATGCTCGGCGGCGGCAGCACCCAACCGTTGACGAATTGCCCCAGCGGCAGAATCGCCAGAAGCGGCGCGATCTGGCGCGCGGCCTCCGCCATGGCGTCGAGGATGATGGGATTGATTTTCGCGCGGTCCCATTTCGCCCCGAGTTCGAGACCAAGCGGGGCGAATTGCGGCAGCAGCGCCGCGGCCTGATCCGGCGGCGGCGGATTTTCGTTCAAGGCGCTGGAGAGAAGATCCCAGAACTGCAGCGGATCGCGGTAGTTGAGGACGCTCGCCGATTGGGTATCGTCGGTGACGTTCGGAACGGGATAGTCGTAGACGGGCGCGGCAGGCGCCGGCTGGCCGAGCCAGGCCGACAGCGGCTTCACCGCGATGGCGCCCAGCACCGCCTGCGCCTCGGCGAGATCGCCCTGCGAGCGCACATGCACGCGCGGCTGGATCATCACCCAGCGGGTTGGCGCCTCCAAGCGGCGAACGCCCGCCGGCAACTCCCCGCTCCAGCCGGGACGCGTCAGCGCATAGACGCCGCCCTCGTAGCCCGCCGCCGCGCCCGCCGGATAGGCGAAGGCGTTGGTCCACATGTCGACGACTTCGACCATGTAGTAAAGACCCTTCGAATCCGGCAGCGAAAGGATCACCGGCTCCGGGCCAAGATCAAGGAAGCCGAAGCCGTAGAGCGTGTTGACGTTCGGCGTCACATAGCGCGCCTGCCGCGCCAGCTCCGGCGTCGTGATGTCGCTCATGCGCCAAAGGTCGTTCGGCGGCGCCTTGGGCGTCGCGCCGAAAGCGACATTCTGGCGGAGATTATACATGACGACGAGCGGATAGCCCCATGTCGCGGCCTGCAGGGCCAGCGAATAGGTCCAGTCGTGCAACGCCTTCGCGCGGTCGGGCGGGAGCCTGGAGCGGATTTCGTCGGCAGGGGGCGCGTCGGGCTTCGCCGCGCTTTCAGCCGCCCTTGCGGCGTCCCCAAGCGTGGCGCCGAGCATGGCGAGACTGGCGCAGGCGAGCGCCAGCATGTGGACGATTCTCGGCATCCGTCTCATTGGCGTTTCCATTTGCTGGTCTGCGCCTGAAGCAGGCAACCCGGCGAACCTACTTCAAGGAACGCCACGCCAATATGACAATAATCAAACCTTGTCGGTTATCACTTCGGCGCAACGCTTTCAGCCAAACAGCCGGTCGATGGCGCCCTTGAGGTCGTCCGACATGAAGGTCGGCGGCGCGGGCAGATGCGTCTCCTGTCCCGCCCGGTACTTCCCGGTGCGCACGAGGATCCCCTTGAGGCCCGCCTCCATGGCGCCGCCGACATCGGCCTCGGCGTCGTCGCCGATCATGGCGACATCCGCTGCGGGAACCCCCAAGCTTTCGACGGCGAGCTTGAAAAAGGCGGGCGACGGCTTGCCGAGCACGGTCGCCGTCTTGCCGGACCCATATTCGAGAGCCGCGACGAAGGGACCGGCGTCAAGGCTCAATTGGCCGTCGCGGTCGAGAAAATTGCGGTTTTTGGCGAGCGCGAAAAACGCCGCGCCATCGAGAAGCATCCGGTAGGCGCGGTTCAAGAGGTCGTAGGTGAAAAACGCGCCCGCATCGCCGACCACGACGGCGTCGAAGCCGCGGGGCGCCGGCGATTCGCCGCCCTGCCCCGGCAACCCTGAGAAATCCTCGCGCAAATTCGGATGCACGATCAGCAGGGGGCTAAGATTTTGCGCCGCAAGCAGGTCCCGCGCGGCGATCGAGGGCGTGAAGACATCCTCTTTCGCAACGTCAAGGCCGAGCCGCGCCAGATCCTCGACGATCTGGCGGCGCGGCCGGCGGGTCGTGTTGGTGATGAATTTGTGCGGAATCCCGAGGTCGCGAATGCGCCGGACCGCATAGAGAGAACCCGGCAAAACATCCTCGCCGACGCAAATGACGCCCTCGATGTCGAGCAGAACGGCTTTGGCGCCGTATTCGCTTGGTTTTTGGCTGGAATTTATGGTTGGCGGCACGCGAATCACGCTGGACTTTATAGCGATGACTATAAGGCGATCAAAACGTCATGCATCAAGCGCGCCGCCGGTTTTGCCTCGCGCCCAAAATCCCCCTGTCGCCACCCGCGTCATGCCCGGCCTTGAGCCGGGCATCCAGTCACTGGGCCGCTGGTCTGGATGGCCGGGTCAAGCCCGGCCATGACGGCCCCTTCATTCAGCCATGTACGTCAGCGTTTAATCGGCGAATCGAGGCTTTATTGGGCGCTTCCCTCGATCATTCTTCGCCATTCATCTCACGGCTGGCATTATCGGCGAGGCGGACTCGATCCTGTCAAGGATGCGAAGCACCGGCTCCGCCGGCGCGAGCTTTAGCTCGCGTGCTTGACAGGAACGATCCGCTCGCCACACTCGCCGCCAAGAGATGAAAGGCAAGCTGCGATCTCGCCGCGTCCCGTCCCAATTCTCGAACGCCGATTGTCGCCTTCCCCCGGAGAAACCCGCATGTATATCGCCATGAACCGTTTCAAAGTCCTCAAAGAGGCGCAAAAGGCCTTTGAGGATATGTGGGCGAACCGCGACTCGCGGCTCGGCGAGGTTCCGGGCTTCGTCACATTTCAATTGCTGCGCGGTCCCGAGCGCGAGGATCACGTGCTCTACGCATCGCACACGGTCTGGGCGAGCGAGGCCGATTTCACCGCCTGGACCAAATCCGAGCAATTCCGCGACGCCCACAAAAGCGCCGGCGATCAGAAGCCGAAGACGCTCGGGCGCCCCGAATTCGAGGGCTTTGAGGTCATCCAGTCAAGCCCGTAACGAAGACGCGCAAATCTCAGGAATGATGCACTGAAAGCGCCGACGCATGCCGGGGCGCTGGAAATTCATGAATTCGGTCTTCACTTTGCAAGGACATTGGCGCGTTCAGCTCACGTTCATGACGCCTGCGCGAAGCTGATCGCCAGCGGGGTATCAGGAGCCTATCTATGAAAAGCATGAACACGAGAATCCCACGCGATCGCGGTATCCGATATGGAGCATTGGGCCTGGCCTTGCTCTTTGCCTGTCCCGCCCTGGCTTTCACCGGCGAAAAGCTCGCCAAGGACGCGAAGGTTAGCATCGCCGAGGCGCGCGCCATCGCTCTGAAGGCGCATCCGGGCAAGATCACGGACGAGGAACTGGAGCGTGAAGCCGGAGGAACCGGCCTGCGTTACTCGTTCGACGTCAAAAGCGGCGGTTCGACACAGGAGGTTGGCGTCGACGCCGTGACGGGGCGCGTCCTGGAGAACGCCAAAGAAGGCAAGAATCCCGATTAATGAATTCGATTGATTGAAAGGAAAGAGGACTCGGCTCCATTCATCGAATCGGGTCGAGTCCTCTCCTGCGATAAAAGGAGTTCCGCATGACGGACCCGCCCGCTGGCGCGCTGAGCAAGGTACCCGAAGTCACGCTTGGTTTTTGGCTCATCAAGGTCCTTGCGACGACATTGGGAGAGACCGGCGGCGATGCCGTAACAATGTCGATGAATCTGGGCTATGCGATCGGCAGCTTCATCTTTCTCGCCATTTTCGCCGCCGCCGTCGTCGCGCAAATTCTCGCGAAGGCATTTCATCCCTTCCTGTATTGGGTCACGATCGTCGCGACGACCACCCTCGGCACGACGATGGCGGATTTCGCCGATCGCTCCCTCGGCATCGGCTATTTTGGCGGATCGTCGATTCTGTTCGCAGGGCTGATCGCCGCGCTGGCCGTATGGCGCGGGGCGGAGGGCTCAATCGACGTCAACACCGTTGCGCCGCCCCGGGTCGAGATATTTTATTGGGTCGCGATCCTGTTCTCGCAGACGCTCGGCACGGCGCTGGGCGACTGGATGGCCGACACGAACGGGCTCGGCTATGAGGGCGGCGCCGTCGTCTTCGCCGCCGGTCTGGCGGTTGTCGCCGCCGCATATTTCTGGACAAAGATCTCGCACACGCTGCTGTTTTGGGCGGCGTTCATTCTGACGCGACCGCTCGGCGCAACGCTCGGAGACCTCCTCGACAAGCCGCATGAT
>JBKQMI010000240.1:0-4725 GCA_052146775.1 Methylocella sp. | reverse complement strand
CGCCGGCGAAGCCGGCCAACTTGCCGAAAGCGATCGCCTTGCCGAGAGCAACCGTCTTGCCGACAGCAACCTTTCCGGCGAAATCAACCGTTCCGGCGCAAAAATGAGCGCGTCGTCCGATTTGGGCCTGGCTCAGGAGCCCGGCGGGCAGGACGTCGCTCCCTATCGCGTCCTGGCCCGCAAATATCGGCCGGCCAGCTTCGCGGACCTCATCGGCCAGGAGGCGATGGTCCGCACCCTGTCCAACGCGTTCGATCTCGATCGCATTCATCAGGCTTATCTTCTGACCGGCGTCCGCGGCGTCGGCAAGACGACGACGGCGCGCATTCTGGCGCGCGCCTTCAATTATGAGCTTCCCGCGCGCGAGGGCCGCGCGGCGGTGACGCGCCCGACCATCCATATGAGCGAGTTTGGCGTCCATTGTCAGGCGATCATCGAATCGCGCCATGTCGACGTCATCGAGATGGACGCCGCCTCGCACACGGGCATCGACGACGTGCGCGAGATCATCGAAGGCGCGCGCTATCGGCCGGTCATGGCGCGCACCAAGGTCTATATCATCGACGAAGTTCATATGCTTTCGAAACAGGCCTTCAACGGCCTGTTGAAGACGCTCGAAGAGCCGCCGGATCATGTGAAATTCCTGTTCGCGACGACGGAGATCGAGAAGGTGCCAGTGACGGTGCGCTCGCGCTGCCAGCGGTTCGACCTGCGTCGAATCGACGCTGGCGTGCTGGTCGCCTTCCTCGCGCGGATCTGCGCCAGGGAGGGCGTCGCGATCGAGGCGGAGGCGCTGGCGCTGATCGCGCGCGCGGCCGAAGGCTCGGCCCGGGATGCGCTGTCGCTGCTCGACCAGGCGATCGCCCATGGCGCCGGACATGGGCCCGCGCAAGGTTCAGCGAAAGGATCCGGGGGAGAGCGGGGCGGCATATCGGCCGAGGCCCTGCGCGCCATGCTGGGCCTCGCCGATCACGGCCGCATCATCGATCTCTTCGAGGCGGTCATGCGCGGCGAGATGGCGCGGGCGCTTGGCGGGCTGAAGGATCTCTATGACGGCGGCGCCGATCCGGCCGCCGTCCTCGTCGCGCTGGCGGAATTCGTTCATCTCGTCACCCGGCTGAAGCTCGCGCCCGAAGCGGTCGAGGACGCCGCCATCACGCCGGAGGAGCGCGCCCGGGGCGCGGGCTTCGCCGCGAGCCTGTCGATGCCGGTTCTGACGCGGGCCTGGCAATTGCTGTCGAAGGGATTGCAGGAGGTGAAGGACTCGGACCGCCCTCTCGCCGCCGCCGACATGGTTCTGGTGCGCCTCGCTTATGCCGCCGACCTGCCGACGCCGGACGAAGCCTTGCGCAAGCTCGCCGCGCTCACCGATAATTTTTCGGCGCCCGGCGCCGGCGACACCGCCCGGACGGGCGTCGCGCCTTCTCCTGCTATGGTCGCGCCCGCCGCGCAAGTGCGGCGCGACGCTGCGGGCCAGGCGGGCCATGCACGCCAGCCCGCGCGCGACATCGCTTTCGCTCCGTCGTCCAATCCGGCGCCGTCATCGGGCGCCGCAACCGCGCTCGCGCCGCAGCGCGGCGATCCGGCGCCGTCCATGCTTTTTTCGACATTCGAAGAGGTGGTGGCGCTGGCCGGGCGCCATCGCGACATACAATTGAAGGTCGCACTCGAACGCGATGTGCGGTTGGTGCGTTTCGAGGATGGCGCGATCGAGTTTTCGCCCGCGCCCGGCGCGTCGGCGCAACTGGCGCAGGTGCTGACGCGCCGTCTGCAGGAATGGACCGGGCGGCGCTGGATCGTCGCCGTTGCGCGCGAAACCGGCGCGCCGAGCTTGAAAGAGGCCGCCGACGAGAAGGCGCGGGAGGCGATGAACGGCGTGCGCGCCGATCCTCTTGTGCGCCGCGCGCTTGAGGTTTTTCCCGGCGCCGAAATTGTCGCCGTCCGCGTTACAGAGGAAGCGGCGGGCGTCGAGGCGCCGCCTCGCTACGAAACCGCCGGCGACGAAGACGCCGTTGACGAGGAAGTGGGATTCATCGACGACAGCCATGCCGAGGCCGATCCGTGATAAAAACGCCGGAACATCCATCAGTCTCCGCTCATGAAAGAGGATCAACGATGCGCGACATGTTGGGCTTGATGAAGCAGGCTCAGGCCATGCAGGAGAAAATCCAGGTCATGCAGGCCGAGATGGAGCGGCTCGAGGTCGAGGGCCAGTCGGGCGGCGGCATGGTTCGCGTCACGCTCAGCGCCAAGGGACAACTGCGCAATGTCGTCATCGACGATCAACTCCTGAAGCCGGATGAAAAGCAGATCCTCGAAGATCTGATCGTGACAGCTCACGAGGACGCCCGCAAGAAGGCCGAGCGGCTGATGGAGGAGAAAATGCAAGGCATGGCCGCCGGCCTCGCGCTGCCGCCCGGCATGAAGCTGCCGTTCTGATGGCGCGTGTTTGATGGCTGAGCGCGTTGCGGGTCCCGAGATCGAGCGGCTCATCCAGCTGCTGGCGCGCCTGCCCGGGCTCGGGCCGCGCTCGGCGCGCCGCGCCGCGCTGCATCTCATCCGCAAGCGCGAGGAGCTGTTCGGCCCGCTCGCCGACGCCATGCAGGCTGCGCGCGACAAAATCGTCGTCTGCTCCGTCTGCGGCAATGTCGATACGCTCGACCCCTGCACCATCTGCCGCGACGAGCGGCGCGACCCGTCCTTACTGGTCGTCGTCGAGACTGTGGCTGATTTGTGGGCGCTGGAGCGCGCCGCGGCGCTCAGCGCGCGCTATCATGTGCTCGGCGGAACCTTGTCGCCGCTCGATGGCGTCGGCCCCAAGGATTTGAATTTCGCAAGCCTTGTCGAGCGCGTGGCACAGGGCGGCGTCGGAGAGGTGATCCTCGCAGTCAACGCGACCGTCGACGGGCAGACGACGGCGCACTACATCACCACGCTCTTAGCGGAGTACAATGTGCGGACGACGCGCCTCGCGCATGGCGTCCCGGTCGGCGGCGAGCTCGATTATCTCGACGAGGGCACGCTCGCCGCCGCGATGCATGCGCGCACGGCGTTTTAGGCGGCGTGTAAGATGGCGACTGCGGTTTGACCGGTTCGAGGGCGCAATCGGTCAAAACTGTTTCACGTGAAACACCTCGCGGGCCTAAACGTTTCACGTGAAACGCCCCTCGGGGGCCGCGCTTGAAGGGCGCGCGGCGGCGGGCCGGACTTTATATTATGCCCATCATTTCACTAATTTGAGCGCCTATTCGGCGGCCTTCAGCCTTTCGCCGGCGTCCGGGCCGGCGAAATCCATTCTGTCGATCCGCTCGCCGCATTTGGCGATTCTGTCGGCGCTCGCGATCAGGCCCGCGACATCCTCCTCGGCGCCCGCGAAATGCGATTGGAGTTTTGTCGCGCGCGCGCGCAAGCGCGCGACATCGTCGACGAGGCGGCGCACCTCGGCCTGGATGATATGCGTCTGCTCGCGCACCTGCTCGTCGCGCACGATCGCCTGCATCACCTGCACCGCCATCATGAGGAGCGAAGGCGAGACGATGATGATCCTGCTGCGGTGGGCTTTCTGGACCACATCGTCGAAATGCTCGTTGATGTCGGCGTAGAGCGACTCCGAGGGCACGAACAAAAGCGCGATGTCCTGCGTCTCCTCGGGCAAAAAATAGCGCTCGGCGATGTCTTTTATATGTTTTCCGACATCTGATCGCACCCGCGCTGCGGCCTCCTTGCGCGCCGGCTCGCCGGCCGCGATTTTAAGCGCGGTGAAAGCTTCGAGCGGGAATTTGGCGTCGATCACCATGAGGCGCGGATCGCCCGGCAGGCGAATAACGCAATCGGGGCGCGTGCGGTTCGACAGCGTATGCTGAAACGCATAGGCGCTTTCGGGCAGCGCGTCCCTCACAATCGCTTCAAGCCGGCCTTGCCCAAAAGCGCCGCGCGACTGCTTGTTGGCGAGAATTTCTTTCAGGCCAACGACCTCCTGCGTCAGCCCGGTGAGGCGCGTCTGCGCGGCGTCGATCACCGCCAGCCTTTCGTTGAGTTTCGCGAGTTGTTCGCCGGCGCTCTTGCCCGAGGCCGCGACGCCTTCGCCGACGCGGGCGCCGACTTGATCCAGCCTTTCGGCGACGAAGCGGGCGAGATCGCCCTGGCGCGCGCCAAGGGTCTCGGCCACTGTGCGCATGCGGCCCGACAGCTCCGCGTTCTGCCGCGCGATCAGGCCGAAAGCGCGCTCCATCTCGGCTTGGCGCTCCGCGTCTTCAAGCGCGCGCCGGCGCCCGGCGCGACTGAAGCTGACCGCCATGACAAGCAGCGTCGCCAGCGCGATCGCCGTCGCCCCCAGCAGCAGGTGCGCGGCCGTGACCGGCGCCCCATCGAGCAAGAAAACTACGCGATCCATGCAAAGGCTCAAATCGATTCGCGGGCGGGCCGGAACGAATCTAGAACATTTGAGGCGGGGAGTTCAAGGGCGGGAGGATCGCGGGTCGGCCGGTCTGTTTGCGGGAAGCAATTTATCGAAAAAGGCCGCCAACGCCGGGGCCGGCCGTGATTCCCCCGATGCGCCGGGATGGCGGCGCTGGACGCCGGCCGGAGCCGGCGATTTTTTCTTGAGATCGCGATGATTTGGATCGCATCAATCCAAAATCATGGACGTGATCGATTCCGGCAAATTTGAACAGGATGCGAGAGGAAAAGAGGGCTTCCCCTTTTCCTCACCCCGCTCTCGTGTTG
>JBKQMI010000239.1:0-17397 GCA_052146775.1 Methylocella sp. | reverse complement strand
TCAGCCGAACGGCGGTCGTGGAATTGATCGCGGCGACGACAACAAAAACCGGTCTAACGGTTCGATGCGAACTCGACGAAAACACCCACGCCAAAGGCGTGAAAGTCAGCGACGCCGAAATGGCCGCACTCAACATCATTGGCGACGCCTTCCATTCAGATCGGAATTACTCCATCGCGCCGCGCTCCTGCCCAATCTCAATATGACGCAGTTATTTCGCGGCGATGCCTTAGTCGGCACGTTTGCACCTTTAACCGAAGGGTCGCCCACGCGCCTAACGCATGTGAGCGGCTGCCTGCATGATTTTGTTCCATTCCGCGATAAACGCGGTTTCAGAGAATTGGCGATCTACCGTCTCCCGCGCGCGGAGCCCGAGCTCGTCCGTCAAGCTTGGGTTTTTCATTAGCGTCTGGATATGACTCACCAACTCCTCGGCGGTCTCGCCGACGAGTCCGTTATGCTTGTGAACGATCGGCGACGAAGGGTGTTTTATGGTGACGATGGCCATTCCCATAGACATCGCCTCGATCATCGCGACATTGTAACCGTCGTTGTAAGGCGCGCGAGTTGCATACAGATAAATTCGACCGCTTCGGAAAGCCTCTATGAACTCAGATCGTTGTTTGGGGACGATGGCGCCTTCGATATGGGGATTGTTTCCGATGATCGTAAGCGGAATCTTCTGCATGACCTGCGAAATTAAATCGTAGCCGACTTCGGCGCCCCGTTCCCGGATGCCGTTTCCGACGACAAGCACGCGATCGTATCCTTTACCGGGACCCGGCGCCGGAAGCGCGGCGGGAGGCGTCAGAAAAATGAGTTTGCCAACCACAGGCCAGCTCTTTTTCTTGAGCTCTCCGACTGAGACAAATTGTGTTTTATGAGTGAGAGCAAACGAATAATACGACGCCGCCTTCGACAGGCTTTTGATGGCGTCGCGCAACGTCGCGTAGTTTAACGTTACATGGGCGATAAAGATCGCAGGGGTGTTGAAGTACCTAGAATACCACACAAGTTCCTTTACGCTATGCACTAATAGGAGATCATAAAATCCAGATTTCAACCGCTGCTCTTCCTCGTCGTCAAATTCAGTGAATGTGAAATTTGATGGTACATCGGGGCCGGAGGGGTTCCATGGATTGCTGTAAAACTCACCCCACTTCGTTATGACGTAGAAGTCATGCCCTGTTTTGGCCAGTGCGGCGAGGAAGGACTCGTGCGCGTTCGTCGTCAGGATTTTGAGTTGGGAATCCGGCATGCATGGCCCCTCTTTTTGGCGCAGCTGTCCAAGCGGCGAAGGCGGCTCGAGCGCGCCCCCCGGAGCTGATGGCCTAATCGGCCGCGATCGCGACCCTGATCAGATCTGCAAATGTCTTGACGCCGAGCTTCTTCATGACCGTCGCGCGATGGCTTTCGACCGTTCGCTGGCCGATTCCGAGCTCATTGGCGATGACTTTGTTCGCGTGGCCGGCGACGATCAGATTCAGCACGGCGCGCTGGCGCGTTGTCAGCCGCGCGACGACGCCGGCGGCGGCGCGCCGGCGGGAAACCTCCGCCTCGCCATTTGACGAGAGGGCGAGCGCGCGATTGACGCTCGCCAGTAACTGATCGGAGTCGAAGGGCTTTTCGATAAAGTCGAAGGCGCCGGCTTTCATGGCGCGAACGGCGGTGCGGACGTCGCCCTGGCCGGTGATCATGATGACCGGCGGATGGGCGGCGCGCGCCGTCAGGACGCCGAGAGTTTCGAAGCCGTCCATCTCGGGCATGCGGGCGTCGAGAATGAGGCAGCCGTCTTTCCCAAGGACGTTCGCCGCAATCAGCTCGCGGCCGCCCGCGAAGGTTTGAACGGAATGACCAAAACCTTCGAGCAGCTGCCGAATTGACTCGCGGATGTCCGCGTCGTCGTCGACGATGAACAAAGGCGCGGCGCTGGGGCGCTCCTGACGCGGCGGGATCGTTAAAAAGGCTGGAGCGGGCGCCGGGGGCGCGAGGAAGGGCGCCCGCGCTACCTGCGAAGCCGCGCGGAGTTTCTGGATCGCCTCCAGCAGATCGTCGGCCTCGACAGGCTTCGTCAAATGGATATTGGCCTTGGCCTCGATCCGCGCGATCGTCGCCGAGGAAATGTCGCCCGTCAGCACGATCGCGGGCGCCTGCCGCTTCAGCGCCGCGCGCATTGCGTCGATCGCCTCAAGGCCGTTCATGCCCCCAGGAATGCTGTAGTCGACAATGATCACATCGGGAGAAAATGCGCCGCTCTCGACAAGATCGACGCCGGCCTGGCCGGTCTCGGCTGGCGCGACGTTGTGGCCCTCGCCGGTCAGCAGCATTGTGAGAGTCTCCCGCACGGACGGCTCGTCCTCGACCACCAATATGCGGCTGCCGCCCGTCTTGAAGATCGGCTGCCATGGCTCCAATTTCGGCGCCGCAGCCGGGGCGGCTCCCTGTCCGATCGGCACGCGGATGGAAAAGCAGGAGCCCTTGCCGACGGATGAGGAAATCCGGATTTCATGACCAAGGATTTCGGCAAGATGCCTGACAATGGCGAGCCCAAGTCCGAGGCCGTCGTCGACGCCGGTCGGACTGGCCTGTCCTTTGTGGAAGAACTCAAAGATGTTGGACATATCGGCGTCGCGGATCCCCGGACCCGAATCCCAAACCTCGATGCTGAGGGCGCCGCCGCGCCGCCGGCAGCCAACGAGGATTTTGCCCGAGCCCGTGAATTTGATCGCATTATTGATTAGATTGCGCAGGATTTGAACGAGCAGCCTTGGATCGCTTATCAGCATCGCATTGCAGCGCAGGACGCGCCATTCGAGGCCTTTCGCCTTGACGAGGAAATTGAATTCGTCGAACAGCTTGTCGAGAAGCATGTTCGCCGGAAAGTTTTGCACGGCTGGCTTGATCGCGCCCGCCTCGAGCTGGTTGATGTCGAGGATCGCATTGACGACGCCGTTCATCACGTCAATCGTCTCTTTGAATTTTGCGTTCAGCTTCAGAGTGTTCTGATCGGTAAGCTGGCGCCCGAGGATGGCCGACAGCAGCCGCATGCTCTGAAGCGGCTGCCGCAAATCGTGGCTCGCGGCTGCGAGGAACTGCGATTTGAGCAGATTCGCCTGCTCAAATTTCTTGTTGGCCTCGACGAGGCTTTGCTCGATCCTCTCCTTTTCGGTAACGTCCTCGAGGACGAGGAGGATCATGCCGGCGACCGAGGTGTGGCCGCCGATCTCTCGCGTCGTCGTCAGCAGCACGCGACGCCCCTTTGCCGGGACCTCGATCTCGACGCGGTAATTTTCGACAGGGCCAAATCCGTCGCGCATGGCCTTAAGCGTGTCCTGCATCAGCGGCGCGAGGGCTCGGGCAGGGGTCTCGGCGAGGGGTAGTCCGCTAAAATCCTCGTCCCGCCCGCAAAAAAGATCGCGAAAGGCCTTGTTGACGGTGCTGACCGACATCGTCTGGCTGAACACGAGCAGGGGCTCCCGCACGGTCTCCACGACGCTTTCGGCAAAAGCATGGGAAGCTCTGACATCGCGTTCGACGTGCTTTATGTCCGTGATGTTGGCGAACGTAATCACCACCCCCTCGGCGCTTCCATGCTCGTTGCGGTAAGGCGCGATCTTGCGCAGGAACCAAAGGTCGTCCTTCGTCAGGATCTCGCGCCGGCTCGGCAGCAAATTGGCGAGCACGTTGCGCGCGTCCTCGAGAAGCCGGTGATCGGTGAAACGCGGCGCGAGATCGGCGAGCGGACGGCCGACGTCGGCGGCGATCAGGCCGAACAGCGCCGTCGCCGGCGGCGTGAAGAAGCGGATATTGAAATCCTTGTCGAGAAAGAGCGTCGCGACATCGGAGCTGTTCAGGATGTTGCGCAAATCGGCGGCGTTGCTCTTTTGCTGCTCGGCGGCGTTCTGCAACTGCTGGTTGAGCATCAAGAGCTCATCATTCAGCGACTCCATCTCCTCTTTGGACGCCTCGATCTCCTCGTTCATCGACTGGAGGTCCTCGTTGACCGACATCGCCTCCTGATTGGCGATGACGAGCTCCTGGTTGGCGAGTTCGAGGTCCCGGATCGTCTTCTCGAGCCGCGCGCGCATCACGACCAGTTCGCGCTCGAGCCTTGCAATTCGCGCCGTCTCGGTCACTTGAACGAGCGCCGCTTCGTCCCGATGAACGAGCGCCGACTCGTCGGCGGGGCTCTCGTCGTCGGAGAGACTGACGAGCATGACTTCCTCGCCGTCCACTTTGAGCGGCTGCGCCGAAATGGCGACGGAAATCAGGCGCCCCCCCCGCTCGAGGCGCGCGCCAAACATCGCGGGGGCCGCCTGCTGCGAGGCGCGTCTCACGGCGGCCACAACGCTTGCAACGACGCCGTCGGAAAGCAGCGACAGCAGCTCGCCGCCGATCTCCGGCTCCTCGACTTTCAAATATTTGGCGACCGCGCCGCTGTACCAGACGATTTCGTGACGCTGATTGATCACAATCGAGGCGAGGCCATATCTTTGTAGCAGAAATTGCTGAGCGGCCTGTTCAATGGCGGGCGTATCGATGTGTCGCGCATCCTTGGAAGGCATCGGCTGTAACCCCTCTCTGCTGCGGGGAAATGACGAGGGAAAGAAGGGCTTGCGTTGCGTCTGGACGCGTTCGAAAAGGCGGTCCTCGTATGAAATCGGCCTGAAGCCGTTGCTCGAGGCTCCAATCGTGTCCGCGACGCCGACGAAAAGAACGCCGCGCTCCTTGAGCGAGAAATGAAACAGGGACAAAAGCTTGTCCTGCATTTCGCGCCGCATGTAGATCAGGACATTGCGGCAGACGACGAGATCGAGCCGCGAAAAGGGCGCGTCTCCGAACAGGTCGTGAACCACGAAAAGAACGGACTCGCGCAGGCGGGGAGCGACGCGATAGCCGTGCTCGTCCTTGACGAAGAAGCGCCGCAGGCGCTGCAGGCTCACGTGACGCCGGATGGAGCAAGGATAATGACCGGCGCGGGCCCGCGCGATCGCCGCCTCGCTGATGTCGGAGGCGAAGATCTGCAGGTCGAGTTCTCTCTTCGCGCGCGTGATCTCCTCGATGAACATGATGGCGATCGAATAGGCCTCCTCGCCCGTGCTGCAGCCGGCGGCCCAGATCCGGAGCGGCTCGTTGCGCGGATGCTGGCGCACGAGTTTCGAGACGACCGTCCGCGACAGGCCCTCAAAGGCGCCAGGATCGCGGAAGAACGCCGTGACATGGATGAGCATGTCCTTGGCGAGCAGGCGCAGCTCGTCTGGCGTGCTCCTCAGGGTCTTGACGTAAGCCTCGATTTCATTGATGCCGAGCGCCGCCATCCGTCGGCACACGCGTCGCCGGAACGTCGCGTCCTTGATGGAGGTGACGCTCCGACCGGTCGCCGCCGTAAGCAGGCGGGAGATCTCGGCGAGCGCCGCGGCGGCGGCCGGGGTCCCGGAGAGCACACGCTTTCGGATTTCGATGCTGCTGCAGCGGGCGGACCCGCCAAGCTGCGCGCCGTCGCCGCAATCGCGCGCCGCCGCGTCCCGCTCCGTTGGCGCCGCCGGCAAATTTAACGACGCTCCAGCGATCAGCCCGGCATTCGCGCTGGCTTCACGTCTTGTCCCTCGCAATCGGACGAGCGCCGCTCCTAAATGATCCATGGCATTCAAACTTTCCCCTACCGAGTGCTATATAATGATATTTCATAACCATCACTTTTGTGAATAATGAGCCACAGCAAAGCTCCGGCCGGGGCTGAAGCCCTAACTGGTTAATTTTCGCATTTTTTCTGGCTAGCGATCATCGCTCAATCCGCACAAAAAGCAAATATTCGGTAAATACTTATTCGGCTGCTCGCTAGCGGGCGTCACGACTCCTTGCTGGATAGTCCGCAGATTCCGATACTTGCCTCTCTACGCAATATTGAGCGAGAAAACCCAGGAGGAAAGCCAAACGCCTCCAATTTCCGAACAGTAATTCGGTTCGGCGAGCATCGTCTAACAGGTGATCAAATGAAGGTTGCAATATTAGCGGGCGGCGCCGGAACCCGGTTAGCTGAAGAAACGGACGTTCGGCCGAAGCCAATGGTCGAGATCGGCGGCATGCCCATTTTGTGGCATATTATGATGCATTATCATAACTATGGCCATCGCGAATTCGCGATCGCCCTTGGCTATAAGGGCGAGTACATCAAGCGATGGTTCTCCGACTATTGCGCCCTGGACGGCAGCCTGACGCTGCATGTCCAGACGGGCGGCGTAAAGCGTCATGGATCCAAAGCCCCCGCTTGGTCCCTCGATCTCGTCGAGACCGGCCTGCAGACGCTGACCGGCGGACGCATCAAGCGACTGATGTCGTGGATGGACGAGCAGCCCTTCATGCTGACCTGGGGCGACGGCCTCTCCGACGTCAATCTTCACAAGCTTCTGGCTTTCCATAAGTCGCACGGAAAGCTCGCCACCATGACGGCGGTGCGCCCGCCCGCGCGCTACGGCCACATCGAATTCGACGGCGATCGCGTCCTCGAATTCACCGAGAAGCCGCAGACCGCGGAAGGCTGGATCAACGGCGCCTTCTTCGTCCTCGAACCGGGCGTCGCCGACTACATCGATGGCGACGACGTGATGTTCGAGCACAGTCCGATGCAGCGGCTCGCCGCCGACGGTCAGCTCATGGCCTATCGCCATGAATCATTCTGGCAATGCATGGACACGCTGCGGGAGAAACACATCCTGCAGAAGATGTGGGACAGCGGGCAAGCGCCCTGGAAATCTTGGAGTTGATGATGAAGGTGCTGCTGACCGGCCATAAAGGCTATATAGGCTCCGTACTTACGCCGATGCTGCTTGAGCAGGGGCACGACGTCACGGGCTTCGACAGCGACCTCTACCGCGCCTGCACCTTCGTCGGCAAGCTCGCCGAGGTTCCGGAGATCGACAAGGACATTCGGGACGCCGTCGTAGAGGATTTTGTTGGTTTCGAAGCAATCATACATCTCGCCGGCCTCTCCAACGATCCGCTCGGCGACTACAAGCCCGAGCTTACCAACGAGATCAACTTCAAGGCGTCGGTCCATCTCGCAACTCTCGCCAAAAAGGCGCGCGTGCCGCGCTTCCTCTACGCGTCGTCATGCAGCACCTACGGCGCCGCGGGCATCGATTTCCTTGACGAGAGCGCCGAGTTCAAGCCGGTCACGCCCTACGGCGCATCCAAGGTCGATGTCGAGCGCGCCGTCTCGAAAATGGCCGATGAGACGTTCAGCCCCACCTTCATCCGCGCATCGACCGCCTATGGCCTCTCGCCGCGCCTGCGCTTCGATCTCGTGCTCAACAATCTCACCGCATGGGCTTTCACCACCGGCCAGGTCCATCTCAAGAGCGACGGAACGCCCTGGCGCCCCATCGTCCATGTCGAGGACATCTCGGCGGCCTATATTGCGGCGATGACGAGCGATCGCGCGCTCATCCACAACAAGGCGTTCAACGTCGGGCTCACCACCGAGAACTATCAGATGCGGGAGATCGCCGACATCGTCGGCGCCATCGTTCCCAACAGCAGCATCGATTATGCGGCGGACGCCGGGCCGGATGCGCGCTGCTATCGGGTCGACTGCAACTATATCGCAAGACAGCTGCACAGCTTCAAGCCGCAGTGGACGGCGCGCCGCGGCGTCGAGCAGCTTTACGACGCCTTCTGCCGCACCGGCCTGACGCTCGACGAATTCGAGGGCGAACGGTTCAAGCGCATCGCCCATATCAAGAAGCTGATCCACGACCGCGTGCTCGACGGGGATTTGCGCCGCACGCGAAGCCGGGCGCGCGCCATCGCCTGAGCCCTCGACCGAAAGGACCGTCTTTCATGACCCACGCCTTCGAATTATCCGTGACCGAGCAGGTCTGCAGGTCATGCGCTTCGGATCGCATCGAGACCTTTCTCGACCTCGGCGAGACGCCGCTCGCGGACCGTCTCGTCGACCCGGCCAATCAAGATCAGCCCGAACCCACCTTTCCGCTCTCGGTCGCCTTCTGCAAGGATTGCGGCCTGGTGCAGATCACCGAAACCGTGAGCCCCGAAATCCTCTTCGCCGACGCCTATCCCTATTATTCGTCCTTCTCGCCGGCGCTGCTCGAGCACTCGCGGCAAAACGCGCTGGAGCTCATCAAGAGCCGCAATCTCGGCTTGCAAAGCTTCGTCGTCGAGCTCGCCAGCAATGACGGCTATCTCTTGAAGAATTACGTCGAGGCGGGAATACCGGTGCTTGGGATCGATCCGGCGGACGGTCCCGTCGCCGCGGCCGAAAAGATCGGCGTGCCGTCGCGCTGCGCCTTCTTCAGTTTTGAATTGGCGCACGACCTGCGCGCCGAAGGGATACGGGCGGACGTCATCCACGCCAACAATGTTCTCGCGCATGTCGCCGACACCAACGGGTTCGTCTCGGCCATCGCGCTCATTCTCAAACCGGACGGCGTCGCCGTCATCGAGGCGCCCTATGTCCGCGCCCTCGCCGAGCATTGCGAATTCGACACAATTTATCACGAGCACCTTTGCTATTTTTCGGTCACCGCGCTCGACAAGCTGTTCCGCCGGCATGGCCTCTTTCTGAACGAAGTCCGGCAGCTCTCCATTCACGGCGGCTCGTTGCGTCTCTTTGTCGAGCTGCGCGAAAATGTCGGCCCGTCCGTGCGCGAGTTGCTGGCCTATGAGAAGGAGCACGGCCTCGACTCGATCGAGTATTTTCGCGGCTTCTCCGCGAGGGTCGACGCGTTGAAGCGGGACCTTCTCGCGCTGCTGAAGGATCTGAAATCGAAAGGCGCCTCCATTGCGGCCTATGGCGCCGCGGCGAAAGGGGCGACCCTGATCAACACCGTCGGGATAGGACCGGACATCATCGACTTCGTCGTCGACCGGAACGTCCACAAGCACGGCAAGTTCATGCCGGGCCAAGGCTTGCCGATCAAGCCCGTGGACGCCCTTCTCGAGGCGCGGCCGGACTACCTTCTCCTTCTTGCCTGGAACTTCGCCGACGAGATCCGCAAGCAGCAGGCGGAGTATCAGGCGCTTGGCGGAAAATTCATCATCCCGGTTCCGACGCCACACATTATTTAGGCCCGAACCCGAACGGCTGCGGCCGGTGGAGGAGAGCCGCGCAACCTAGTTTGAATGGGCGAACCACAGCGTTATTCGGCCGCAGGGCGACGCGACTGATCGCGGCGCCCCGCAAGCCGCAAAGAACTTTATTCAGGCGATTCATTTCTTACAAAGCTGGCGGGTGGACCGATGGCGAGCGACGCAAGCTCACGTAGTGCGATCACCGTTTCGTTGGTGGGCGAACAGGCTCCGGTTGGTGGAGCCGTCAAGAGGCTTCTCGACATTTGCCTCGCCGCGACCGGGATCCTTTTGCTCATGCCTTTAATGCTGTTGTGCGCTCTCGCGATTTACATCTCTTCGCGGCAGGCGATCTTGTATCGCCACCGGCGCGTCGGCTTTCGCGGCGAAACATTCAACTGCCTGAAATTCCGCACGATGGCCAGCGACGGCGAGGCGATTTTGCGCGCCCATTTCACGAGGCATCCGGAGGCGCGCGCCGAATGGGAGGCGACGCGCAAATTGCGCGCTGATCCCCGGGTTACGGCTTTCGGCAGGGTGCTGAGGAAGACCAGCGTGGACGAGCTGCCGCAACTCTTCAACGTTCTCAAAGGCGAGATGAGCATTGTCGGACCGCGCCCGATCGTCGAGCAGGAGCTTGCAAGATATGGAGGCCGGCGGGACGCCTATCTCGCCTGCCGCCCGGGCATCACCGGGCTTTGGCAGACGCGCGGGCGCAGCAAGGCGAGCTACAGCAAGCGCGTCGCATGCGATTCCTGTTACGCGAAGAATTGGTCGCTGGTCCTCGACCTGCGCATCATCGTGCGCACCCTGCCGGTCCTGCTTGGCTCAGACAGCGCCTATTGAGATCATGAGCCCACCCTTTTTGCGACGCGCGGCGCGAACGGGCTTGACGCCTGGCCGGCTCTTGCGCCCTCTTTACGCCGGCGTCGCAAGCCACGACGATCTTCAACCCCCACCGACCGCCGCGCGAAGGCCGCCGCCATGGAAACCGTAGATTGCGCAGTGATCGGGGCCGGCGTCGTCGGCCTCGCGATCGGCCGGGCCCTCGCCGGGCAGGGTCGGGAGGTCATCGTCATCGAGGCCGCGGACCGGATCGGAACCGGCAATTCGTCCCGCAACAGCGAAGTCATCCATGCCGGCATCTATTATCCGCAGGGCAGTCTGATGGCCCGGCTCTGCGTCGCCGGGCGCAACGCCCTCTACGCCTTCTGCGCATCGCATCAGGTCGCCCACGAAAAATGCGGCAAGCTGATCGTCGCGACGAACGCCGCCGAGGCGGAGACGCTCGACAAGATCAGGCATCGCGCGGCCCTCAACGGCGTTGAGGATCTTGTCCGGCTCACCGCCGCCGAGGCGCGGCGGCTTAATCCGGAACTTGCCTGCGAAGGCGCATTGCTGTCGCCATCGACGGGCGTCATCGACAGCCATGGCTATATGTTGTCGCTGCAGGCAGATCTCGAATCCCGCGGCGGCGTCATCGCCTTTCAGTCTCCAGCGCGCGGCGGAAAGAGTCTTCGCGACGGCGTCGAACTCGACATTGGCGGGGCCGATCCGGTCCGGCTGAAGTGCCGCACCTTGGTGAATTCGGCGGGTCTCGCGGCGCCGGCGCTGGCGCGCCGCATCGAAGGCCTCGATCCGCGGACGATCCCCAAGAGCTATCTCGCCAAGGGCAATTACTTCTCCCTCGCCGGGCAAAGGGCGCCGTTTTCGCAACTGATCTATCCGGTTCCCGTCGCCGGCGGCCTTGGCGTGCATCTCACCCTCGATCTCGCGCATCAGGCGCGTTTTGGACCCGATGTCGAGTGGGTGGAGCAGGAGGATTACAGCGTCGACCCCGCCCGCGCCGAGGCCTTTTACGCGGCGATCCGGCGTTACTGGCCGGGCTTGAAGGACGGCGCGCTTCAGCCGGCCTATTGCGGCATCCGGCCCAAGATCGCGCCGCCAGGCGCCGCCGCGCAGGATTTCCGCATCATGGGACCCGCGGAACATGGCGCATGCGGCCTCGTCAACCTGTTCGGGATCGAATCGCCGGGGCTCACCGCCTCCCTCACCCTCGCCGACTATGTCGCGGACCTCGTCGCCGCTTCGCCCGCCCGGCGCGGGACGCATCGCACCGGGTTCTGACGCGCGGCTCGGAGCGACGGCGAATGGCGACGTTTACGCTTGACGTTGCCGCGCCCTCACGATTTCATGCGCTCAAGCCAAAGATCCGAACATGCGGCGCACGCCATCCTAGGATCCGTCATCCTCACCCTCACCCCATCCTCGGCGTTCGGGGGAGCTGGACCTGCCCGCCAATGCCTTATCTGATGGCCTGCATCCTCGTCGTTGGCGCAGCGCTCGGGCTATTCGCCAGCGTGAAGATCATCTTGCTGATGGCGGGCGTCTGTCTTTTGCTTGGGCTTGCGTCCAGTGTTCTTTTCCCGTCGCAATATGCCGTTAGCTGGATTTTCGCAGCCATCGTTCTGCAATGCGGCTACTTCACGGGATTGCTGATTCAGACCTGGCTCAGGGCGAACGGCCAAGCGCTCTCGAAATTCGCCAATCGGCTGCGCGGCGCGCAGCCGGAGCGTCCGCCTCCGTCGAAGGATGGCGCCGCGTAATGAATCTTAGCTTTGAGAGGGCCAGGATGTGGTCATGGCGCTGCGCTGCGCCGCGGGATGCGCGGAGGACGCGCTTGCCCTCGCCGCGGACGGATAAGCGGCCGGCAACAGCCGTTCGTCCTCGGCGATCAGAGAATCGACCGCGTCCATCAGCTTCGCGGCGCTCTCCGACCAACTAAATCGGGAGCAACGCTTGATCACGCCGCGCCGCAGGGTCGGAACCGCGGGCGCTGCTCCGGCGGCCAGCGCCAGCGCCCCGGCGATCGAGGGCACGTCGAGCGGATCGAAATATGTGGCGGCGTCGCCGCAAACCTCGCGCACCGGCGGGATATCCGAGGCGAGGACGGGACACCCCTGCGCCATCGCTTCGAGAGGCGGAATGCCGAAGCCTTCGTAGACGCTTGGAAACAGCAGGGCGGTCGCATGCCGGTACAGCGCCGCGATCTCCGAGTCTTTCAGATAGCCTGCAAAAATTACGCGCGAGCAGGAAGTCTGCGCGCTCGCGCCGAAGATGCGCGCGTTCGGCGCTCCGACGATCACCAGCCGATGCTCGCCCTCGGTCAGGGACGCAAAGGCCTCGATCGCGCGCGCGAGGTTTTTGTTCGGCGCAAGGGAGCCGACGAAGAGAAAATATGGCTTTGCTCCGAGGCCGAGCCGATCGCGGACGGATTCATCCGGCTCGACCCTTCCGATGTGCTCGCAACCGTTGGAGATGACGAAAACTTTGCTTGCATCGATCCCGAGCGCGCTCGCCAGCTCACGGCGCGAAAACTCCGAGACCGTGCCGATCCTGGACCGCAGGGCGAGCAATCTGCCGAGAGACTGATGCAGGACGCGAAAGCTTCTCGATAGGTTTTCCGGCGTGCGGAACGCGATAGCGTCGTGAATAATGGTCAGCGACCTTGGGTGCAGCACCGGCCCGTTATTGGCGAGGCTGACTGCGATTCCGTTGCGCGCGGCGTAGAAGAACCAGGTCTGATCCCAAAGATGCCCACCGCGCCAGCCCACCCGGCGCAGCTCGATATTGCGCAAACCGAGATCGTCCTTGACCCCCGGCGGGACGAGAAGCACCCATTGGCGCCGGATGCCGTCATTATCGAAAGAGCGCAGCCGGGCGTCGAGCGCGATGACGAGCTCGCGGGCGAATCTTTGCACTCCGGATAGCCGCTGGGTCAGAAACCGACCGTTGATGAAGATGGCCCGAGGTTGCTTCAATTTGCGCTCCGTTGCGGGTCCGTCTGAAGCGCCGGGGGCGCCAAAAGCGGGATCATTGGTCGGATACATAACTTACTGTCGCCGAATGATGCCGCCGGGCGCAAGCAGCGGAAAACGCGGAGGCCCTGGAAGTCTCGGGGGCCGCAGCCGTAGCGCACCTCGCAAACTACGGAAAAATCCAAAAAAAGCGCGGATCGGGATCTCTTGCGACGACTCCCGTCGGCTGGCCGCGCGGCGGCCCGGCCATGCATGGCCCGCTTGATTGCTTTCAGTCGATTGATCTGGCCCTCCGTCCGCCCTTTGCTCCAGGACTCCAGCATCGCGTTTCAGACAGCATCGATATCCTGACGCGCTGCTCGCGCGAAGCGCTGCATGGCGTAGACGCCCGATAGCTGCGCATCCTGCAGCCAAACGTCGAGCATTTCAATCGAGCCGTCCAGTAACAAATCACGGAATCGCATTGCCAGCTGGCGCATGATGGTGAACTCAACAGGTTCGATCTTCAGCGCATTGACGCTGGCGATTTGCTGGGGCGTCATCTGCGCGCGCGGCCTCACGCAAAGCGCCGCCGCCGTCAGTGCCGAAATTTTGCGACCGGCCGTCGGGTCCAGCGTCGGCGATGGCGCCAACGCCAACGCCAACGCTGGAGGCAGGCCCAGAGGGGGAACTGGAATTTTTGCGGAATAGAGACACGACGGCGGTCCAGACTTCCTAAGTGTCTGTCCGGAAATTAGTTGAATCGGATGAGTGATTTGTGATTCCTTGGAGGCGGCTTGATTCGAGGAAGGGCCACCGATGTGGACGTCCAAGAATCGCCCGAAATACAATCGTGACAAGCTGCGCTATCCGAGCGATTTGACGGACGATGAGTGGTCGCACATCGAGCCGCTTATTCCACCGGCCAAACGTGGCGGACGGAAGCGTTCGGTTGAGCCGCGTGAAATCGTTAACGGCGTCATGTATGTGCTGCGCAAAGGCGCGTCACCGGCCGCACGCCCGAAGCTTCCTCCTTCGGCGGCGAATGCGCGGACGTGGCTGCGGCGCGGGCTCTTTTGCAGGCGCCTTCCCCGATAAATCGGCGCAACGGGGCCACATCCATCGTCGTCGTTGGTCGCGGTGCGATGGCCTGCCGATCAGCTGCTTCGGCTGCCTATGTCTGGCGCGCAGTCATCGCCGTCGTGATGCTCGCGCTTGCAGCCGCGACGCCCGACCTTAGGGTCGAAATATTGGTGGGGTGATCCGTTCGATTTGCTGCTGCCTGCGGCTTCGCAGGGGCGGACCGCCGCGGCTCGCCATCACGAAAGCGCCCGGCGCGCCGCGCCGGCGAGCCGGGGGCAGGCGCGATCTTTCCGCGCGGCGATGCGCTTTTGGTCCGGCCCGGCCTTCGCCCTGGCCTGAGCCAGGCCTCCTCCCGCCGCAGCCACCCGCTAGGGGCGTTCCGGGATTTCCCGACCATCGATTCGAAGTTGCGCGATGACGAAAAGCCCCTCGTCCGCAATGCGTCAGAAAGTCGCGAACTGATATATATTCACTGCCATCATTTCGTAATAATCACTTTCTATCGGTGCGGAAATCAGCGGCGTCCAAAAGGAGAAACGATCGCAAACAAAAAAAACTTCGCCGCAGCGTCACCCGCAGACGCTTCTCACCAGCCCCTCCTCTCGTCATCCCCCCCAGTCAAAACTCCGACCTTCGTTGATCGCAACGCGCCCCTCTTCGCGGTGCGGCGTCCCCTTTTTTTTTGGGCCCCGCCGACTTTTCGCTCGGTGGCGTGGCCGCCGTCGAGTCGGCCGCGCCGGGGCCTCTTCGCCGCATCAATCCTCAAGCAACAGACTTGACCAACCAACATCGGGAAATGTTTCTATGAGAATAAAGTTCGTGTCTTGCGCCGTCCTGATAGCGTGTCTGGCGACGGCGCCGGGGGTTGCATATTGCGCCGCCGCTGTTACTTATATCGGGCTTGCATACGGCTGGTCGAATAGCGGCTACGGCCCTGTAACGATAAGCGTGCCTGCCGGCACGCAGAATGGCGATCTCATGCTTGCATATATCGCGACGCAAACCGGTAACGGCGCCTGGATCACGGCGCCTGCGGGATGGACACAGGCGACGAAGACGTTCAATTCGATCCAGGGGGCGCAGCTCTTCTGGCGGGTCGCCGACAATGAGCCGTCCTCCTACACGTGGAACGACGCATCCTACCCTGAGGGCGTTATCAGGACCTATCGGAACGCTGGTCCCTTGGCGCCGATCGGCGGCTACTCCGGATGCGGATCCTACGGGGCGTCGTGCCAAATTCCGGCTTTCACCGAGACATCAATCGCCGGCGAACGTTATGTCGGCTTCTGGGACTTCAATTTGGCCGCGGACGCCATTACCGCACCCGGCGATTTTGGCAATGTCTCGCGAAGCCTCGCTCAACGCTCGTTGCTTTCCGGTGACAAAGCGGTCACGACGACCGGGAGCGAGACTCTTCCGGCGGAAACCGCCATGGTGACTGGCGCGAGCAATTACTGGGACGCCATCGGGGTTACGGTCAAGCCGGTCTCGACGACGAAGACAACCACGCCGCCAAGCGTTGCTTGCGCGAAATGCGGCGATGGGACCGCTGTCGTTCATCCAGATCCGAACCATCCGCAAATCGCGGTGAGCTCGAATGATTTTCTCAACACATTGGGCGTCATTGGCGGCTGCGATACGGCAATCACGCAGACGCCATCGCTCTACACCAATCTCGGCGTCAGATTCATCAGAGGCGTAGGAGCGTTGAGCGACGCCAACTGCGCCATCAATCTCGCCAAGGCGACGAATACGAAAATTACCTGGAGTTTGTTTACCTTCAATGAGAACTTTCACCCCTTTTCTGAGATGATCGCCGGAGCCGAGACTCTGGCGAAGGCCGGTGTTCTTCTCGCGGTCGAAGGCGCGAACGAGCCCAATAATTTCGGTGGCGTCGTCTATCAGGGGCAAGTTGGCGGCGGAAACGGTGACTGGATGCCAGTCGCCAAACTGCAAAGGGATTTATACGCGGCCGTGAAGGCAGACTCCATCCTCAAAAACTATCCTGTATGGAACATATCACACACAGGAGCGGAGACCAATAATGTCGGGCTCCAATTCCTGAAAATCCCCACTGGCGCCGGTACACTCATGCCGGACGGCACCGCGTTCGCCGATTACGCCAATGTGCACAATTACGCCATCTGGGATGGCGCCACCGCTCCGGTTGACAACATCGCGTGGTACTCGGCCGCCCCCACGGGACACGTGCCCCCGGCGCAAGAGGTTTTCTCCACTGATTACGGCGTAACGTGGGCATATAACTATCAGGGCTACACAGACGCTCAGTTGCCGACCGTCCCGCGAGTCACAACCGAAACAGGATGGTGGCAAGGTTCTGGTGGCGCAGATGCTGAAGGGAAGACTCTGCTGAACGTCTATCTTTCCCAGTATATGCGTGGGTGGGAGAAAACCTTTATTTATTCCATAACGGACCGGACCCCGGAACAATTCGGCATTTATCAAAGCAATGGGACCCCGAAACTGGCGGCCAACTATATCCACAATATGACGACGATTCTGGCCGACACGCAGGAGCTGAGGGCGCCGGGAACGATGAACTGGTCGATCCCCGGACAGCCGGCGACAGTTCACGCCTTCCTGCTGCAAAAGGGGAATGGCGGGGGCGGCAACGGACATTTCTGGCTCGTGATCTGGGATGAGCGGTGGCCGGCCCAAACCGACAATATCGTCGTCAGCCTCGGCGCGACCTACAATAATGTGAACAAATACGACCCCACCGTCGGGACCGCCGTGCAGGCGAGCTTCAACAAGATCAGCACGCTTTCTCTGACCATGACGGATCATCCCATTTTCCTAGAGGTCTATTAACGACGATCGCTGCCTGGTTGCTGTGACTCAGCAACCAGGAGCCAGCTGAACCGAAGCGCATCGCAGCTCCCGGCGATTGACGAAGAGCCTGAGCGCGTAAGCAAATTGGAAGAGGACAAGCCTTCAAACGAGGCGCGAAATCCCAATTCGGTGTGCGAAGCAGGCCGATCCGTGGCGCCTGCACGCCATCGCATCGGGAGGGGATCATGGCCAATCCAAGACAACCAACGATCAGTCTCGGAGCAACCGGCGACGTGGTGAAGCGGTTGCACCGCGCGCTGCGTCGGACGCCGAACGAGGGCCTCAGGGTCGATGGCGTATCAACGCCGCGGTCAAGACCGTGGTGAAGGAGTTCCAGCAGGGCGCAAGTCTTGCGGCCGACGGAATCGTCGGGCTGCTGATCTGTGTCAGGAGCCATTTTGGCGTGAGAATACATATTAGGTAAAATCAACGTATTAGGGTCGAGAGCCAGTAACCGGGGCAGATTTCCGGGCGAGCGGCGTTGGCGCTATGCCGGGGCGAGCGTGGCTGGCCGGATGAGGCTTGCGAGGGGTGGGATTTTTGGCCCTGGGATGCCGAGGCGGGCGCCGATGAAGTC
>JBKQMI010000238.1:0-6264 GCA_052146775.1 Methylocella sp. | reverse complement strand
TTCTGATGCAAATCGCTGACAGTCGGCTGGTAGGGCTTGTGGCTTGGCCACATATGGGCTTCGCTCGGAAGCAGGTCGCTCTTGCGCAGATTGCAGGTGGAGCACGCCGCGACGACATTTTCCCAGGTCGTCGTCCCGCCCTTCGAGCGGGGAGTCACATGATCGAAGGTCAGATCATGGCGCGAGCCGCAATATTGGCAGCTGAAACGGTCGCGGAGGAAGACGTTGAATCTGGTGAAGGCGGGATGACGCGAGGGTTTTATGTAGGTCTTCAGCGATACGACCGAGGGGAGCAGCATCTCGAAGCTTGGACTTCGAACCGCCTTGTCATAGTTGGAGACGATGTTCACGCGCTCCAGAAAGACGGCCTTGATGGCGTCCTGCCATGACCAGAGCGACAGGGGATAGTAACTCAGCGGCCGGAAGTCGGCGTTAAGCACTAAGGCCGGACACGCTTCCGGCGAAGCAGTGGGGTGGAAATGGACCGTCAACTCCGGCGCCTCTCCTTCAGCGGTTTCCGCTTTAGCGTCTGGGGCTTAGCGCGTCAATGCAATTTAGCCCGGAGCCGATGGCGGCGATTCGCGCGGATAGTGTACGGTGCGGATGACGGGGCTGTGAAGGCTGTTCCGGCGCAAGCACTGAACCCACGCATCAATCTAAGGTGAATATCCCGGGTTTTGACCAGATTATCGCGTCGGAACCGGCGCGCCGCTGCGATAATCATAGAAACCGCGCTGCGTTTTGCGGCCGAGCCAACCCGCCTCGACATATTTGACGAGCAGGGGACAGGGGCGATATTTCGAATCGGCCAGCCCCTCATGCAGCACCTGCATGACCGAGAGAACGGTATCGAGTCCGATAAAATCGGCGAGCTGGAGCGGACCCATCGGATGGTTGGCGCCAAGCCGCATCGCGGTGTCGATCGCATCCACAGATCCGACGCCTTCGTAAAGCGTATAGATCGCCTCGTTGATCATTGGCAGCAGAATGCGGTTGACGATGAAGGCGGGAAAATCCTCCGAGACGGTGTAGGTCTTGCCGAGGCGCACGATCAGCTCCTTGGCCGTTTCGAACGTCTCGTTTTCGGTGACGATCCCGCGGATGACTTCGACGAGCTGCATGCGCGGCACGGGATTCATGAAATGAATGCCGATGAAGCGCTCCGGCCGGTCGGTCACGGAGGCGAGCCGCGTGATCGAGATCGACGACGTGTTCGACGCCAGCATCGCTTGCGGCTTGAGCGAGGCGCAGAGCTTGCTGAAAATCTTGCGCTTGACCTCTTCGTTCTCGGAAGCCGCCTCGATGACGAAGTCGCAATCGCGCATCGCCTCATAGTCGAGAGCCGGGTGGATGCGGCCGAGGGCCGCCTCTTTCGCCGCTTTGTCGATCAGCTGGCGGTCGACCTGTTTTGCGAGGTGCGACTCGATCACGGAAATTCCTGCCTCGATGCGTTCCTGCGAGATGTCGTTGAGGACGACGTCGATTCCGGCGACCGCGCAGACCTGGGCGATCCCGGTACCCATTTGTCCAGCGCCAATCACCCCGATCTTGTTGATGCTCATTTCAGCTATCCATAACCGCGACAATTCATGGATCCGGACCCGGCGCCGAGGAATGCGGGCGCGGGCGCGGCGTTGAAGGCAATGGCTCGTCTTGCGGTGGCTGCGCCGCCCAGGCCAAACTGGCGCCCCTGCAATCGAACCGACCTGACTTCTAGAACGGATCCCACTTCTTGACCATAATCAATATCCTGCCTGTGAGGGATTGCGGCGCCGCTGGCTCAGCTTGCGGATCGCCGCGCTCGCAGGAGCAGGGCCGGGCGACTGGGCGCGGATCAGGTGCCTGCCCGGCTTGTGACGGACTCGCGCGGCCGGGCGTCGATGCGGACGAGGCGGGCGACCTGCACGGCGAGGTGGTTACGTCAGGTGCGCGCGGGATTGTGGCGTCGCTATCCGGTTCAAGCGCGGGCGGCCGGCGCTGTCTTCCATCGCTGCGGAATTGGAAACGCGCCTTGGATTTTTGATCGATTGCATCGGCCGCGCATGCGCGTTTCGCTCGATTCCAATCGTTCGGAGCGGGATGCGGGCGGAAAAGCGGAGGCCGCTTTTCCTCGTCCGGGGAACACCTAGCCGGCGTCGACGCGTTCGAGGACGCCGCGCTGCTTCTCCACCGCCCCGGCCGTCAGGAAGCGCGGCCCCGGGTCGCCCTGGAAATTGTAGGCTCCGACATGGGTGAGCTTGCCCGAGGTGTCGAGCCAGATCTTGCCGCCGATGTCGCGCCAGCGCTGGCAGAAGCCGAAATCCTCGCTGACATAGGCGTTGGTCTCTTTGTCGATCATGCAATCGAACAGGGCGTAATTGGCGCCGCCGCCGGTCGCGTTGGAATAGGCGTGCGCGCTGGCGTAGCGCGTTTCGGGATAGGCCTCGATCATGCGCTCGATGACCCGCCGTTTCAGCAGCATGAATCCGCCGCCGCAATAGATCGCCGTGGCGAAGCGTCCCTCACGCGCGCGTTCGGCCCCGGGGCAAAGCGTCCCGACATAGAGTAGGGGCGCCGCCTGAAAGCTCTCCGCTTTGGTGGCGGCGCGCCGGATCGCCGCATTGCTCCAGTCGATCACTTTCAGGGGGTAGATGCCGGCGACGAAGTCCTGATTGAAGCTCAGCATGTGAAAGACCTGCTCCGCCTCGAAGCTGATGTCGGCGTCGATGAAAAGGAGGTGGCTCGCCTGCGGCGTCTGCAGGAACTGGCTGACGAGGGTGTTGCGGCTGCGCGTGATCAGCGAATCATGGCCAAGCAGGGCGAGCGCCGCGTCGAAGCCCGCCGGTCCCGCGAATTGCATCAGGCTGAGGATCGACTGCATATAATGCTGCGAGACAAGGCCCCCGAAACAGGGCGTGGCGATGAACACCATCGGTCGCTCGGCGGCTTGCGTCATGTTTGTCTCCCGGTGGCTCTGCTGCGGTTTTTGGAGGCGCGCACCGCCACCGCAGCGACAACCTCTCCCGCGTCAATCCCTACGCGCCGAAACCTGCGCGAAGCCGTCCAGGCCTCGATCGCGTGGGGGGATTGCGGCCACGCTGTTAAGCCTAACGAAAGGTGAATTCCCCGGACCGATTATTTTCCGCTACGATCTTTCCTGCCCGTCGCGAAGGCGGCGGATTTGAGCTGGCGAGAGTTCCGGGCAGCGCGGGCTTGTTTCGATCTGACGCCAATTTAATGATTAAAAGGATACGGGATTTGCGCGAGATGTCGTCCGAAAGATCGTCAACGCCGTTGTTCACTGCGGAAAAACCGGTTTCGTTTGGCGCGAAGCTCGCCGCCTCGGATCAGTTCATGGCCCTGTTCAAGGAAGGCATGGACCTTGTCGGCGACGCGGCCGCCTATCTCGACGGCGCCGGCCGCGAGCAGGCGCAGGCGCTGCCTCGGCCGGCCGCGCTCGCCTATGCGGTGGAGAGCATGCGTCTGACGACGCGGCTGATGCAGATCGCGTCCTGGCTGCTGCTCCAGCGCGCCGTCAACGAAGGCGAGTTGACGCGGGCGGAGGCGTCCAGCGAAAAGCGGCGCATTCATTTGTCGCGGCAGGAGGCTGTCTCGACGGATGAGCTTTTGCAGGCGCTGCCGCGGCGCCTTTGCGAATTCATCGAAATGTCGCTTCGCTTACAGGCGCGCATCCGGCATTTCGACGCGTTGATCCACCGGGCGGACGGCGATTTCGGCCGCAAGCCGCCGCCGAGCCCGGTCCAAAGCCAGATCGCGCTGCTGCGTGCGGCGTTTCCGGGCGGCCGCTGACCCCAATTTGCGCACCGAGAGGAGCCCCCGCGCGCTTATCCCGCGTCCGGCCGCGGAAAGCCGCGGATTTCGGCGGCGACCTCACGATATAGCGCGCCGCCAGCGCCTCCGCGTCGCCGATCTCGACATCGGCCGGAACCACTCCCGGCCATTCGGTGCTGGCTCCGAGGAGCCAGCGTCGCGCGCCGGAGAGGCGAGCGGCTCGGAAGGCCAAACCGGGGATCAAAAGCTGCATTCGCCGGCCCGCGCGAAGGTCGGGACCCACGACGACGCGCTCCGCGACGCCGTTTTCGCGCACGAAGCCGCAGGTGGCATTCGCTTCGAGGCCGAGCAAGGCGGCGCCTCCTCGGCCGTCATTTCGGCCGAGATGGAAGCGCCGCCCGGGCTCACTTCTTGCCGAAATTCAGCCCGGCGAAGCGCGAGTTGAAGCGCGACAGGCGTCCGCCGCGATCGAGCAGTTGCGCCGATCCGCCGGTCCAGGCCGGATGCGTCTTGGGGTCGATGTCGAGATTGAGGGTCGCGCCCTCGGAGCCATAGGTCGAGCGCGTCACGAACTCGGTTCCGTCGGTCATAACGACTTTGATCAGATGATATTGGGGATGAATGTCGGCTTTCATCAGAAAATCCTGTAAATCCTGCAAGGCTTTGCGCCGGTCGGGCCGGTCAGGCGCCGCCTCGAACGCATCAAGGCCGGCGAAAGGTCGATCATGACTGGAAGGAGCGCCCTATAGCAAAGGGCCTCGCCCATGACAAGGCCCTCTGCGTGGCCTCTTGGCGGCCCCTTGCGGCGCCAAGAGGGCCAAGGGCGCCGATCCGCCCCCCGGGTTCCCGCGGCTTTACTCGCGCGCGGCGATTGTGTACCGGGAGAAGGCCCTTCCACCGCGCCGGGATCGTTGTTTGAAAACCCTTCGCGCGCTTGATGCGATCCCGGATCGAGCCGGCCGCGGAGCAAGCCCGGATTCGGGCGCTGATAATTCTTTTAAGAGCGAACCAGACTTATGGCGAATGTGGTGGTGGTCGGCGCCCAATGGGGCGACGAGGGCAAGGGCAAGATCGTCGACTGGCTGTCGATCGAGGCCGATATCGTGGTGCGCTTTCAGGGCGGGCATAACGCCGGCCATACGCTCGTCATCGGCAATCAGGTCTACAAGCTGGCGCTGCTGCCGTCCGGCATCGTGCGGCCGGGCAAGCTCTCGGTGATCGGCAATGGCGTCGTGCTCGATCCGCACCATCTCGTCGACGAGATCGAAAGGATCGCGGCGCAGGGCGTTGCCGTCTCGCCCGAAAATCTGAAGATCGCCGACAATGTCACGCTGATCCTGGCGCTGCACCGCGAACTTGACGCGCATCGCGAATCCGCCTCGACGGAGGCGCTGAAGATCGGCACGACGAAGCGCGGCATCGGACCCGCCTATGAGGATAAGGTCGGCCGCCGCGCGATCCGGCTGTCGGACCTCGCCGAGCCGGAATCGCTTGATGAAAAGATCGGCCGCCTGCTCGCGCATCACGATCCGCTGCGGCGCGGACTTGGGCTTCAGCCTGTAACGGCCGCCGCCGTCAGGGCGGAGCTCGAGGCCGTCGCGCCGAAGATTCTACCCTTCATGGATTCGACCTGGGACCTGCTCGAGACCGCGCGGCGCGCGGGCAAGCGCATCCTGTTCGAGGGCGCGCAGGGCGCGCTGCTCGACGTCGACCACGGCACCTATCCCTTTGTCACTTCGTCGAACACCGTCGCCGCCAACGCCGCCACCGGGTCGGGGCTTGGTCCCAAGGCGATCGGCTATGTTCTCGGCATCGCCAAAGCCTATTCGACGCGCGTCGGCGGCGGCCCGTTTCCGACGGAGCTCAACGATGAAACCGGCGCGCGAATCGGTGACAGGGGCCGCGAATTCGGCACAAATACGGGCCGGCGCAGGCGCTGCGGCTGGTTCGACGCGGTCTTGGTGCGGCAAACCGTCAAGACTTCGGGGATCGATGGCATCGCCCTTACCAAACTCGATATTCTCGACGGCTTTTCCGAAATAAAGGTCTGCGTCGGCTATCATCTCGACGGCGCCCGCATCGACCGCTTTCCGGCGAGTCAGGCGGCGCAGTCGCGCGTCGAGCCGATTTATGAGACGATCGAAGGGTGGGACGGCGTGACGGCCGGCGCGCGATCCTGGGCCGAGTTGCCGGCGCAGGCGATCAAATATGTTCGCCGCATTGAGGAGTTGATCGAGGCGCCGGTGGCGCTGCTATCGACCAGTCCCGAGCGCGCCGATACAATCCTCGTCCACGATCCGTTCCGGGATTGAGCGGGCGCGTCTGGCCACGGCGATTTTGGATTTTGATCGATCCAGGATCGTGAATGTGATCGATTCCAGGAGTCTAGGGCGGGATGCGGGCGGAAAAGTGGTTTCCACTTTTCCTCATCCCGCTCTGGCGCGGACCGCTTTTCGCCGTGTTATAAGCGGCTCATGGCATTGACGGATGAAC
>JBKQMI010000237.1:0-7520 GCA_052146775.1 Methylocella sp. | reverse complement strand
ATTGAAGAAGGCGGGCAAGGTCGTCGTCAACTATAATCAGGACAATCCCTATGTTCCCAGGGATGGACTGAAATGGCGCCTGTTTTTGAAAGCGCTGCCATTTTATGACTTGGTCGCGACACACAGGGTGTCGAGCGCCGACGGGGCGAAGCGGGCGGGCGCGCGGCGCGTTCTGCTAGTCAGGGAGGCAGCCGACGAAGTCGTTCATCGGCCGATCGAATTGAACGAACAGGACCGCGCGCGCTTTTCCGCGCAGGTCGCCTTCGTCGGCACCTGGATGCCGGAACGCGGCCCGTTCCTGCTGCGGCTCGTTGAGCGCGGCGTTCCGCTCCGCATTTATGGAGAGCGATGGAATTTGGCGCCGGAATATGGCAGGTTGCGTGCATGCGTCGTCCGCGGGAACCTCGAAGGCGATGACTACGTCAAGGCGATCGGGGGCGCCGCGATCGCGATCGGTCTTCTGTCCAAGGGAAATCAGGATCTGCATACGACGCGAAGCTTCGAAATTCCCGCGATCGGAACGCTCTTTTGCGCGGAACGTACGCGCGACCATCTCGAAATGTACGAGGATGGCGAGGAAGCCGTGTTTTTCGACAGCGCGGATGAATGCGCGGACCTCTGCCTGGCGCTGCTTGCGCAGCCGGATCGAATCGGCAAGATCGCCGCGGCCGGGTTGAAGCGCGTATGGCGAAATGGCGACTTCAACGAGAGGCTTTTGAGCAAGATCATCGACGCCGCGTTGAAGACGGAAAAAGCTTAAAGATGGAGAACGGTCGCGGACGCCGGCGCCTTTCGTCGATGTCGGCGCGAGAAACAAAACGGAGCTGAGGTTTCAAGTTGCAGAGGCGTCGTCGATCGAGGCGTAAGGGAATGGTTGAATATAACGCGCGTCCGATCCGCGTCGCGGACCATAGGAGACGGGTTTCATTTTTCCTCGCGCGGTCGGTAAATTGGACCTCTGATGGGTTGATAAATGTTGGCATTTTACATTAGAAATTTTTTGTAGCGTTCGAATTTATTTGTATGTTACTTTGCGAAGACGCCTGAGGAACCAACTAAGTTTTTCCATCCTTCTCGACTTTCCAGTCCTCGAAGCAAGTCCGGATTAATTTATCATTGGCGTCAAATAATGTTTCGTGAGCAAAATCGGACGGTCATTTGCGCGCTGGAAACTTATTCCACGATCGGTGGATTGCAGAGTTTCAACCGCCGCGTCTTCAAAAATGTGGCGCTGCGCGCCGTCGAGAGGAAGGAGCGTTCGGCTCTCGCCGTTTTGAGCGCTGATCGCGATGCCGAACTGCCGGTGATCGATGGGCTGGAGTTCGCCGCTCCCAAAAATCAGCTGCGGTTTTTAGCCTCGGCTCTCTGGGCGAGCCTGTTCGAGGCGCGCGTGCTGCTAATTTGCCATATCAACCTATTGCCGCTCGCCGTCGCGGTCAGGCTGTTCCGTCGCCGGCTGCCTATCGTTCTGTTCGTCCATGGGTACGAGGTCTGGCACGCGCAGGGCATGCGCGAAAGACGATTTTACGAAACCTGGCTCGTCGGGGCGCTGACGCGGATCGCCTCGGTCAGCCGTTTTACGGCTGATCGGATGGAGCGCGAATTCCACGTTGCGCCAGACAAGTTCTGGTTCCTGCCCTATGCCGTCGATGGGCTGGAGGCTGCGCCGGCTGCATCGGCGCCGCAGTCGCCGACGATCCTGACCGTAGCCCGGCTCGGCGCGGGCGAACGGGAGAAAAACGTTCATGAAATGATCGCGGCCGTCGCCCTCGTGAAGGAGAGGCTGCCCGGCGTCAAGTATGAAATCATTGGCGGCGGCTCCTTGCGGCCGGAGCTCGAAGCATTGGCGAAGAATCTCGGCGTCGCCGACTCGGTTGCATTCTTGGGTCAGGTCGGCGATCGCGAACTGCGGCAGGCCTACGCCCGCGCCGCCGTTTTCGCAATGCCGTCAAACAAGGAAGGGTTCGGGATCGTCTATCTCGAGGCCTGGCAATCTGGCAAGCCGGTCATCTGCAGCTCGCGCGGCGCGGCGAGCGAAGTCGTCGCCGACGGGGTCGATGGGTTCGTCCTTGATCCATCGGATGTGAAGACTCTCTCCGACCGGCTGTATGGCTTGCTGACGCAGCCCGACGTGGCGAAGGCCATGGGCGAGCGCGGCCGCCTGAAAGTCGAGCAGAAATATCTCAACGCCAATTTTCGCAGCCATCTCGACAAGATTCTCGACGAGCTGCTGGTCGACTCACCGAGGCCTGAGCCTGCGGCGGACCGGCGCTCGCAGTTGAAGCTCTGATCCCGCTCGGCCGGGGCCGGGCGCGCCCAGGCGGCGCGACGGGCGCCAGGCGAAGCAGGCCCGGAAGACAGGCTCCAAGGGCTACACAAACGCGCGCCGCGCGGCTATGCTCGCGCGCCGTTCGCAAGAGGATGAGATCATGGCCGCTCACGCCACGCCGCACTTTCACAATCAGCCGGGCGCTCCCCGCGTCAGCGTCGGCGCGAAGGAGTTCATGTGCGTCGGCGCTCTGCCCCCGTTCGATCACCCGCATATTTTCATCGACATGGGCGACGCCGAGGAAGCCATCTGCCCCTATTGCTCAACCCACTACATTTATGACGCGACGCTGCATGGCGGATGCGTTCCCGCCGAATGCGCCTTCGATCCGCAATCGGCTCCAGCGGCGGCGTGAAGCGGCGCATTTGACTTTATGAGCGAGCCTCATGCGCTGATCGCCGGCGCCGGAATCGGCGGCCTCAGCGCGGCGCTGTGTCTTGCGCGCGCCGGCTGGCGGGTCAGCATTTTCGAATCCGCGACGACGCTTGAGGAGGTCGGCGCCGGACTTCAACTGTCGCCGAACGCAAGCGCCATTCTGCAAAAGCTGAATGTCATCGAGCGCCTGAAAGGTTTCAGTCTCGCCCCCGAATCGATCAGGGTGCGACGTGCTCGCGATGGCGCGACGCTGTCCCTGATGCCGCTGGCCGACGCCGAGAGGCGCTGGGGCGCGCCCTATCTCCTCGTCCACCGCGCCGATCTTCAGCGGGCCCTTCTGCAAACGGTCGCGGAGGAGGACGCCATCCGCATCCATGCCGGCGTCGCGGTGGCGGGATTCGCCTCTGGCTCAGATGGCGTGGTCGCCGCGCTGCGCCAGGGGCTGCTCCGGCTTGAGGCGTCCGGCGATTGCCTGATCGGCGCCGATGGAGCGCGCTCTCTCGTCCGCGCGAAGCTTCTCGGCGGGGGAGCCGATTCTGCAAGCTTCATAAAACGGACAGCCTGGCGCGCCCTCATTGACGCCGACCGCGTGGCGCCCGAGGCGCTGCGACCGGAATCATGCCTTTGGCTCGGGCGCGAGGCCCATCTCGTGAATTATCCGTTGCGCGGCGGCGCCGTCGTTAATGTCGTCGCGGTTCTCGACGAAAACGAAGCCGCCCCCCGCCCGGAGGAGGACTGGTCGCGTCCGGGCGATCCGGCCGTCCTCGCCGCGCGCTTTTCGTCGTGGCACAAAGCCGCGCGGTCGTTGCTCGCCGCCGCGCAGCACTGGCGGAAATGGCCTCTCATCGATCGCGACCCGCTTCCGGGCTGGACGGCGGGACGCGTCGCGCTGCTCGGCGACGCCGCGCATCCCATGCCGCCCTTCCTGGCGCAGGGCGCAGCGCAGGCGATCGAGGACGCCGCCGCTCTGGCCGAGGCGCTTCAGGCCACGCGCGATGTTCCGGCTGGGCTCGACGCCTACGCGGCCGCGCGGCGCGAGCGGGCCGACAGGGTACAGCGCGAATCGCGCGCGCAAGGCCGGATTTATCATCTGTCAGGCCCCGCCGCCTTCGTGCGCGACGCCGCCCTGCGGGCCCTCGGCGGCGAACGCCTGCTCGCGCGCTACGACTGGCTTTATCGCGTGAGGCGCAACTGATCCTGACCTCATCGTCCGGGCTTGACAGGCAAGGCTCGCAGGTGAGATTGGCTCATTCCTTCTGCGGAGATCGGGATGCGGCGGATTTTTTTATTCTCGGCGATCATCGGCGCGGCGGCTGCGCTTTGCGGCTGCTATCAGTCTCAGCCCTATTCGGCGCCGGTCGCCGCGGCGCCTTCGGGGATAGCCGCGCCTGTCTGGCCGGACCTGCCGCCTGCCGCCGCCTGCACGGAGAAACTCAACAGCTATCAGAAAGTGCTGACCTCCGACGTCACGACCGGCAATCTCAACCAGAAAGTCTATAATGATATCGAGGCCGATCTGTCGCGCGCCGCCAGCGCCTGCGCGGCCGGCAAGGACGGCGAGGCGCTCGGGATCATTCACGCCACGAAGGAAAAGCACGGCTATCACGTGTGAGCGGGGCGTCGCTAAACGAGGGACCCTTCCGATAATGCGTGGCGCAGATAGCGCAGCGTGAAGCTCGGCATGCGCTCTTCGTCGAGGTCGCGAAGCGAGAAAACTGGGTGGAGGGCGACAAGCTCGGGCGCCTCCTGTCGCGCGATGAAATCCTTGAACCGGACCTCGATCTCGGAGGCTGTCAGAGGCGAGCGTACGGCTTTCATGCAGGCGATGCGCGGTCCCTCGAAAACCACGGTCCATCCCGGCGCGAAGGCGACCTCGTCGGCGCCGATGCCGGTCTCCTCGAAAAGCTCGCGCGCGGCGCTGCCCGCAAGATCGAGCGCGCCATCCTTGACGTCGCCGAGATCAGGCGTTCCAGCCGGAAAATAGATCTTGCCGGCGTTGGCCGTCCTTTCGCTCATGCGTCCGAGCATGAAGGCGCCGTCGGCGGAGAGCAGGGCCGCCATGGCGAAGCAATTGCGAACGTCGCCGTCCGGAAAGCCGAAGTCGCGCCAGGCGAGAAATGCCTTGAAATCGACGGCGGAGGCCGTTCCCCGGAGAACGCGCCGGACGCCTGGAGCGGGATTAGAAAAAGCAACGGTCGGTTTTCCGCCCGGATCCCGCTCCAGTTTATCGTGGTCTGCCGCCTCGATGCGCCGCTCGAAGTTGAGAAAGACGCGGCCATTGAAAAGATGCGGATTTTTGCCGCTTAGCTTCTCCCAATGCCGGTCGATCGCCTCGCCCTGGTCGATCGCGAAGGGCCACGCGCGCGCCTCCACGTCGAAGACGACATCCTCGATGTCGTCGATGCGCGGCGCCTCCGGCGTCATCGAAGCGCGGCGCCGAGGCTCAGGTCGCTGGGCGCGCTTTGCGCATTGACGGCGCGCCACCAGCGCTCCAGGGCGGCGCCGGAGCAGGGCAGTTCCTCATCGAGGCCCATCGTGAACCGGCGCCACGAATCAATGAATTTTATTGAAACGCAAACAAGCGTCGGAATGCCAGCCGCCGCCGCCGCGCCGATCTCGGCGTAAAGGCCGAGCCCCGCGGCCTCGAGCTTGCCGAACCGGTTGATGAACAGGAGTTCGGGCGATCTCTCGATGGCGCGCGCGACCCGATGCGCGGCGTCGGCCAGCGCCGTCGTATCGATGCGGCAGGATTGCGACTGAGTCCCAAGATCCTGCAGGATCGAAATAGCCTCGCCGGTTTCGACGTCGCGAAGAAAGACTTCCCGGCAATCGCAGGGCTGCGCGACGTCGACGGTTTGAACCATCCCGGCGATGCGATGCCCGCGGCGCTTGAGGGCGGCGGCGAAATCCGCGATGATTCCATTCACCGCGTCATTGTCGTTGAAGACCAGCGCCGCTAGGCTCTTTCCCTCACAGGCTGCTTCATGGGATAGGCGCGCGCTCACGGTCGTCGCCGCCGGATGTGAAAGGCGATCGCGCCGTCGCCTTGTTCCTGCCGCTCAAGAACGTCACCGGTCTCGGCCACAAGATGGGGAATGTCGATGGCGGCGAGCGGATCGGTGCATTCGACGATGAGGAGATCGCCATCGTTCAGCCGGCGCAGGGCCTTGCCCGTGCGTAGAGCCGGCAGCGGACAATTGAGGCCGCGAAGGTCGAGAGCCGTGGAGGTCGATTGGGTGGGCATCAGCGACAAGTCTCTTGCGCCCCCGGCCGGAAAACAGCATCACGTGCGGATGTTAAGCGATGCGGCGGCAAAGTTCCAGAGGGAGCGCGAAGGTTTGAGCGCGGGGGCGCAGGGCGTTATCGCCGCAGGGACGGACCGCGAGGCTTTTTTCTCATGCGCGTGATCGGGCTTTCCGGATGGAGCGGGGCGGGCAAGACCACCCTGATTGTCAAGCTCATTCCCGCGCTCAACGCGCGCGGCTTTTCGGTCTCGACGCTGAAGCACGCCCATCACGGCTTCGACGTCGACAAGCCCGGCAAGGATTCCTATTCGCACCGCGAGGCGGGCGCGCGCGAGGTTCTCGTCGCCTCCGCCAACCGCTGGGCCTTGATGCATGAATTGCGGGGCGACGACGAGCCGCCCCTGCGCGCCATGCTCGCGCGCCTTAGCCCCGTCGATTTCGTCCTCGTCGAAGGCTATAAGCGCGACCTTCATGTCAAGATCGAGGTGCATCGCGTCGCCAACGGCAAGCCGCTGCTGTACCCGGAGGATCAGGACATCAAGGCGCTGGCGAGCGATGGCGGACCCTTCCCGGCGTCTTTGCCGCACGCCCACCTTGACGATATCGAGGCGATCGCAAATCTCGTCGAGCGCGTCGCGGCCCCGATGGATGAAACATTGGCGCGACTCGATCAAAATGCTCGGGGCTGAGGGGTTGAGGGTGAGTTTCGTCGACTACGACCTGATCGGGTGAAGGACACGGCGGTCATGCTTTATGTGTGGATCATGCTCGGAAGCGCCCTTGGCGGCGGCCTGCGGTTCTGGGTTGCGACGACGATCGGCAATCAGATCGGCGAGACCTTTCCCTGGGGCACCATCATCGTCAACATCACCGGCTCTTTCGTGATCGGCTTTTTCGCGACCTTGACCGGCCCCGACGGGCGCCTGCTGGTCGGCTCAACGGCGCGCCAGTTCGTGATGATCGGCCTTTGCGGCGGCTACACCACTTTCTCATCCTTCAGTCTGCAAACGCTGAACCTCGTGCGCAACGGCGAAGTCCTCAACGCCGGAGTAAATGTCGTGCTGTCCGTCACGCTTTGCCTGATCGCGGTCTGGCTCGGCTATGTGGCCGCGGCGATGCTCAATCAGGTCAAGGGAGTCTGAGCCATGCAAGCGCCGAGCGACGCCAAGCTGCTGCGCATTTTCATCGGCGAAAGCGCGAAGAGCGACCATCGGCCGCTCTATGAGGCGATCGTTCTCAAGGCGCGCGACGCCGGTCTCGCCGGCGCCACCGTGCTGCGCGGCCCGATGGGATTTGGCCATTCCCACCATCTCCACTCGCAGAACATCCTCGAACTCTCCGGCGATCTTCCCTTCATCGTCGAGATCGTCGACAGCGAGGAGAAGATCAATGCGTTTCTGCCCGTGCTCGACGCGATGATGGCGAATTCGAAGGGCCTGATCACGCTCGAAAAGGTGCAGGTGCTGCAATATGGTCCGGGCGGCGCATGAACAGGGCTGCTCAAATATAGAATTGATCTAAAGTCGATAAGTTTGAATTGTTACAAATAAAAAACAACGTTTTTGCAGCAT
>JBKQMI010000236.1:0-6712 GCA_052146775.1 Methylocella sp. | reverse complement strand
TTCGAAGCTTCTTGATCCCAGAATAATGTCATGAAGAAAAATTGTTTGCTTATCCCGCTACGGAGAGCAAATTTTCAAGTCCGTGAGGCCTCCATATGAGCCATTAGACCTCCATATTAGGATGTATGTTTGGCGTAGTTCGCCTACCGGCAGCGGAGCGCGCATCAGCTTGTTGCGAAAGAAATCCCATGGCGACGATGAAGCATGCCAACCCTGACGACATACGCACCCTGTTCTCTCACGCTATATCGGATATGTATCGCACCGAAACGCCGCAATATGGCGCGCTCCTTGAGCTTGTCGCCGACGTCAATGACGAAACCCTGCGGCGGGATCAGGGTCTGAAGGCGAGCCTCCAACGGGCTGGAGAACTGGATCGCCTGAGCGTCGAGCGCCATGGCGCCATTCGCCTCGGCGCCGCGCAGGAGCTCGCCGCGATCGGGCGCGTCTTCGCGGTCATGGGGATGCAGCCGGTCGGCTACTATGATCTCTCGGTCGCCGGCGTTCCCGTCCACTCGACGGCGTTCCGGCCGATCGACGACCCGGCGCTGCGGCGCAATCCGTTTCGCGTCTTCACATCGCTGCTGCGACTGGAGTTGATCGAGGATGAGGCTTTGCGCGCCGAAGCCGCGGCAATCCTCGCCGCACGGAAGATACTGACCCCGCGCGCGCTCGAACTCGTCGCAATCTTCGAGCGGGAGGGCGGTCTGACCCTGGAGCAGGCCGAGGAGTTCGTGCACGAGACGCTGGAGACCTTCCGCTGGCGCGGCGCGGCGACAGTGACCGCCGAGACTTACAAACGGTTGCATGACGCCCATCGCTTGATCGCGGATGTGGTGAGCTTCAAGGGCCCGCACATCAACCATCTGACGCCACGCACGCTCGACATCGACGCGGTGCAGGCCGGGATGCCGAAGCGCGGCATCACGCCTAAAGCCGTGATCGAGGGGCCGCCGCGGCGAAGTTGCGCGGTCCTCTTGCGGCAGACCAGCTTCAAAGCTCTTCAAGAGGCCATCGTTTTCAAAGACGGAGCGCAAGCGGGGACTCATACGGCGCGCTTCGGCGAGGTCGAGCAGCGCGGCGCGGCCCTGACGCCGAAGGGCCGCAAAATCTATGACGAGTTGCTGGCCTCCGTGCGCGGCGAAGCGCTGGCCGGGCCGAGAGAGGCGAAGACCCGCGACTACGCGAGAGAGCTGGCGCAGGCGTTCAAACCGTTGCCCGACGACTGGTCGACCCTGCGCGCGGAAGGGCTCGCCTTCTTTCGGTATTCGGCGGCGAGGGCGGGCATTGAAGCTTTCCGCCGCGACAATGCTCCACACTCAATCGAAGAGCTGATCGCCAAGGGATATCTTGCGTTCGATCCGATCATTTATGAGGACTTCCTGCCGGTCAGCGCCGCCGGGATCTTCCAGTCCAATCTCGATGGCGAGGCCCGGCGAAACTATGCCGAACGCGCCAACCGCGGCGCCTTCGAGGAGGCGCTTGGCCGCCCGGTCCTCGATGAGTTTGAACTTTATGCGCGCGCCGAAAAGGCTTCCATCGAGGCGGCGCTCGATGAACTCGGCCTTGGCGCAACAATGTTGAAATCCATCGCCGGAGCGCGGAAAGACGCACCATGACGAAAGCAGGCCTCGCCGCGGAAGTCGATGCGCTGTTGGCCGGATTCGGCGTGGCTCGCCAGCGCTACACGGATGGAACGCTCAAGGCGCGCTCCCCGATCTCCGGCGAGATCATCGCCGAGGTTCATGAGACCGATCCAGGCAGCGCGCGGAACGCGATCGAAGACGCCCACACCGCCTTCCTTGTCTGGCGCAATACGCCGGCGCCGCGGCGGGGCGAGTTGATCCGCCTGTTCGGCGAGGAGCTTCGCGCCCATAAGGACGCGCTTGGCCGCCTCGTCTCGATCGAAGTCGGAAAGATCGTCTCCGAAGGACGTGGCGAGGTGCAGGAGATGATCGACGTCTGCGACTTCGCAGTCGGTCTGTCGCGCCAGCTTTACGGTCTCACCATCGCGACGGAGCGCGGCGAACACCGAATGATGGAGAGCTGGCATCCGCTCGGCGTCGTCGGCATCATCTCGGCCTTCAACTTCCCCGTCGCGGTGTGGGCGTGGAACGCCGCTTTGGCGCTCGTCTGCGGCGACAGCATCGTCTGGAAGCCGTCCGAGAAGACGCCGCTCACCGCGCTCGCCGCCGAGGCGCTGTTAGCGCGCGCCCTCAAGCGATTCATCGATCAAGGCGGTCCAGCGCCGGAGCGCCTCTCGACCTTGCTCATAGGCCGCCGCGACCTCGGCGAGATCGTCGTCGATCATCCCCGCGTCGCACTCGTCTCCGCCACTGGATCGACGGCGATGGGCCGCGTCGTCGGCCCGCGACTCGCCCGGCGCTTCGCCCGCGCCATCCTTGAACTCGGCGGCAACAACGCCGCGATCGTCTGCCCCTCGGCCGATCTCGACCTCGCCCTGCGCGGCGTCGCTTTCGCCGCGATGGGAACCGCGGGCCAGCGCTGCACCACGCTGCGTCGGCTGTTCGTCCATGACAGCGTCTATGATCGCCTCGCGCCGCGCTTGAAGCGGGCCTATGCCTCCATCCCCATTGGCGACCCCCTCGACGCGAATACGCTGGTCGGTCCGCTTATCGATGTCGAGGCCTTCGTCGCGATGCAGAAAGCGCTCGATGCGGCGAAGATTGCGGGCGGCGCCGTGACGGGCGGAATGCGCGTCGACGTTGGGGCGGCCGCCGACGCCTATTACGTCCGCCCGGCGATTGTGGAGATGCCGGAGCAAACGGGGCCGGTGGAATGCGAGACCTTCGCGCCCATTCTCTACGTCGTGCGATACAGCGATTTCGAGGCCGCGCTGACGCTGCACAACGCCGTCCCGCAAGGTTTGTCGTCCTCGATCTTCACCAACGACCTGCGTGAAGCCGAGATCTTCCTGTCGGCCCGCGGCTCCGATTGCGGGATCGCCAATGTCAATATCGGCCCGTCCGGCGCCGAGATCGGCGGAGCCTTCGGCGGCGAAAAGGAGACCGGCGGCGGACGGGAATCTGGATCCGACGCGTGGAAGGCCTACATGCGCCGCGCGACCAACACCATCAACTACGGCCGGAGTTTGCCGCTTGCACAGGGCGTCGAATTTGACGTGACGTGAAGGAGAGCGCCTTTGAACAAACGGCGCCGCGAGGCTTGATGCCTTCCAACTGTCGCGAGAGCATCGTCCGGGATCGCAACTTTTTGCTGCGGTGCAAATCGCCTTTTGTCGATCGCCGCGCATTGCGTGGGATCGCCTGAAGTCTCTGCATAAGTCGCCGGATAGGCCGAATAGGGCTTGCTGGCGGTAGTCGTAAAGGACACAATTCGCGCCATGGCCTATAAGGCGCTTGGTTTGGATTTCGGTCTCGGTGAAACCGCTGATCTCATTCGCGATCAGGTGGAGGAGTTCGCCTCGCGTGAGATCGCCCCCCGGGCGGCGTCGATTGACGCCAACAACGATTTCCCCGCCGAGCTGTGGAAAAAAATGGGAGCGCTCGGGGTGCTCGGCGTGACGGTCGCCGAGGAATATGGCGGCGCGGGCCTCGGCTATCTTGAGCATGTCCTCGCCATGGAGGAGATCAGCCGGGCTTCCGCATCCGTCGGCCTATCCTATGGCGCGCACTCCAATCTCTGCGTCAACCAGCTGCACCGCAACGGAAGCGACGAGCAGAAGCGGCGCTATCTTCCAGGACTCGTATCCGGCGCGCATGTCGGCGCCCTGGCCATGTCGGAGCCGGGGGCCGGCTCGGATGTCGTCAACATGCGGATGCGCGCGGACAAGCGCGGCGACCGCTATGTGTTGAATGGCGACAAGATGTGGGTCACTAACGGTCCCAACGCGGATGTCATGATCGTTTACGCCAAGACCGATCCCGGCGCCGGCGCGCATGGCATCACCGCTTTCATCGTCGAGACGGTTTTCAAGGGCGTCTCCACCACGCCGAAATTCGACAAGCTCGGCATGCGCGGATCCAACACATGCGAGATCCTGTTCGAGGACTGCGAGGTTCCGGAGAGCAACGTGTTGGGACCGCCCGAGCGCGGCGTCACCGTCCTGATGAGCGGATTGGATTATGAGCGCGCGGTGCTTGCCGGCGGCCCGATCGGCATCATGCAGGCTTGCATGGATTTGGTGACGCCCTACCTGCATGACCGCAAGCAGTTCGGCCAGCCGATCGGCGAATTCCAGATCATGCAGGCGAAGCTCGCCGACATGTACACGGCTATGAGCGCCGCGAAGGCCTATGTCTACACCGTGGCGAAAGCCTGCGACCGGGGCCGGATAACGCGCAAGGACGCCGCCGCAGCCATTCTTTTCGCCTCCGAGAAGGCGACCTGGATGGCGCTCGAGGCGATCCAGTGTCTCGGCGGCAATGGTTACATCAACGACTATCCCGCCGGCCGCCTTCTGCGCGACGCCAAACTGTATGAGATCGGCGCCGGCACCAATGAAATCCGCCGCATGCTGATTGGCCGCGAACTCTTCAACGAGACTGCGAGATGACGAAATTTAGCGCCCGCGGCTCCTGAAGCGCCTCGATTGCGGAAGGAGGCGGAAGGAGATAGCATGCCTTTGATCGAGACAGCCGTCGATACGCGCTCAACCGAATATCGCGCGAACAGCGAAGCCATGGCGACGCTGGTTTCCGATCTCCGCGGCGCGATGAGCCGCATCCGCGAGGGCGGCGGAGCTTCGGCGCGCGCGCGCCATGCGGCCCGTGGAAAAATGCCGCCGCGCGCGCGTATCGACGCGCTGATTGATCCCCTCTCGCCTTTCCTGGAGATCGCACCGTTCGCCGCGCACGGGATGTATGGCGGCGAGGTCCCCTGCGCCGGACTCATCGCCGGAATTGGGCGCATTTCAGGACGGGAATGCATGATCGTGGCGAATGACGCGACGGTGAAGGGCGGGACCTATTTTCCGATCACCGTCAAGAAACATTTGCGCGCGCAGGAAATCGCCGCGCAAAATCGCCTGCCATGCGTCTATCTGGTCGATTCAGGCGGCGCCAATCTACCGAGCCAGGACGAAGTCTTTCCGGACCGTGAGCATTTCGGGCGCATCTTCTACAACCAGGCCAACATGTCGGCGCTCGGCATCGCTCAGATCGCCGTCGTCATGGGCGCTTGCACGGCGGGCGGCGCTTATGTTCCCGCGATGTCGGACGAAGCCATCATCGTCCGCAACCAGGGAATGATCTTTCTCGCGGGACCGCCGCTCGTAAGGGCCGCGACCGGCGAAGTCGTAACGGCCGAGGAGCTCGGCGGCGCGGACGTGCATTGCCGCCAATCCGGCGTCGCCGATCACTACGCCGAGAACGACGCTCACGCCCTCGGCATCGCGCGGGCGATCGTCGCCGATCTCAATTATTCGAAACGCCCCTCCATCGCGCTGCGAAGGCCGGCGCAGCCTCGATATGACGCTTCCGAGGTCTATGGCGTCGCGCCCGCCGACGGGCGCAAGCAATATGATGTCCGCGAAATCATCGCGCGCATCGTCGACGACAGCGAGTTAGACGAATTCAAACGGCTTTACGGGCCGACGCTGGTGACGGGCTTCGCCCATATTTGGGGATACCCTGTCGGGATCATCGCCAACAATGGGATCTTGTTCTCGGAGAGCGCGCAAAAAGCCGCGCATTTCATTCAGATCTGCGCACAGCGGCGAATTCCGTTGATCTTCCTCCAAAATATCGCAGGCTTCATGGTTGGACGCAAATATGAAGCCGGCGGCATCGCCAAGGAAGGAGCGAAGATGGTCGCCGCCGTCGCGACGGCCGCCGTGCCGAAATTCACGGTGGTCATCGGCGGCAGCTTCGGAGCCGGCAACTATGCGATGTGCGGACGCGCCTACTCGCCGCGGTTTCTCTGGATGTGGCCAAATGCGAGAATCGCCGTGATGGGCGGAGAGCAGGCGGCGAGCGTTCTGACCCGCGTGCGCCGCGACAGCCTGGAAGCGCGCGGCCTCGCCGGCTCAAAAGAAGACGAAGAAGCTTTCGAAGCTTCGATTCGCGACCAATACGAACGGCAAAGCCACCCCTATTACGCCAGCGCCCGGCTCTGGGATGACGGCGTCATCGATCCTGCCGACACGCGCCGCGTGCTCGGTCTGGCGCTTTCCGCGAGTTTGAACGCCCCTATTGATGAAACGCACTTCTGTTCGTTCCGCATGTGAGGGCGAGATGAGCGAATTGTTGGAATCGATCGACGCGCGTGGGGTCGCCACTCTCACCCTCAATCGGCCGGAGCGGCGCAACGCGTTCGACGATGCGGTGATCGCGGCGATGACCGCCGCGTTGAAGCGCTTGGACGGCCAGTCCTCCGTGCGCATCGTGGTGCTCGAAGGCGCTGGCGGAAGCTTCTGCGCGGGAGCCGATCTCGCATGGATGCAGCGGGTCGCAGAGGATGATCTGGAGGCCAATGTCGCCGACGCCGGCGCGCTCGCCGAGCTCATGTACAAGCTTGACCACCTGTCGAAGCCCACCGTCGCCGCGGTCGACGGGCCGGCCTACGGCGGCGGCGTCGGCCTCGTCGCCTGTAGCGACATCGCCATCGCGTCCGAACGGGCGAGTTTCCGCCTGAGCGAAACAAGGCTCGGCCTCATTCCGGCCGTCATCGGACCCTTCGTGATCAGAGCGATCGGCGCGCGGCAGGCCCGGCGCTATTTCATGACAGGCGA
>JBKQMI010000235.1:0-5073 GCA_052146775.1 Methylocella sp. | reverse complement strand
GCAGCTCGGACTGGTTTGAGACCTTCTCCTGAAAGCCGATCCCGGGGGGCCGTCCCCCATCATTCACGCAGCTTTACGATACGGTGTCAGTTCATAGCGAACCCCTTCCGTGCCTCTGCAGCACACTCTCGTCGATGAAGACCAGCCTTTCCGGATCAAGATCGAGCTGTCCCTCGAACCACGCCTCGCGCGCGGTCTTCACGTCGCAGCGTTGCTGCTCGGCGGCATGCGCCGACTTTTTTTGAACGTGATGCGGCGCCGATCGAAGAATCGCCACAGCGTCCCAACGCCGACGCTGACGCCGCGCACCTGCAGCTTCTCCTGGATCTCGACGAGCGTGACGTCCGGCGTCCATGCGACCGCGCCAAGGAGAAAGTCCGCTTCGGCTTCGATGCGGCCCGACTTGCGGTCGCCGCCCTGCCGCTTCGCCGCGACATCGCCCTGCTTCTTCACGCCGGTCGAGCCAGCGGATCGCGCTCGACGCGCTCACCCCGAACCGTTGCGCCGCCTGGCGGCACGAAAGACCACGTTCGATGGCGTCCACCACCCGGCGGCGCAGATCAAAGGAAAGAGCTTTGGCCATGCATGCCAGCCTCCTCCGCCAGCACGCAGTTTGAATCAGAAACGCGCAGATTCGGGAATCCCCAACGATTCAGTGAGATGGGAAAATGCACTAGTGACCAATGTTTGATTAGCTGTATCGGGATCGCTGCGCGCGGACTGACAGAAAGTCCACTGCGGCTGACCCAGCTCGATTGTTCGGCACGCGACGCGGCGCGAAGAACTGCCACTGGCGATGGATTCGCCCGAGCGGGCCTGCTCTGAGATCCCCGAGGGGTCTGGATCATCGACCGGGCGCGAAAAATGCTCAGCATCGCGAGGGGGCGCTGGCCCTTCCGCATCTGCGCGATGGCGCGCAAGCGGCGTCGGCCTGCTGCGCGAGACACTGGCGCGAGACGCCGACGAAGGGTGTACGCGCATGGGTGAGAGGCAGGCGCGGTGGCGAAGGCGGGGCGGCGGACGAAGTTGCTGGTATTTGGCGGGTGCGTCATCGACAACGGATGGCCCAGAGAATGTCGCTGTTCTGCATTTTGATGAGCACGCGACGACAACGCGAAATCCATCCAATCAGTCATCTGAGTGCGAGTCGGCGGCATCAGGTTCGGTGTTTCTTGTTCGCACGAATGCACTCATTTTAACTCGAAATGACACTGGCGCTGACAATGCGATTCTCGGAGGACAATTGCACGATATCGGATTGCATCGTGCGTTCCGCGAAATGGAAGTAGAGTGCCGCCTGTTATCGGGGCGAGCGTGCTCCTTCTCCGCGGGCGCGTCCAGCCGCCGTTTCGCAAAGGACCAAAATGAGCGCTTCTGCTGATAGGATTGCGCCTGCGAAAAAGCACAGGAGCAAGGGCATGGAATTCTTCAGCGGACAGGACGTGTCGATCGACGAGACGGCGATTTGCGTGGTCGACGATAAGGGGGCGTTGCATCTTCAGACCTCCGTGCCGACCGACGCGGAGGCGATCCTACGTGTCCTAAAACCCTTCCTTTCCCGATTGCGGCGGGTCGGGCACGAGGCGGGTTCGCTGTCGCCCTGGCTGCATCCCGAATTGGTCGCACGCGGTCTTCCGGCGGTCTGTCTGGAGACGCGCCACGTGCGCGCGGCGATGTCGGCGCAGCGCAATAAAACGGACGCCGCCGACGCGCTGGGACTGGCCCATATCGTACGCACCGGCTGGTTCAAGGCGGCGTTCATCAAGAGCGAGCCGTGTTACCGCATGCGCCTTCTACTGTCACAGCGGCGCGATCTGAAGCGCAAGTTTCTTGACCTCGAGAACAGCATCCGGCACTCGCTCAAGGCGTTCGGGATCCGCTTCAGGAACACCGGGCGGAGCGGGTTCGAAGCGGCGGTGCGGGCAGCGGTTGCCGACGACAAGCTGACCAGCGAGCTGATGGATGCGATGCTCATCGCGCGCGCGGCGCTATGGAAGCAGTATGGCAAGCTGCACGATTTGGTGGTGAAGATCGTCGCCCGCAACGAATTATGCCGGCGCTTCATGGCCATTCCCGGGGTTGGTCCAGTGACCGCCCTGAGCTTCTTGACGGCGATCGACGATCCGTCACGGTTCCGCCGCTCACGCGATGTGGCCGCCTATTTCGGCCTGACCTCGCGGCGCTGGCAGTCCGGTTCGTCGATCGATGTTCAGGGCCGCATCAGCAAGGCGGGCGACCCCGATGTGCGGCGCGCGCTTTACGAGGCGGCGTCGGCGATGCTGACGCGATTCAAAGGCAAGGACAAGGTCAAGAGCTGGGGGCAAAGCCTCGCCAAACGGGGCTGCCATCACAAGGCGACGGTCGCCGTGGCGCGCAAACTGGCGGTGATCATGCACGCGATGTGGAGCGACGGGACCATCTACATGGGCGATCCGGCTGCAAGCGAAACAGATGTTTCGGCGCGGGCGGCGGTCAAGGACCGCAGGCTTCTGGGCGCCCATGCATGACCGGAAAGAGGACGGTCGACGTAAGGTTGGCGGCCAGGATCTGAGACGCAATTTGAATACGGAGCTCCGCCTCCGCAGATGAAGACTGGTGCAGACCAGGGATGACGGGAAGCACGATATCTTGCCTGTGGCCGAGCGATCGGACCACGCCGGATTGCCTGTGACGATGCCCCGTGAATCCGATGGAAAGTTGCGCCGCGACGGATCTGAGACGGTTCAGCCCGTGTGGCCGGACAGCATAAAACACGCCGTCGACGAGCGCGGAAGACTGCACGGCGCACTGGAACTCGATCCCTTCGCAGAGCAGCGTATTGTGGAAAAGAGCAGAGCGGAGTTTAGTAACGAAAAGGAGAAACGACGATGGGGAAAAAGATCGCCGACAGCAACCCGATTAAGACGGCAAGATAAAGCGAACTTCCGTTCGCTCCTTGCTCCGCTCGCCAAGTGTTTGTCTGCACATTGGTTTTTGCACGGTTCGACGGCACTCTTGCGGCACTGCGCAGGGTGCTTGTGGCGCCGCTGAAGCGATTTCCTTCTTTGTTTTCAATGCTAAGATGGGTGCCGCTTGCAAGGTGCGGCGTGGCGAGTCCCGCTGTTTGCACGCCACAGCAAGTATTTTTTCACCGCGCTACGATCATTCTTTCGAAGAACTTGCGCGGCCAGAATCCACCGGCGATCGTCTCATTATGGCAGGCGACGATCGAAACGAATTCCGCATCAGCGCCGGGCGTTCCCGCAGCCGCGGAACGCGCGCCGATGCGCGCGCCCAGTCGTTCGTAAATCAGGTGCAGGCGGCCGTCCGCAAAGCGGGCGGCGATCCGAGCCGGATCGGCGGTTTTGCCGGAAAGGGCAGCGGCCGGTTCAACGCCCGAGGCCGGGGCGCGAAACTGGTGGCGTCCTTTCCCAAAGATGCCGGCGCATGGCGCCGCGATTCCGCCGGCCGGTTCCGGTCCCGCCGCGTCGTCGTCAAGGCGCGCGTCGTGAAGCTCAATCCGCAGCGCGGCGCGCGCGGCCCGAAGATGCGGGGTGCGGCGAGCAAGGCGGCCGACGCCCATTTGCGTTACCTCGAACGCGACGGGGTGACGCGCGATGGCGAAAAGGGCCGCGCCTATTCCTCCGTCGAGAACGAGGCCGACGGCCGCGCCTTCATCGAGCGCGGCCGCGAGGACCGGCATCAGTTCCGTTTCATCGTCGCGCCCGAGGACGCCGCCGACATGGGCGACCTTCGAGGCTTTACCCGTGACCTGATGCGGCAGATGGAGATGGATCTGGACACCGCACTCGACTGGATCGCCGCCGATCACCATAACACCGGCCATCCCCATACCCACATCATTGTCCGGGGCGTCACCGGCGACGGCAAGATTCTCAACATCGCGGGCGACTATATCGCCCATGGCGTCCGCCATCGGGCGAGCGAACTGGTCACGCTGGAACTCGGGCATCAAAGCGAGATCGAAGTCGCTCGCAAGCTCGCGAGCGAGGTGGAGGCGGAGCGGCTGACTCGGCTCGACAAGATGCTGATCGCCGAGCAGCGGGAACATGGCTTCGTCGATCTCCGGCCGGGAGAGGGAAGCTCGTACCTCGTCCGCTCATGATCGGCCGGGCGAAGCGGCTGGAGCGCTATGGCCTTGCCTCTGAAATCGACCCCGGCCGCTGGGTCGTCTCCGACAAGGCGGAGGCGACCCTGAAGGAGCTTGGCGAGCGCGGCGACATCATCAAGACGATGCACCGGGCGCTGGCCGCCCAGGGCCTCGCCGACGAGCGCGGCGTAAGCCAGCATCTGTCCCATGGCGGCCAGCTGACCGAGCACGTCGTCGGGCGCGTCATCGGCAAAGGGCTGGCCGGCGATGAGATGAGCGAGAAGGTCTATCTGATCGTCGATGGCGTTGACGGCCGGGTTCATCACATGGAGTTCGCCGATCCGGCCCGCATCGACGACGTGCGCCGGTGCATGATCGTCGAGGCAGGCCCTATGGCCGCGCGCCCGAGAGCGGCTGATCTGAACATCGCCGACATGACGGATGAGGGAGGCGTCTATCGCCCAAGCGAGCATCTCGAGCGGGCGCGCCAAGGTATCGAGCGCATCGGCGGCGACCCCGAGGTTTTCGTCCGCTCTCATGTCCGTCGCCTGGAGGCGCTGCGCCGGGCCGGGCAAGTCGAGCGGCTCGACGCTGACGCATGGCGCATCCCCACCGACATCGGCGAGCGCGGGATGCGTTACGACCTGAGCCGTGGTGGCGAAGGGTTTGCCGTCCGTACGCTTTCGACGCTCGATCTTCAGGCTCAGCTTGGCAGCGATGGCGCGACCTGGCTCGACCGGGAACTCATCTCACGCAGCCGAACGCCTCTTGCCGACGCTGGCTTCGGCCGCGACGTGGCGAACGCGATGGAGCGGCGAAAGCAAGCGCTGGCAGACATGGGCCATGCCAGCCGCCTGCCGGATGGACGAGTCCGCGCCGCCGGCGATTTGCTGTCCCGGCTGGAGCGCGCCGAAACCACCCGAGTCGGCCGGGCGATGGCCGCCGAACGCGGCCTCACCTTTCAGGAGGCCAGGTCCGGCGAA
>JBKQMI010000234.1:0-4918 GCA_052146775.1 Methylocella sp. | reverse complement strand
TATCCTACGTTACAATCAATCCGACACCATCGCCCAGGACCGTTACGCGGCCGCGCTCGGCGGACTCAAATCAATACTTTCAATGAGATTCAGTAGAGAGCGTTGAACAGCCCTGCCTGTCGCCCTGACCTCGATCCCGATCGGCGCGACCTTAGAAATCGATAATGTCCCTGGTACTTCGAACTATGAGGTCAATTCCAAGGACAAAAGATGGCAACCTCGCTCAGATGAACTGGAAAAAACGGTCAAGGCATTCACGTTAGTCGATGATGCAGCGCCTGTTATCGGATCAAGCTGGATTGATTTTACAGATACAGATTTGATCAAAGCTGAGTTTGGGCGTATATTCATGGGGCCGCGACATGAAGCTCCTTTGTCCTATTTCTCGAAAGATGCTGACGCAGACGCTATTGAATGGGTTGAGCGATATATCAAACTTTCTTCGGCCGTGCTCCCTAAATGTGACATTGCGATAGAACGACTAAATCTCGCAAGGAGGCGCACATCACCTGGTAACAAAGCCATCGAAGGAGCCATATGTCTGGAGGCTCTACTAGGTGATAACCTTACACAAGAACTCGCCTACAGGCTAAAACTGAGGACGGCTCTTTTCCTCGCAACCGAAATAAACGAACGTCGCGAGATTGCTCAGGGGGTCTCGTCATTTTATGACCTCCGAAGTAAGACCGTTCACGGTGTAGAGAATAAACAAAAAGATGCTCAGAAACATGAAGCGTGCGCGAAGCGGGGATTAGAACTCTGCGCAAGAGTCTTAAGAGCGATTGTCAGTTTGAACAAAACGTTTGTTCCAGAAGATTTAGAACTTGGCGGGCTGCCAAGGCGAGAAGGCTGACTTGTTCGTCGATCGAGCTCTATTTCCAAGCATCGTGATTTGCATCAGAGAAAGATTTGCTTGCGAAACCGCCACGGACGCCTTTCCTGAAAGCAGATAATATGAATAATTGAATGGCGCCTGCGCGGATGACCACTCCCGGCGAATTACCACTGTTTGCTTGTTTCAACTGAAGGGCCGGAATCCACCCATTGTCGCCGAAAGCGCCCCGCCGGCATCGACGCCGCTTTCGAGAACCGCCGCATTGGCCGGGACCCGCCATAATGGGCGCAGAGCGGCCATTAAGGAGGGGGCGGGCTATTTCTGAAGTCCGCAGATCGGAGACGTTGGAGTGAGCAAGAGGCAATGACCATTTCGATTCACGGCCTGACACCTACGCGGGGCATCAGGACATAAAAAGGTCACCGTGGATCTGGTGACATTTTATTTGGCAAGATCTCAATCGCAAATGGTGACAGTTTTTCTGGGAGAGTGACATTATATTTGGCAACCTACAATGTAGCAACGGGCAGTAGGCTTTGATTGTCACGCGCATTTTATCTGGCGAACCGCAACATGCTCGCATTTTTTCAGGCGGACCCGCATTTTATTTGGCAACCGACATTAACTTCGATTTCGTCCTCGTCCCAGCTATTCATTCATATCTCCTCAACTACACCCGGTCGTGCTCCCGCACGTATCGCACTTCAGGCACGTCCCATTCCGCACCAGCGTGAAATTCCCGCATTCGCCGCAGGCTTCGCCTGTGTAGCCTTTCATGCGCGCTTGGGTGCGTTTTTCGGCGACTGCCTTGGCCTCGTTGGGCGTCACCCAGTTGAGGTTGCCGAGTTCGGCTTCGACGTCCTCTTCGAGATTTTCTTTCAGCGCCGTCGCCTGATTGCCGGCGCTGCCTGACACCACCGTCAGCTTTTCGCTCTTCGAGCGCACGAAGCCGCTCGATACGAATTTCGACTGCGTCGTCCCCTGCGGCGCGCGCCCTTGGGTCTCGCCCTTGCCGAGCACGTCATGGCCGATGTCGGTTGGATCGATATGGGCGAGATCGGTCCGGCCGAGATAGGAGATGGCGAGTTCTCGGAAGATGTAGTCGAGGATCGAGGTGGCGTTCTTGATCGCGTCATTGCCCTGCACCAGTCCGGCTGGTTCAAAACGGGTAAAGGTGAAGGCGTCGACATATTCCTCCAGCGGCACGCCATATTGCAGGCCGACCGAAATGGCGATGGCGAAATTATTCATCATCGCGCGGAAGGCGGCGCCTTCCTTATGCATGTCGATGAAGATTTCACCCAGGCGCCCGTCCACATATTCGCCGGTGCGGAGGTAAACCTTGTGGCCGCCGACGATGGCCTTTTGCGTATAGCCCTTGCGCCGATCGGGCAGTTTTTCGCGCTCGCGGATGCGCTCGATCCGCTCGACGACGCGCTCGACGATCTTTTCGGCGACCGCGCTCGCGCGCGCGGGCGCGTTGGAGGCGATCAACGCCTCGACCGCTTCCTCGGCCTCGTCGTCATCGTCCTCGATCAGCTGGCTGTTGAGGGGCTGCGAAAGTTTCGAGCCGTCGCGGTAGAGCGCATTGGCTTTGAGACCAAGCCGCCACGAAAGCATGTAGGCTTCCTTGCAATCCTCGATGGCGGCGTCGTTCGGCATGTTGATCGTCTTCGAGATCGCGCCCGAAATGAAGGGCTGCACGGCGGCCAGCATGCGGATATGGCTCTCGACCGAGAGATAGCGCTTGCCGGTGCGCCCGCACGGGCTCGCGCAGTCGAACACAGCGTAATGTTCGAGCTTCAAATGCGGCGCGCCCTCGACCGTCATGGCGCCGCAGACATAGACATTGGCGGCGTCGATCTCCGCGCGCGAGAAGCCGAGGTGGGCGAGAAGGTTGAAGTTCTGGTCCTCCAGCTTCTCGGCCGGAATTTTGAGGGCGCCTGTGAGAAATTCGGCGCCGAGCGTCCATTTGTTGAAGACGAATTTGATGTCGAAGGCGCCGGCCAGCGTCGCTTCGAGTTCGTCGAGCTTGGCCTGCGTAAAGCCCTTGGCCAGCAGCGTTTCATGATTGATCCCGGGGGCGCCTTTCAGCGTCGCGCGGCCGACCGCGAAGGTGATGATGTCGTCGATTTCGCGCTGGCCATAGCCGAGCGAGCGCAGACCCTCGGGGACGGCGCGGTTGATGATCTTGAAATAGCCGCCGCCGGCGAGCTTCTTGAATTTTACGAGCGCGAAATCGGGCTCGATGCCGGTGGTGTCGCAATCCATGACGAGGCCGATCGTGCCGGTCGGCGCGACGACGCTGACCTGCGCGTTGCGATAGCCATGGCGTTCGCCAAGCTCGACCGCTTTCGCCCAGGCCGCGATGGCGTGGGCGCTGAGCGCCTTGTTGGAGAGCGATGCGTGGTCGAGCGGGACCGGCGCGATCGAGAGAGCCTCATAGCCGAAGGATTCGCCATTGGCCGCGCGCCTGTGGTTGCGCATCACGCGCAGCATGGCGTGCTCGTTGGCGCGATAGCCGTCAAAGGGACCAAGCTCGCTCGCCATCTCGGCGGAGGTCGCGTAGGCGACGCCGGTCATGATGGCGGAAAAGGCGGCGCAGATGGCGCGGCCTTCCTCGCTGTCATAGGGAATGCCGGACGACATCAGGAGGCCGCCGATATTGGCGTAGCCAAGGCCGAGCGTGCGGAATTTGTAGGAGTTGAGCGCGATCTCCTTTGACGGAAATTGCGCCATCATCACCGAGATTTCGAGCACGAGGGTCCACAGCCGCACCGCATGCTCAAAGGCGTCAATGTCGAGCGCGCCGGTCGAAGCATCGCGGAACTGCAACAGGTTCAGCGAGGCGAGATTGCACGCGGTATCGTCGAGGAACATATATTCGGAGCAGGGGTTTGAGGCGACGATCGGACCGTCGGCCGGGCAGGTGTGCCAGTCGTTGATGGTGGTGTGGTATTGGAGGCCAGGGTCCGCGGAGGCCCAGGCGGCCGCGCCGATCCTGTCCCACAGCGCGCGGGCTTTCAGAATCTTGTGCGGCTTGCCGTCGAGGCGGCGCACGAGGGTCCAGTCGCCATCGGCCTCGACCGCGTTGAGGAAGGCGTCGGTGACGCGCACGGAATTGTTGGAGTTTTGCCCTGAGACGGTGAGATAGGCTTCCTTGTCCCAATCGGTCGTGAAGGTCTCGAAGTCGATGTCGGTCTTGCCCTGGCGGGCGAGCTGGATCGTCTTCTTGATGCTGGCGTCCGGCACGAAAGCGCGGCGCGCCAGCTTGATCTCTTTCTTGAGCGCCGGATTCTTTTCCGGATTGAAGCAATCGTCGCCCGGTCCCTCGCAATTGACGCAGGCGCGCAGGATCGCCTTCAGCGCCTTTTTTAGGGCTTTGGAGCCGGCGACGAGGCAGGCGACCTTATGCTCCTCGCGCACCTTCCATTCGATGTAATCCTCGATGTCGGGATGATCGACGTCGACGACGACCATCTTGGCTGCGCGCCGCGTCGTGCCGCCGGATTTGATGGCGCCCGCGGCGCGGTCGCCGATCTTGAGGAAGGACATGAGGCCGGAAGATTTGCCGCCGCCCGAGAGCTTCTCGTTCTCGCCGCGCAGCTTGGAGAAATTGGAGCCGGCGCCGGAGCCATATTTGAACAGGCGCGCCTCGCGCACCCAGAGGTCCATGATGCCGCCCTCATTGACGAGATCGTCGGCGACCGACTGGATGAAGCAGGCGTGCGGCTGGGGATGCTCATAGGCCGTCAGCGATTTGACGAGCTCTTTGCTCTGCGGATCGACGTAATAATGGCCCTGGCTCGGGCCGTCGACGCCATAGGCCCAATGCAGGCCGGTGTTGAACCATTGCGGCGAATTGGGCGCCGCCATCTGGCGCGCCAGCATGAAGCGCGTTTCGTCGAAATAGGCGCGCGCGTCGTCCTCGCCGTCGAAATAGCCGCACCTCCAGCCCCAATAGGCCCAGGCGCCCGCGAGGCGGTCGAAGACCTGCTTGGCTGAAGTCTCGGAGGCGAATCGCTCGCCCTTGGGCAAGGCGCCGAGAGCTGTCTCGTCGGCGACCGAGCGCCAGAGGAAGGG
>JBKQMI010000233.1:0-3542 GCA_052146775.1 Methylocella sp. | reverse complement strand
CGCCGAATTGCGCCCCGCGATCCAGTCCAGCGCGCCCCTGCCCGCCGCCGCGCCGGTGGCGAAGGAGGCCTGCAGCAGATAGCCGCCGGTCGGCGCCTCCCAGTCCAGCATTTCGCCCGCGACGAAGACGCCGGGGCGGCGGCGCAGCATGAAGTTCGCATCGATTTCGTCGAACACGACGCCGCCCGCCGTCGAGATCGCCCGAGCTAAAGGCGCAACGCCGGTGAGGCGCACCGGGGCCGCGTTGATGAGTTCGGCCAGATCCGCCGCCGACATTTGCGCGATGGGCTGCGACGAATTTTTCGCGCATTCCTGCAAAAGCCCGATCGCGGCGGGGGAGAGCTTCAGCGACTTGCGAGCGAAAGTGGAGAAAGACTGCTTCGGATCCCGCGCCTCGATGCGCCGCTCCAGCTCCTCCCGCGAAAAATCAGGCCGCAGCGCGACCTTGAGAACGGCTTCGCCGGAGGCCGCGATGGCCTCGCGCAGCGGGGCGGACAAAGCATAGAGCGCGCCGCCCTCGAGCCCGGCGCGGGTGATGATCGCCTCGCCGCGCACGCTCTCCCCGCCAAACGACAGGGCGATGCCCTTCAAGGGCTCGCCCTCGAACAGCTCTCTGAAATGATCGGACCAGTTCGTTAAAAACCCGCAATTGGCCGGGCGCAGCGGCGCGGTGGCGATGTCGGCGCGGGCCATCGCCTCGACCCACGCGCCGTCGGCGCCAAGATGCGGCCAGCTCGCGCCGCCGAGAGCGAGAACCGTCGCATCAGCCGAAACCTCGACCTCGCCGTCAGGGCCAAAGACGCGGGGCGCGCCATCATCGCTCCAGCCGCGCCATTCGTGATGGGGCTTGAAGACGACGCCGAGGTCGCCGAGGCGCTTCAGCCACGCGCGCAGCAGAGGCGAAGCCTTGAACGCGGTGGGAAAAACGCGCCCGCTGGAGCCGACGAAAGTGGGCTCGCCAAGGCCCTCGCACCAGGCGCGAAGGGCGGCTGGGGAAAAGCGCTCAAGCGCCTCGCGCAGGCGGGCGCGGGCGGAGCCATAGCGCGAAAGAAGGATTTCGAAATCCTCGGAATGGGTGATGTTGAGGCCGCCGCGCCCGGCAAGGAGGAATTTGCGCCCGGGCGTCTTCATCCGGTCGAAGATGGTGACGCGGGCGCCGGCTTCAGCCACGACCTCGGCCGCCATCAGCCCCGCCGGCCCGGCCCCGATGACGATCACATGCGCCGGGGCATCCGCCGACACGGCGTCGATCCGGTTCAATCCGGCGGCGGCGCGGCGCGCTGGCGCAGGACGTCCCGCAGCGCGCCGCGCAGCCCGTGCAACTGATCGATCAGGTGCAGGATGACGCCGACGGCTTCGTCATTGGCGCCGATATCGGCCTTGAGATCGCAGATGAGCTGCGCGCGCGCGAGGTCCGCGTCGGAGAAATCCTCGGCTCCGCCCGCGCGCTGCGGGATCAGCCACTCCTCCTCGATCCAGCTTTCGAGCACATGGGTCTCGATGTGGGCGCGAATCAGGAATTGCTGGCGGTCGACCATTTCAGCCCTCCATCCCGGCGCGCGGGTTCTGCGCCTTGCCCGCGGCCCAGTTCGTCACGAATGTTTCGAGCTCCGGGTCGTGCATGTCCGGCAGCATGACTTTCAAGGTGGCGTATTCATCGCCCCGGCTTCCATCCGCGCGCGCGGCGCCCTTGCCCTTAAGACGCATCCTCGTGCCGGAATTGGCGCCTTTCGGCACCCGCATCGCCACGGCGCCCGTCGGCGTCGGAACCTTGACCTCGCCGCCGAGGACCGCCTCCCTGAGGCTGACAGGCAATGTAAGATGAATGTCGTCGCCCTCGCGGGTGAAAAAGCGATGCGGCTGCACTTCGAGTTCGACGAGACCGTCGCCGGGCGCGCCGCCGCTGGCGCCGGGCTCGCCCTTGCCCTTCAGCCTCAGAGTCTGGCGGTCCCGCGCGCCGGCCGGAATGGCGACGTCGAGGGTCGAGCCGTCCGGCAGCCCGACCCTCGCGGTCCCGCCGTTGACGGCGGTCAGGAAATCGACCGGCAGATGATAGCGGATGTCGCGGCCGGGCGCCGGCCCGCGCTGGCGCGCGCCCCGGAACAGGCTTGCGAGAATCTCCTCATCCATGAGATCGGCATAGCCTGAGTCGTTGGCGTAAGGGTTGGCCCCGCCTCCCGGCCCGGCGCCGCCCCCCGCGTAGCGACGGTAAAATTGCTGGGGCGGGCGCTCCGCCCCGGAGGCGTCGATCTCGCCCGCGTCGAAGCGCCTGCGCTTCTCGGGATCGCTAAGGATATCGTTGGCGGAGGCCAGCTCCTTGAACTTCTCCTCGGCGCTCGCATTGCCGGGATTAAGGTCGGGATGCAGCTTCTTGGCGAGCTTGCGATAGGCCTTCTGGATCTGGTCGGCCGTCGCGGTGCGCGGAACGCCCAGCACTTCATAAGGATCTCTGCTCAATGCTCGCCCCCGAAGCTTTCGCGCGGCGCGACTGCGCGGACGCGCGCACGCCAAGCTTACATCATCAAAGCCCGGTCTTGTCGATCAGGAGAATCGTTGCGGAAGGTCGCAAAAGTGACTTCTTGACATAAATGCCGCGCTTGCCTACGCAGACGCGTCGCCGCGGCGCGTTGCGCGTCGAGCGGGGCGGAGTAGCTCAGCCGGCTAGAGCAGAGGAATCATAATCCTTGTGTCGGGGGTTCGAGTCCCTCCTCCGCTACCATTTGAATTCATTTACGTTTTACGATTTAGCCGCCGCCTTTGGCGGCTTTTTCATGTCGCGTTATGACAAACTCTATTTCGTTTAATTTCAACAAGTTACATTTTGCACGGGCCAGTCCGCGCGACATGAAACGCGACATGGGGCTGATGCGCAATCGAAGAGATGCTGAAAAATCTCAACGAAGAGCGACCCATCCGCCTGCTCGGCGTCATACCCCGAAAGCTGCTTGAGGGGATCGACCGCCCAGCACTGAATGCGCTGCCGATCGAGCGTTACCAATATTACGAATGGCGCCTGCGGCGCGTCGGCATCGACTATCACGTCGGGATCGACGCGCATTACTACTCCGTGCCCTATCGCTTTGCCTGGGTGGAGGCCGAGGCGCGCCTAACCGTTCGCGGCGTCGAGATTGTCCATAAAGGGGAGCGCATCGCCGTCCATCTGCGGATGAGCGGCAATCACAAGCACACGACGATCCCCGACCACATGCCGTCGAGTCACCAGCGCTAACGCCGGCTGGACGATCGAGCTCATTCGGGTGCGAATAAGCTTCGCCATTTGATCCCTAATCAGCGCGGGGTCAAAGTTCCGAGCCGATTGACACCATCAGTTCTCAGTGAAAATTTCTGGCCTTACAGGGTCACATCTCAGCGGAAATCAACATCGATAGGAAGCAGCGCCAGCGTGTTTCGAACTGGCCTGTCTATTGTCTGCTTCGGAAGAAATCGTGATCCAAACGCCGCGACAAGCTGACGCCGCATGACGCTGAGGTTTACCAATAAGAGTCGAGTGAATGCACCATCTCCAGAGACCCTGCCGGCCA
>JBKQMI010000232.1:0-21915 GCA_052146775.1 Methylocella sp. | reverse complement strand
CACCTGAAAAAAAGACGCGCGCCCAGCGTGGCTTGGGTGCGTCGGTTCGAACTGAGGCCGGTTGCTTATTCGTCCGATATGACAGTTTCAATTCAGGGTTGTCGAAATCGGCCTCGATCTGCGCCGCGATCGATTCCAAATATATCGATTCCGGGAATTTGGAGGTGTAAAACCCGCGCCCGTATTTCCGCCACCAGCTCGATGCCTGCGGCGACGCGCCTCGCGATCTGGCGCAGGGCGGCGTATAAGAACGCTCGTCGTCAAAGCCCGCATCCGCGCGGCGCATTTCTATAAGGGGCGGAGGCATGAGGCAGTGGGACGCCGGGCGAACAGCGCGGAGCGAGCGGATCGCCGCCGGCGCGGCGCTGGCGAAGGGCAAGCTCGTTGCGCGCGGCGATGCGGTCGCTTTGCTTGAGGCGGTGATCCGGCCATTCGATCGCGTCTGCCTCGAAGGCGACAATCAGAAACAGGCCGATCTTCTCGCCGCCGCGCTCGCCGGCGTCGATCCCGCCAAAATCCACGATCTTCACATGGTGCAATCGGGCGTCGTGCTGCCCGAGCATCTCGACGTTTTCGAACTGGGCGTCGCGAAAAGGCTCGACTACGCCTATTCCGGTCCGCAGGCCGGCCGCATCGCCAAGATGCTGTTCGGTGGCAAAATCGAGCTTGGCGCGGTCCACACCTATCTCGAACTCTTCGCACGCTATTTCATCGATCTCACGCCCAATGTCGCGTTGATCGCGGCGGTGAGCGCGGACGCCGACGGCAATCTCTACACGGGACCCAACACCGAGGACACGCCGACGGTGGTCGAGGCGACCGCCTTCAAGAGCGGCATCGTGATCGCGCAGGTGAACGCCATCGTCGACAAGGTTCCGCGCGTCGACATCCCCGGCGATCGCGTGCATTTCGTCATTGACGCCGGCAAGCCCTTTTATGTCGAGCCGCTGTTCACGCGCGATCCGGGCGCCATCACGGAGACGCAGATTCTGACCGCTATGCTGGCGATCAAAGGCATCTACGAGCCCTATGGCGTGAAGCGGCTCAATCATGGCATCGGCTTCAATACGGCGGCGATCGAACTCTTGCTGCCGACCTTCGCGGAACGCCTCGGCCTCAAGGGAAAGATCGCGACGCATTGGGCCCTGAACCCGCATCCGACGCTGATCCCGGCGATCGAATCGGGGTGGGTCGAGCAGATCCATTGCTTCGGCTCGGAGGTCGGCATGGACGATTACATCGCGGCGCGCTCCGACATTTTTTTCACCGGCTCCGACGGCTCGCTGCGCTCCAACCGCGCCTTCTGCCAGACCGCCGGGCTTTACGCCTGCGACATGTTCATCGGCTCAACCCTCCAGATCGATCTTGACGGCAACAGCTCGACGGTGACGACCGCGCGCATCGCGGGCTTTGGCGGCGCGCCCAACATGGGGTCCGATGCGCGGGGCCGGCGCCATCCGAGCGAGCCGTGGCTCAAGGCAGGGCAAGAAGCCGATCCCGGCGCGGTTCCTGCTCTACGCCGGGGCCGAAAACTCGTCGTGCAGATCGGCGAGACGTTTGGCGAGGGCAATGCACCGACTTTTGTTGAAAAGCTCGACGCTCTGGCGCTGGCCGAAAAGCTGAAACTCGATCTCGCGCCGGTGATGATCTACGCCGACGACGTCACCCATATCGTCACTGAGGAAGGCATCGCCAATCTGCTGCTTTGCCGCGATAAGGACGAGCGCGAGCAGGCCGTGCGCGGCGTCGCGGGCTATACCGAGGTCGGCCGTGGGCGCGACAAGAACATGGTGCAGAAGCTGCGCGAGCGCGGCGTGATAAGGCGCCCCGAGGATCTTGGCGTCGATGTGCTCGACGCCGACCGCAGCCTCCTCGCCGCGCGGTCGATCAAGGATCTCGCGCGCTGGTCGGGGGGCCTCTACAAGCCGCCGTCGAAATTCCGCAACTGGTGAGGAGCGGCACATGGAAAGACTGAAATTCCATCATACAACCGCAAAAGCGGCGGGCGGGACCAGGCCACAGGCGATCGTCGGCGTCGTCGCCTCGGGCAATCTTGAAGTGCTGGTCGAGCGCGTGCTGCCGGAGCGCGATTGCGAGGTCGAGATCTCCACCGCCGCGCATGGCTTCGGCGAAGTGTGGTCGGCGGTCGTCGCCGATTTCGTCGAACGCTATTCGCCGGGGGGCTTGCGCCTCTCCATCAATGATGGCGGCGCGCGGCCGGATGCCGTCGCGCTGCGCCTTGCGCAAGGGGTGCGCATGATCGAGGAGGCGGGCGTTTGAGCGGCGCGGCGAAGGACCAACCGGCGTTGATGAGCTTGCAGGCGAGCTGGTATGAGGCGAGCGCGCGCGCGCGCATCGCAGGGCTGCTCGATCCCGGCAGTTTCGCGGAATTCATCGGCCCCGCCGCGCGGGAGATGAGCCCGCATCTCGACATCTTCGACCTGCCGAAGCAATTCGACGATGGCATGATCGTCGGGCGCGGCCTGCTTGCGGGCAAGCGCGTTCTTGTCGCCGCGCAGGAAGGCCGCTTCATGGGCGGCGCCGTCGGCGAGGTGCATGGCGCCAAGCTCACCGGGATTTTGCGCGCCGCGCGCGCCGCGAGCGACAGCGTTGAGGCCGTGTTGATCCTGTTCGACACCGGCGGCGTGCGGCTACAGGAGGCCAACGCCGGGGAACTCGCCATCGCCGAGATCATACGCGCCATGCTTGATCTGCGCGCCGCGGGCGGGCGCGTCATCGGGCTGATCGGCGGGCGCGACGGCTGCTATGGCGGCGGCGGACTGATCTCCGGCTGTTGCAGCGGCCTTGTTGTTTCGGAGCAGGGCCGCATCAGCGTCTCCGGTCCTGAAGTGATCGAGACCAACAAGGGCGTCGAGGAATTCGATTCGAAGGATCGCGCGCTGGTGTGGCGCACCATGGGGGGCAAGGCGCGCCGCCTGCTCGGCCTCGCGGACGCCTTCGCTGACGATGCGATGGCGAGCTTTCGCGACGCGGCGCTGGCGCTGATTGAGACCGCGCCGCGCTTCGGTCTCGCCGCCATGCAGGCCGAGCAGGCCCGTCTGGAGCGCCGCCTCGAACGCTTCGGCGCCTGCAAGGATGCGCGGGAGATCTGGGCCGCGCTCGGCATCAATGCGCCCGACGAAATCCCCGACCTTGACGCCGCGGCCTTCGTCGAGATCGCCGATGCGCGCGCGGAGAAAAGCCATGACGCTCGATGAGATTTTGACGTCGCTGTTTCCCGGCGGCCATGATGTTATGGTGGATGATGCGGGCCTCATATCGGGTTCCGGCCCGCTTGAGGATGACCGCCGCGCAACGGTCATCGGCATCGCTGACAGGACCGCGCTCGGCGTCGAGGGCGCGGCGAAACTCGCCGCGAAAGTGCTGGCCGTGATCGCGGCGGGGCGCAAGGATCCGCTTCTCGTTCTCGTCGACAGCGACAGCCAGCGCATGAGCAAGCGCGACGAGATGCTGGGCCTTTCCGAATATCTCGCGCATCTTTCGAAGTGCCTGATTCTCGCAGATCAGCAAGGCGTTCCGACCATCGGCCTCCTTTACGGGCACACGGCGGCGGGCGCCTTCATCGCCACAGCGCTTTCAACGCGCGTGCTGGTCGCGCTGCCCGGCGCCGACCCGGAAGTGATGGATCTGCCCTCCATGTCGCGCGTGACGAAACTCCCTATCGATGTGTTGAAAGAGAAGGCGAAATCGACTCCGGTGTTTGCGCCGGGCCTCGCAAATCTGGCGCAGACCGGCGCGGTGCTGGAGACGTGGGATCCGCAGGAATCATTGGCCGCGCAATTGTCCGCGCTGCTCCGGCGAGAGGCGGAGCCTGGCGATCGCCGCGACATTCTCGGCAAGGCGCGGGGCGGGCGCCCGAAAGCGGCCGACATCAGCTTGCGGGTACAGGAATTGGCGCGTCGAGAAGCTGGCGGCGGCGCATGACTGATCGTGCGGGATGGGGCGCGGCTTGTTGGGGGACCACCCTCGCGCCGGCGCGGCACGCTTTGCTGCGCGTTGAGCCCGGGGCCTACGCCGCGATGCTCGCCAGCCGACCCGACCTTTCCGGTGAGCCGCTGCTCGCCGAATGGGCGGCGCGCGGGCGCCCGCTCATCGCGCGCCGGCGGACTGCATGTGATGTCGCCGGGCTGGTCGCGGCGGGCATTCCCCTGCCGCCCGCGCAGGGCAAGAAGCGCATCGCCTTGCAGGTTTCGCCCGGCGCCATTCTGTCGATCGAGCCGCCGCCGCTGCTTCGCGACGCCGCCCGCGCGGCGCCCGCCGGATGGCGCGCGACGATCGAGGCTATCGTCGATCTTTCCGAGCATGTGGGCGTTGACGCGCGGGCGTTCGGCGCGCTCGCATGGGCGAGCCTCACGCGCCTCCCTTATCTCAGCGCTTCGTCCGATCTCGACCTGCTCTTCGCGGTCAATGAGGAGACGTATGTCGCCGCGCTGCTGGGTGGGCTGGCGCGGATCGACGCGTGCGCCCCGACGCGCATTGACGGCGAGATCATCCGGCTTAATTCAGGCGCCGCGGCGAACTGGCGCGAGCTAAACGCGGGCGCCGGCGAGGTTCTGGTCAAGACCATCGACGGCGTTCTGTTGTCCCCGCGTGAGATCATGGTCCCATGCAGGTGAGCGCCGCTGCGGCTCCGCGCTTCGAGGCGCCGCGCGGAGTCTTTTCCCGCGCGCTTTCGGCGGAGGCGATCGGCGCCTTGGCCTCATCATGTCTGCGCCGCGAAGTCGAAACGTGGCCGAAGCCCGGCCTCGTCAGCCATGTCGATAACGGCAGCCACGCCGACATGGACGCCGCCATGCTGTGTCGCAGCGCGGACGTGCTGCGGCCGTTCTTCGCGGCGCTGGCAATGGCGGGCGCCGAGGGCGCTTGCCTGCCGCGCCTGCGCGCCATCGGGATCGCGGCGGAGGTCGAAATGCTGGCGGCCACCGGCGGCGTCAACACGCATCGCGGCGCGATCTTCGGCCTTGGGCTCCTCTGCGCCGCCGCTCTCGAAGATCGCGACGGCGAGACGCTGGGCGCCGTGGTGCGCGGCCGCTTCGGGCGCGCTATCGCCGAAGGTCCGGTCCCACTGCTGAGCCATGGGGCGAAGGCTGGGCGCCTCTATGGCGCGCGCGGCGCGCGGGGCGAGGCGATGGCCGGATTTCCCAGCGTCTACAATATTGGCGCGCCCGCGCTCGCCGAGGGGCGAAGGCTTGCGCCACAAGATCCCGAAGCCCCTCGCGTGCAGGCGATTTTCGCGCTCATCGCGGGGGTGGCGGACACCAACGTCCTCCACCGGGGCGGCGCGGAGGGGCTAGCTTTTGCGCAGGCGCGCGCCAAGGACTTCTTGCGGCGCGGCGGCGTCGGCGCGCCGGACTGGCGCGAGGCAGGCGCCCGCATCCATGCCGAATTCGTCGCGCGCCGCCTCAGCCCTGGCGGCGCGGCGGATTTGCTTGCGATGAGCCTCTTCGTCGATCAGATGGAGCATTTTCCAGCGAACCGCGTTCGCGTCGCGGAAATGCGACCGCCTGAAATCGAAGCATTGATATGACGCTCGCCATCCTCTGCTCCGGCCAGGGCGCGCAGCACAAGGATATGTTCGCGCTGACGGCGGAGGCGCCGGAGGCGGCCGGCGTTTTCGCGGCCGCTGCCGGGGCGCTTGGGATGGATCCCCGCGACTTCGTGCGCGAGAAGGATGAGGCCGCCCTTCACGCCAATGCGGCGGGGCAGATTCTCTGCGTGACGCAGGCGCTCGCGGGCTTTTCGTCCTTGAGGTTCGCGCCCGGAACGCGCCTGACCATCGCGGGCTACAGCATCGGCGAATTGGCGGCATGGGGCTGCGCGGGGTTGTTTTCGCCGGATGCTACGATCAAACTCGCAGGGGTGCGGGCCGCGCTGATGGATGCTTTGAGCGGGCCGGACGACGGCCTCGCCTTCGTGCGCGGCCTCGCCCGCGGGGCGATCGACGCGCTCTGTGCGCGCCACGCGGCTGCGGTAGCCATCGTCAATCCGGGCGCCGTCTTCGTGCTCGGCGGCGCGCGGGAAAATTTGCGCGCGCTCTGCGCGGAGGCCCTGAGTCAGGGCGCCGCTAACGCCGCGCCGCTCAAGGTCGATGTCGCCGCGCACACGCCAGGGCTCGCGGCGGCCAGCGCGTCGTTTCGCGAGGCTTTGGCGGCGCAAAGCATCGCGCCCCGCGCGGCGGGCGTGCGCCTCCTCAGCGGCGTCGACGCGGGGTTTGTGCTGGAGGTGCGGGCGGGGCTCGACAAGCTCGCCGCGCAAATCTCGCACACCATCGATTGGGCCGGGTGCCTTGACGCCTGCATCGAGGCGGGCGCGGACGTTTTCCTTGAGCTCGGCCCCGGCCGGGCGCTGGCGGCGATGGCGGGCGCCTATCCCGGCGTCCGCGCGCGAAGCCTTGAGGATTTCCGCGGCATCGAGGGCGCGCGGAGCTGGCTCGCGCAGTCAGCAAGCTGAGCGGGGCGACGTCCTCAGTCTCGCCATTCTCACTGCCGCACAACATCTGTTGATCGGGCGCGCTGGCGGCGCCAGCCGCTTCGGCCTCGCCAACGCGCGAAAAATGCACTAAATATCGGCGATCTGTTTCAACTCGCCGAACGGCGGGAACAGGTCCGGGGCGTGACTAGGAGGCGACGGCAATGCGGGCAGTTTTTGCGCGGGAATCCTTCGCACGACGGAGCGTTCTTTTGGCGGGCGTCGCGCTCGCGGCGTTTATCGCCGCGCCCACGGTTCACGCCGGATTCGGCGACGATCCGGCGCAGCGCGAAGCGCGTTGGAATGACGTCGCCAAGGCCGTCTTCAAGGACCGCGTCCGGCAGAACGGCGATTCGGTCATCGCGCTGGACGCGCCGCCGCGCGCCGAGGACGCGTCGCTGGTGCCGATGACGGTCACGCTTTTGAGCCCCTCCGCCGACGGCAAGCCGATCACCGGCGTCTATCTCATCATCGACGACAATCCGTCGCCGGTCGCCGCGCATTTCACCTTCGGGCCGGCGGCCGACCCGCACGAAATCAAGCTTCGCGTGCGAGTCAACACTTACACCAACGTTCACGCCATCGCCGAGACCGCCGACGGCGGGCTTTACGAGACGGCCAAATACGTCAAGGCGTCCGGCGGCTGCTCGGCGCCGATGGGCATGTCCGACGAAGAGGCGATGAAGGGCATGGGCGAGATGCGGCTGAAGTTCGCCGAAGGCGCCGCGCCCGGCAAGCCCTCGGGGGCGACGCTGATGGTGCGCCATCCGAATTTCAACGGCATGCAGATGAATCAGGTGACGCGCGACTATACGCCGGCGCGTTATATTCAGACGATCAAGGTCGCCACCGGCGACAAGAAGGTGTTCGATCTCGAAAGCGACATTTCGCTGGCCAGCAATCCGGTGATCGGCTTCGGCCTCGTGCCGCAGGGGGACGTCAAGGTCGCCGTCACCGACAGCGAAAAGGGCCATTGGGAAGAGACCTTCCCGGGTCCGCAGCTGAGCAATTGATGCGCCTCGTCATGACCCGGATACGCCGTCTCGCCGCGATCGCGCTCGGCCTCGCGCTCATCGCCGCGACGCCCGGCCAGGTCCCGGAGCCGGACGGGTTGTGGCAGGGGCCGATGCGTGGCTATACGCCGAATGCGGTCAAGGGCGCGAGCGTGCTCGACACGGCGGCCCTCGCCAAACTGCTCGATGCCGAAAAGCCCGTGCTTCTCGATGTGGCGCTCGCCGACGTGAAGCCGCCCTCGATGGCGCCGGGGACGCCCTGGCTGCCGCTGCACCGGTCAATTCCCGGCGCGGTGTGGTTGCCGGGCGCGGGCGGGGGCAGCGCCGATCCGCAATTTTCGGAGCGCTTCAAAAGCCGCGTCGCGGCGCTGACGGGCGGCGATCCCGGCCGGGCGGTGGTCACTTTCTGTCATCCTGAGTGCTGGGGTAGCTGGAACGCGGCCAAACGGCTGGTCGGCCTCGGCTACGCACATGTTTATTGGTATCCGGACGGCGTGGAGGGCTGGCAGGCCGACCACGAGGCGGCGGCCGTCGAGGCCGATCCCGCCTGGGCCGTGGAGAACCCGCCCGATAAGATGCAGTGACCGGCGCCAGAACCCCGCTTTCGGATTTGCGAGTTCCCGCCGGGGTATGTTGGAGGATGCCGCCATGCTGAGCCGCCGCGCCTTGGGGTTCGCCGTCTGCGCCGCCCTCTTGACCGCGCCGCCGCTTTTCGCAGGCGGCCCGCCGGCGCCTTTCGACGAGAAGGCGTTCGCGGCGGCGCAGGCGGCGGGCAAGCCGATTCTCATTCATGTCGCCGCGCCCTGGTGTCCGGCCTGCAAGGCGCAAAAGCCGATCATCGAAAAGCTGGCGTTGGAACCGCGCTTCAAGGACCTCGAAATCTTCACCATCGATTTCGATACGCAAAAGGATCTGGCGGCCCGCTTCGGCGCCAATCTGCAAAGCACGCTGATCTGCTTTAAGGGCGCGAAGGAAGTCGGCCGCTCGATCGGCGAGACGCAGCCGGAATGGATCGAGGCGCTGCTGGAGAAGACGCTCTGAGGCGCGTCGCGCATAATGGCCCTAGAGCATATTCCGATCAGATTGAATCAATCTGATCGACAAGAATATGCTCAAGCTTTTGAATCGGGAGCGATTTCTTATCGACCGAATGATCCATTCGGTCGGAAAGCGCTCTAGCGTCTCGTCAAGCCCGGCCATGACGCCGTGGGAATGCCGGGGCTGTGCGCGCCGTCACGCAACCTTGACGCCCTTCCAGAACGCGATCCTGTCCCTGATCTCCGCCGCCGCCGGTTTCGGCTCGGGGTAGCACCAGGCGGCGTCCTTGTTCTCCGCTCCGTCGACGACGATCGAATAATAATGGGCGACCCCTTTCCAGGGGCAGACGGTCGTGGTCGCGCTGGGCTTCAGATATTGACTCGCGACGGCGTCCCTCGGAAAGTAATGATTGCCCTCGACGATGACCGTCTCGCCCGACTCCGCGATCGCCGCGCCGCTCCACACTGCCTTGACCATCGCCTCGCTCCTGTCTATGCGCTTGAGGACTTGTCCATGCTCCTCAGGACTCGCGCGGCGTCAAGCCGATTTGGCCGGAGTTTTCGTCAGGTGACGAACCCGCGCCCGCGCATCGATCCTCGCGATCCGGCTGGCCGGCCGGACCGTAGCGCCCGCCGCGCCGTGCTTCCGCCACGTAGTTTTCGAGGAACGAGGCGCGCAATGGGTCGGCGTCGTCGAAACCGTCCGCGAGGCCGGCGATGACAGCCTCGCAGCGCGCCCGCGCCGCGCCGGCCTCGGCGAGTTCGCCGGCGTCTTCGTGAAACGCCGCCGCCCACGCATAGACGCGCCAGGCGGCCAGGGGCGTCTCCGTCGCCTCGACGATGGCGATCGCTAGCGCGTGCCGCCGGCGCGCGTCGTCGAAATCGCCTTCGAGGCGGGCGATCTTGGCGAGCAGCCCATGCGAGAGCGCGAGATAGGTGCGCTCCGGCGGCCCGGCGGCGATGGCGTGCAGCTGGAGGGCCTGCTCCCGCGCGCGGGCCAAATCGCCGGTTTCGATGAGATATTTTGTTCGATTGAAGAAATGTTCGGGATAGATGGAGGCGTCCATGGCGATTCCCTGCCCCTCGATCTTCTCTCCAATCAGCAGGAACTGCGCCTCCGCGGCGGCAAAGTCGCGAAGGCCAAGATACGCTTTCGCCAGCAGGGTGCGGCCGTAAAAGAAATTGAATGGATTTCTTTCGATCGCGCTGTTCAGCGCCGCCTCGGCGCGGTGCTTCGCGCCGCCGTAGTCGAGAGCCTGCGCGTGCAGCCAGGCGATCGAGAGCTGGCAAAGGACGGCGGCATGGGTATTGGTGTTTTTTTCCGCCATCGCCAGCGCCGCGCTCGCGCTCCCCAGCAACCGGCGCCATGCGCCGATGTAAAGATGCGAGCAGGCTTCGAGCACATTGAACAAGGACGAAAAGAAAACATCGCCAAGGGCTTGCGACGATTCCTGTCCGTTGCGCGTTGTAAGGGAGCAGGCGCGGTATTCGGATGTCAGGAACTGAAGCACCGCCTCGATCGAGCAGCGCCGCAGGAGGATCAGCGGATCGCTCGAAAAGGCGGTTGTCCGCAGGGCCTCGCGGCAGCGCGCGGCGTCGAGGCTGCGCCATCCGCGCAGAAGCAGATTGAGGTTCGCCCTGTTGCCCCGCGCGAGGGCCTTGACGATCTCATCGTCCAGCGCCTCGCTTTTGATAAGCGCCTGCTGGGCGTAGTCGAGGCAGCGGCGCCGGTCGACGTAAAGGCTGAAGCGGCTGAGATCCAATAAGCCAAGGGTTTCGATAAGAGGCTCGCCGGCCTCCTCGGCGCAGGCGACCGCGGCGGCGATATCGGCGAATGCGCCCAGCAGATCGCCGCCGGAGCGGCGCGCCCAGCCGCGCTGGCGAAGCAGATTCATGCGCGCCGTCAGGCGGGCTTTGCCGGCGGGCAGACCTTCGACAAGGTCGAGGGCGCGGGTGAGATAGGCGTCGGCCTCCCGCGCGCTGAATCGCTTCGTCGAGGCGTCGGCGGCCTCGGCGAGATAATGCGCGGCCCTGGCGATGTCGCGGCCTTCCTCGAAATGCAGCGCGAGCGCCGCCGCGATTTCGCACGTTCTCCCCGCGTATCCCCGCTCCAGCGTCTCGCCCAGACGGCGGTGCAGGACCGTGCGTTGAATGGGCGCGAGCCTCTCGTAAAGCACTTCCTGAAAGAGGGCGTGCGCGAACGCGTAGCGCCCGGCGAGCGTTCCGTCCGGCCATTCGGCCACCCCGTCGGCTCGCAACATCTCGCCCTTGCGGGCAAGCTCCGCGAAGGCCTCGTCGACTTCGGCCGTCTCGCGCCCGAGCGCGCCCGCGACGGCGGCGGCCGAGAAATCGGCGAGAACAGCGCTCGCCGCCTCCAGCAGACGCTGCTCGTCCGGGGCGAGGCGATCGATCCGCCGGGCGATCATTTCATAAAGATCGTGCGGCATGCCCTCCAGCCGGGCGCTTTTGCCGGGCGCGAGGCGCCAGCCGCCCTCGCCCTCGACGATGTTGCCGCGCGCCACGAAATAATCGACGAGGGAGGCGACGAACAGCGAATTGCCGCCGGTTCGCCGGGCCAGCGCCGGCGCGAGCGCTGCCGAGAGATCGGGGGCGCCGAAGCGCAGCGTCAGATAGCGCCGGATCTGGTCCGGCGACAATTCGGTCAGGGCGAGTTCCGAGCAGCGCCCGTGGATCTGCGATTCCTGATGCATCGCGCGGAGCGGATGTTCACCGGCGCGGACGTCGGCCGGCCTATAAGTCGCAACGATCAGGACGGCGGCCCTCCGGTCGCGATTGGCGAAGCGCGACAGCGCGTCGAGCGAGGCATAGTCGCTCCAATGCAGATCCTCGATGATGACGATCCACGGACGCGCCGCGCTCAGCGCCTCGAGGAGTTCGCAGAATTCGCGCAGCATGCGCTCGCGCGAGGCGCCGAAGGTTTCGTCCTTCAGGGCGGCGCTGTCGCGCGCCGCGACGGCGCCTGGCAGCTGCGCGAGCCAGGTCGGCGCACGGTCGCGCAACGCCGCAAGGAGGAAGGGACCGTCCGGACCGGCGCATCCGGTGGCGAGGGCCTCGTTCAAGGGCAGAAAAGCCTCGTCGCCGCCGAAATGCTGGATGCAGCGGCCGATCAATACGCCGACGACTCGGTCGGACATCCGCTCGATCAGCATCTCGGCGAAGGTCGTCTTGCCGATGCCCGCCTCGCCGGTGACGAACGCCAGCTTGCGGGCGCCGCGCGCGGCCTCTTCGAACCAGCGCTCCATCGTCGCGAGCGCGGCCTCGCGCCCGACCCGCCAGTCGGCGCGCGGCGGCGGTCTCGCGGCTTCGCCGTTTTCAGGCCCGGCGCGGGCGCTCGCGTCAATCCCGCTCGGGGCGCAGGGAAGGCTCGGGGCGCAGGGAAGGCCTGGCGCGCAGGGGCCGCAGGGACCGCATGGGCTGACAGGCGCGATGAAACGATAGCCCCGCCGGGTCACCGTCTCGATATAGCGCGGCGCGCGCGAATCGTCGCCGAGCGCCAGCCGAACCGCGTTGATGCATACGCTCAGGCTCGACTCGGTAACGTGAAGATGGGGCCACACCGCGTCGAGAAGCTCGTCCTTGGCGACAAGCTCGCCGGCGCGCCGGGCGAGGTGGCAAAGCACGCCGAACGGCTTCGGCGTCAGCGCGATACGGTCCGCTCCACGCCAGAGCAGGGCGTTGGCGCCGTCAAGGACGAAGTCGCCGAACGCCAGCCTCGTCTCTTTTTCCGCCATCCGGTCCCCTGGATCCGCGTTTCACGCATATTTTAAGAGAAAACTAAGAATTCCCGATGAGCAACCTCGGGACGGAAGCGCAGCCTCGCCCTATATTTGTTTTCGAACGGGGCCGAAATGGCCTCGGGGTCCATATCAGAACAAATGGAGGGGGCTGGAGGGATATGTCGGACGGCTCCGCGCCTTGTCATGCGGCGCGCGTTCGACGGATCGGAATTGATCGCGAATGCTGGCGCCTTTGGCTCGCAAATTCATTGCAGTAACCTGACCATGTTCTCATTCTCGCGCATCCGCCAGATGATGCGCGAGAATTTTCTTAATTGGGCTCTCGCATCTAAGAGGGCGCCAACGAAAGAGCAATGCTTATTCGGGTGCGCCGGCCGGCGGTTGCTCAGAACGCATGCCGACTGCAGATTTCGCGCATGATGGTCATCGCTATGATCTTGAGGTCGAAGAGGATCGACCAGTTGTCGATATAGTAGAGGTCGCAGCGCACGCGGTTCTCGACCTGCTCGACCGTCGTCGTCTCGCCGCGCCAGCCGTTGACCTGCGCCCAGCCCGTGATGCCGGGCTTGACGCGGTGGCGTTGCGCATATTCCCGCACGACCTCGGCGAACAGGCGATCGGCCGCCTTGGTATTCGGCGCATGCGGCCTTGGCCCCACAAGCGACATCGAGCCGTTCATCACATTGATGAGTTGCGGCAGTTCGTCGAGGCTGAATTTGCGCAGCCATCGTCCGACGCGGGTGATGCGCGGATCGCCGCGCACCGTCTGCCGGTCGGCGAGGAGATCCGTCATATCGGCGCGCATGGTGCGGAATTTGTAGCAGATGAACAGACGGTTGTTGAAGCCGAGGCGCGGCTGCCGGAACAGGACCGGCCCCGCGCTGTCGAGGCGGATGGCGAGCGCCAGCGCGGCGAGGAGCGGCGACAGAACGATGAGGGCGAGCGCGGCGACGATAAAGTCGAAGCTGGCTTTCTTGGCGGCGCGCCAATCCTTCAGCGGCTTTTCGCCGATCGAGATGACGGGATTGGCGCCGACGGCGCCGAACTGGCGCCCGTGATAGGCGAGTCCCGCGAGATCGGTCGTCAGGCAGACATCGGCGACCGTGCTGCTCAACGCTTCGAGGACGTCGGCGATGCGCTGCACGGCGCTGAGCGGCAGCGCGACTGCGATGATGTCGACGCGCTCGTCGCGGCTGTCGCGCACGAGATCGGCGACCGAGCCGCGGACGGTGACGCCCGCGTGCGCCGGCGGCACGCGGCCGGAGCGCAGGCGGTCATCATAAACGCCGGCGATTTCAAAGGCGTCGGGGTCGGCGCGTAGCCGCTCGATGAATTCGCGGGAAAAGTCGCTGACCGCGACGATCGCGATGCGGCGGCGAAAGAGGCCGGCCTTTCGCCAGCGCCGGATCAGCGCCTGGAGGGCGAGACGGCAGCCGGTTTGCAACGCCAGCGCGCCCACCCCGAAAGCGAAGGGAAACGCCCGCAAGGGCGGCGTATCGACGTCGACGAGGAAGAGGCACGCGATGATGGCGGCGGCGGCGAGGATGACAGCCTTCAGCATCGGCCCGATCTGCATGCGGGCGTCGCCGAGCCGATCGATGGCGTAGACGCCGCCCGAGTCGAGCGTGGCGCACCCCGTCGCCGCGCCGATCGCGCCGGCGAGCGCCGCGGCGCCGCGTAGGGGCGCCTCGTTCCAGAAAGGCGCGTCGAACCAGGCCCCGACGCCCGCCGCCGCGAGAAAGGCGGCGACGAGGAAGAGCGCGAAGTCGCCGGCGCGGACAAGCCCGGTGAGGACTGGGGCCGAAACGATCCGCGCGGCGGGGTCGCGGATCGAGGATTGGGCGAGGCTGGCCATCCTTCAAACTCTTCCTCGGGCGGTTGGCGGCGCGTTCCCGCCGCGCGCCCGCGCGGCGAAATGGCGAGTCGCGGCGACGCCCAGCCTGGTCTGTCAGCGAAATGGAGAAAGATTGGCGTTAAGAGACCGCCTTAGCCAAGATCAAGATGATTTTGGCTTGGATTGGATCGATCCAAAATCGTGAACGGAATCGATTTCGACAGTTCAGAGTGCTATGCGGGCGGAAAAGCGGGGTCCGCTTTTCCCCATCCCGCTCCCTGGCGAAATGAAGCGGCGATTTTCAAGAGATCGCGCATGGTTCGTCGATTTCGTGGTGTCTTTCCGGGTCGATCACGAAAGGCCTGCCGCGCCGGTTGGTGAACTCCTCGGCGTCGAGGAGGAACCAGCGGCTCGGCCCGAGCGGTCGTCCGCTCGCGGCGCCGAAGGGCGGATCGCCGCCAAGTCTTGCGCGCGCGTGGAGCCAGCCGCCGGCGACGAAGGGCGCGCGATCGTCGAATGCGTCGAGGACGATCCAGCGGTCGGCGTGCAGCCGGTGGAACTGCGTGACCGCGAGGGCGTCGATCTCGGCCTTGTCCAGCTCGGTCTCGAACCAGGCCTCATATTCCTCCGGGCGCCAGTTCTTCAGCGTTTCCTTGCCGGCATGGTAGAGCGAACAATCGGCCGTGTCGGGCGCCGGCAATTGGTCGAATATGCGATCGAAGACGACGGCGACGGCGGCCCATTCGGAGCTGTCCTCATACCATGCGTCCTCCGTCCTCAAAGACTTCGGCAGGGCGCGTTGGCGGTGCGCCGAGAGACGATAGCCGGTGCGGGCCGCTGTGCTGAACCAGAGGATGCCGGGGGCGATTTCATTGGCGTCCGAGATCGCGCCCCAAGGGCTTGACGCCGGCTTCGGCTCGGGCCGCGCAATGAACCAGCTCCAGAGCGAGCGTGCGGGCCGGGCGCGCGCGGCTCCTGCCTTCGCGAACGCGGAAGCCCGGGATTCGGGCATCTCCCTGTGATCCAGAACATAGGCCATGATCGAAATGTCTCCAGGATAAACCGCAAACCGCGCCTTGGAGCCGAGCCTCCGGCGGGGGCGCCCCGGCCAGCGGATCGAAATGATCGGTTCGAAAACACCGAACGCAATCCTCAGCGCGCATTCGACAATAGAATGCTCCCAGTTGAGAACCATATAATCAACCCGCAAGACATTGCATCAAAAAATACAATAAAATTGTCTTTTAACGTGTTTGCTTTGATGGAGCTAAAGCTCCTCTGGCGTCTAGGGACGGGGTTACATGCCGCGTTGGCTGCGTGGACATGGCTATGCCAATCAGAAATTACCGGCATGTTGAAAGTAGACCTCGCATTGCAGCAAATATGACCACAAAGCTTGGCGAAATATTTTGCATCGCAACAATAAAGGCCTGCGGAGCAGCGGGTTCAGCGCCGCGCCGGTCGTCAGCGCCATCTTCCCGCCGAACGCTCCCAGCGTTTCCTTTGGCCTCGCCGCCTGGCGGTTGGGTCGACGCTCTCGATCACGCTGATTCGAGATTGAATCAATCCAGAATCATGCAAAATCGCGAACGCGATCGATTCCGATCGTTCAGAGCGGGATTCGGGCGGAAAAGCGGCTCCGCTTTTCCTCATTCCGCTTTTTAAGAAAGGCTCAATATGTCGATTGCGATCGCGGTCGTGGCGCTCGCCGCCTTCATGGCGGGCTTCATCAACGCTCTGGCGGGCGGCGGCTCGTTCCTCACGCTTCCGGCGTTGATCGCGGCTGGCGTGCCGCCGATCGCCGCCAATGCGTCGAGCACGGTCGCGCTGTTTCCGGGCCAGGTCACGACCGCCGTCGCCGCGCGGGACGGCATCAGGGCGGCGGCGAAAGACCACCGCATCAACGTCCCGGCGCTCGCCGCGATCAGCCTCGCGGGCGGCCTCATAGGCGGCCTTCTGCTCCTCATCACGCCGGCCGCGCTGTTCGCCCGCATCATCCCCTGGCTCATTCTGTTCGCGACGGCCGTATTCGCCGGCGGCAACGTGCTGCACCCTGATAGCGCGCGCTTCCGGCTGAATCGCACGGGGGTCCTTGTCGCGCAGGGGCTCATCGCCGTCTATGGCGGCTATTTCGGCGGCGGCATCGGCATCCTGATGCTCGCCGGCCTGACGCTCTACGGGCTGCGCGACATCTGGCTGATGAACAGTCTGAAAATCCTTCTCGCGGTCTTGATGAACGCCGCCGCCGTCGTCACCTTCATCATCGCCGGGCTGGTGCACTGGAAGCTGACGATCCTCGTCGCGGTCGCGGCGATCATCGGCGGCTTCGTCGGGATCCATGCCGCGCGCCGTCTGCCGCAGGGCATCGTCAAGGGATTCGTCATCGCCGTCGGGCTCGTTCTCACGGTCTATTTTTTCATGAAACCGGCCTGACTGAGGGGGCGGGAGGGGGAAGCCAGGCCCATGACCTCGATGCGATATGTCTATTTCAATGGCGCGGGCGGCCCTGACGTCATCAGGATCGGAACGGCCGAAGCGCCGCGGCCGGGTCCCGGCGAGGTTCTGATCGAGGTGGTCGCCGGGGGCGTCAATCGGCCGGACTGCATGCAGCGCCTCGGCGTCTATCCGCCGCCGAAGGGCGAATCGGAGATTCCGGGGCTTGAGGTCGCGGGCCGGATCGCGGCGCTCGGGCCTGACGTCGCGACGTTGCGGGTCGGCGAGGAGGTCTGCGCGCTCGTCGGCTCCGGCGGCTACGCCGAATATTGCGTCGCCGCCGCTGAACTTTGCCTGCCGGTCCCCAATGCCTTGAGCCTCATCGAGGCGGCCGGCGTTCCTGAAACCTTCTTCACCGTCTACGACAACGTCTTCACGCGAGGCCGCCTCAAAGCGGGCGAGACGCTCTTGGTTCACGGCGGCTCCAGCGGCATCGGCTCGACGGCGATCCAGCTCGCCAAAGCGTTCGGCGCGAAGGTGATCGCGACCGCAGGCTCGGACGAAAAATGCGCCTTCTGCCGCACGCTCGGCGCCGATTGCGCCATCAACTACAAGACGCAGGATTTCGTCGCGGAAGTGAAGGCGGCGACGCATGGGCGCGGCGTCGATGTCGTGCTCGACATGGTCGGCGGTTCGTATTTTGCGCGCAACCTGTCGGTCCTTGCGATGGAGGGACGGCTCGTGCAGATCGCCGCCACGGAGGGCGGAACGATCGAGAAATTCAATCTCTGGACGATGCTGACCAAGCGGCTCACCATCACCGGCTCCACCTTGCGGGCGCGGACGGTGGCGCAAAAGGCCGAGATCGCGCGCGCTTTAAGCGAAAAAGTCTGGCCGCTGCTGGCGGCGGGCAAGGTCAAGCCGGTCATTCATGCGACCTTCCCCTTAGAGGAGGCGCGGCAAGCGCATGAACTGATGGAATCATCCGCCCACGCAGGCAAAATCCTGCTTGTGACGGGAAAGTAGGCGCTAGATAAGAGACCTTGCATTCTTCCATATGTCGGCTAATATCGACATATGGAGAACGAAGCCGCGATGGAGATTCTAGCCGCGCTGGCGCAGGGCACGCGCCTCGATGCGTTCCGCCTCCTCGTCAGGCATGCCCCTGGCGGCCTTCCCGCCGGCGACGTCGCACGCCTTCTCGGCGTTCCGCACAACACGCTATCGGCGCATTTTTCGGTGCTCGCCCGCGCGGGCCTCATCGAGGCCGAGCGCAAGAGCCGCTCGATCATCTATCGCGCGGATGTCGGCGCGATCCAGCGCCTCGCCGCCTTTCTCGTTGAGGATTGCTGCGGCGGGCGGCTTGGCGAATGTGTCCCGGCGCCGGTCCCCTGTTGCGCGATTGAAACCTGAAGCAAAGGAAAGGAACGCTCATGGACGTGATCATCTACCACAACCCGAAATGCGGAACTTCGCGCAATGTGCTCGGCCTCATCCGCAACGCCGGCGTCGAGCCGCATGTCATCGAATATCTGAAGACCCCGCCGACGCGTGCGCTGATCGCGCAACTCGCCGCCCGCGCGGGGGTTTCGCTGCGCGCGCTGCTGCGGGAGAAGGAAAAGGCGTTCGCCGATCTGAAGCTCGGCGATCCGGCCCTCACGGACGAGGCGCTGCTCGACGCCATAGAGAAGAATCCAATCCTGCTCAACCGGCCGATCGTCGTCTCGCCGAAAGGCGTAAAGCTCTGCCGGCCGTCGGAGGCCGCGCTCGATCTCCTGCCGGCGCAGCAGGGCGAGTTCTTCAAGGAGGATGGCGAGCGCGTCGTCGACGAAAAGGGCCGCCATGTGGCGAGCGCTTGACGTCAAGACAACCGAAAGAAATCTGAATGTCCTTCTTTGAACGCACCCTCACTTTGTGGGTTTGTCTCTGCATCGCCACGGGCGTTTTGCTGGGGCAGCTGGCGCCGGGCCTGTTTCACGCCATCGGCGCGATGGAGATCGCGAGGGTCAATCTGCCCGTCGCGGCGCTGATCTGGCTGATGATCGTTCCGATGTTGCTGAAAATCGATTTTTCGGCGCTGGGCGAGGTGAAGCGCCATTGGCGCGGCATGGGCGTGACGCTGTTCATCAACTGGGCGGTGAAGCCGTTTTCGATGGCGGCGCTCGCCTGGCTGTTCATCGGCCATATTTTTCGCTCCATTCTGCCGGCCGATCAGATCGATTCCTATATCGCGGGGCTGATCCTGCTCGCCGCCGCGCCTTGCACGGCCATGGTTTTCGTTTGGTCCAATCTCGTCAAAGGCGAACCGCATTTCACCTTGAGTCAGGTCGCGCTCAACGACGTCATTATGGTCGTCGCCTTCGCGCCTCTGGTCGGGCTCCTGCTCGGCCTCTCGGCGATCGCCGTTCCATGGGATACGCTCGCCCTTTCGGTCGGGCTTTACATTGTGATCCCGGTCATCGCGGCCCAGATGGCGCGGCGCGCTCTGCTGGAGAGCGGCGGCGCGGCGGCGCTCGCCCGCGCGCTGGCGTTGTTGCATCCGTTCTCGCTTGGCGCATTGCTGGCGACGCTGGTGTTGCTGTTCGGGTTTCAGGGCGAACAGATCGTCGCGCAGCCTTTGGTGATTTTGCTCCTCGCGACGCCGATTCTGATCCAGGTCTATTTCAACGCCGGCTTCGCCTATCTCTTGAACCGGCTGACCGGCGAGCCGCATTGCGTCGCCGGTCCTTCCGCGATGATCGGCGCCAGCAATTTCTTCGAACTCGCCGTCGCCGCCGCGATCAGCCTCTTTGGCTTCCATTCGGGTGCGGCGCTTGCGACGGTGGTCGGGGTGCTGATCGAGGTCCCCGCGATGCTTTCGCTGGTCCATATCGTCAACGCCAGCCGCGGCTGGTACGAACGCGGCGCCGCATTGCGCGCGGTCCCAAAGGCGAGGGTCGAACCGCTTGGATGACTTACCCAATATCGCGCATGACGCGCTCGACATTCCGGACGCGGATCGCCTCACGCCTCCTGCGCCCTCGCACCCGCCGCGCATTCTGCTGCTCTATGGTTCGTTGCGCCAGAGATCCTACAGCCGCTTTCTGACGCTGGAGGCGGAGCGTCTTCTACAGGCTTTTGGCGCCGAAACGCGTGTCTACGATCCAACAGCGCTGCCTTTGCCCGATGACGCGCCCGACACGCATGAGAAGGTGAGCGAGTTGCGTGAGCTGTCGGCCTGGTCGGAGGGGCAGGTCTGGTGCTCGCCCGAGCGCCATGGCGCGATGGCCAGCGTGATGAAAGCGCAGATCGACTGGATTCCGCTCTCGCTTGGCGCGGTGCGGCCGACGCAGGGAAAGACGCTGGCCTTGATGCAGGTCAGCGGCGGCTCGCAATCCTTCAACGCCGTCAACCAGCTTCGCATTCTTGGCCGCTGGATGCGGATGATCACCATTCCGAACCAGTCTTCGGTCGCCAAGGCCTATGAGCAATTCGACGGAGAGGGCCGGATGCTCGCTTCGCCCTTTTATGATCGCGTCGTCGACGTGATGGAGGAATTGATCAAATTCACGCTTCTGACGCGCGGCGCCTCGGACTATCTGACGAGCCGCTACAGCGAGCGTAAGGAGGCGGCCGAAAAGCGCGCCGCGCGGGTTAAGATCGAGGCGATCTGATCTTGCACGCCGCGCAGGCTCTTTGGGCGCTATCGCGGCGGCGCCGCGAGAACGAAGGTCTGGTGGTACATCAGCAGGGTTTTCTGGTTCTTGCCTTCGCCCGCCCGGGTTTTGTCGAAGGTGAAATAGCTGAAGGCGGTCGAGTCGGGAAAGCCCCAGCTGTCGAACCAGGCGGCGCGGCCGCCTCTCACGCCGCGCGCGACGGTCCAGTGCTCCCAGGGCTTGCCGAGGCCGATGATCCCCGCGCGGCGCCCCCCGTCGGCCGGCTTCAGTTCCGACTGCAGCCAGGCGAAATATTCGTCGACCGTCGCGATCTTTTTGCGGAACAGCGGCTGGCTCCAGACAAGCTCGCATTTATGGATGCGCGCGGTCCATTCGCTTGCGGCGCCGAGAAGCCGGCGCACCCCGACGACTTCCGTCCCCTCGTAAACGATCTTCGGAAAGAGATCGGAAATGCCGAGGCAAAGCGCCTTGAACAATTGCTCGTCCATCTTCTCCGAATGCTCGAACAGCAGCTTGCACGCGTTAAGCACGGCGTAGACCGCGCACAGCCCATCGATATGCCCCTGCGTTTCCGGCTTCAAACGCTGTCTCCCGCTGCGGCCCACCGAGAGGCAAATCCAGTTGCTGAAGCTATCATGAGACCGCGCCGGTCCAATACCGCCGCGCCCGCGAAATTTCTTTCGGGGCCAACTGGGGCCGGTCTATCGCGCTGGACGCGCCCGCGTTTGCTTTTTTGCCGCGCCCGCCTTCTCTTTCGCGCGCTCGCTGACTTCTTTCGCACGGAGCCGGGCGATGCGTTCGATCAATTTTACCGGGACAGGTTCCGAAAGCGGGAACCGGATGGTCGCCTTTTCGACTGTGTAGGCCGCCAGATCGTCCTCGAAAGCGGCGACGACGCGGTCTGTGGCCGGGTACAAAGAGTAATGGCGTCGCCACCCTGCGAAATAGAGAAGGGGGCCGTCGGGCAGTGTGTAGGCTGGCATCTTGTACGAGATACCTTCCTCGGCGTCGGGCGCGGCTTTGCGGATGGCGCGGCGCACGCACTGCAGCGCCTCTTGCGCGGTTTCAGGCTGCGCGGCGATATATGCGTCGACAGACCCGAAGTCGGGCTTGGCCATCGCATCCTCCTTCGATTTTCGCGCGTCCGGTTCCCGTCTTCCGCGCAGCGTCCCCGCTTCAGCTGGCGGCGGGCATCCATATTATCGCGCCGCGAGGTTCCGTCGAGGTCATTATCGCCGTCTCCCTTGACGCCTTCGTAAAACTCCTCTAACCATCGCCGCTTGCGTCGTCTTCGGGCGCGCAGCACCCGTGGCGGGCTTGTCCCGCCCAAACGCACCCGCGGCGCTTACCTTCAATCGAAGATCATCTTCAAAAGAAGAGAACGCCTGTCGGCCGGTCCCTTCAAGGGCTGGCAGAGGAGGGCGCGCTCCTCCCCCGCTTGCGGGAGGACGCGAGTCTTTGCGCCGCGCTTTCTTGAAAGCGCCCGGCGTTTTCTCACGCGTCCTCAGCGCCGGCAAACCCTTTTAGAGGACACGCGATGACGAAGCGCGCAGAAGCGAAGTATAAAATCGACCGCCGCATGGGCCAGAATATCTGGGGCCGTCCGAAAAGCCCGGTCAACCGGCGCGAATATGGACCCGGCCAGCACGGCCAGCGGCGCAAGGGCAAGCTCTCCGATTTCGGCACCCAGCTGAA